>NZ_CP107968.1:1200000-1500000 GCF_036084755.1 Streptomyces sp. NBC_00370
GCTCACCGCGGGCGACGAACCGCTGTACCGGCTGGTCCGCGCCGACCTCGCGGTGCGCGACGAGGACATCTGGCAGCTCATCCACGACCTCGACGTACTGGACGGGCTGATGCGGGCGCTGCCGGAGCGCACTCCGCGCCGGCACGAGATCCTGCGGGCCCTGGAACACGCCGTCGATGTCGTGGACCCGCGTGACATCGCCGGTACGGCCGGGCGCGCCCGCGCGGTGCTCGCCCCCGTACTGGCCCGCCGCGCCCACGAGTCGGCGCACACCGTGACCGCCGTGGGCCACGCGCATCTCGACTCGGCGTGGCTGTGGCCGATGCGGGAGACCGTACGCAGGAGCGCCCGCACCTTCAGCACCGTCGCCACCCTCGCCGAGGAGTACCCGGAGCTGACGTTCGCCGCTTCGTCGGCGCAGCAGTACGCCTGGATGAAGGACCACCATCCGCATGTCTTCGAGCGGGTGCGCAAGGCCGTCGCCGACGGCAACTGGGCGCCGGTCGGCGGGATGTGGGTGGAGCCGGACGTCAATCTGCCCGGCGGCGAGGCGCTGGCCCGGCAGTTCGTCTACGGGCGGCGCTTCCACCGGGAGGAGCTGGGGGTCGAGACCGACGGGGTCTGGCTGCCCGACTCCCCCGGAATGACCGCCGCCTTCCCGCAGTTGGCGCTGCTCGCCGGGGCGCGCTGGTTCCTCGCGCACAAGCTCGCCGAGAACGACACCAACGCCATGCCGCATCACACCTTCTGGTGGGAGGGGATCGACGGCAGCCGGATCTTCAGCCATTTCCCGCCGGCCGACGAGCACAGTTCCGCCCTCTCCGGCGGTGAACTGGCCGACGCCGTGGACGCGTTCGCCGACAAGGGCGGTGCGACCCGCTCGCTGATGCCGTTCGGCGCCGCGGGCGGCGGCGGTCCGACCAGGGACATGCTGGAGCGGGCCCGCAGGCTCGCGGATCTCGAAGGCTCGCCGCGGGTCGAGATCCAGCACCCGGCGCACTTCTTCCGCGCGGCCACCGAGGAGTACGGGGACGCGCCGGTGTGGCGGGGTGAGCTGTATCTGGAGAGCCACCGCGGCGGCTACACCAGTCAGGCGCGCTCGAAGCGGGGCAACCGCCGGGCCGAATCGCTGCTCCGCGAGGCGGAGTTGTGGTCGGCCACGGCAGCCGTACGGGGCGGTGTGCCGTACCCGTACGAGGAACTCGAAACGCTCTGGAAGCGGGTGCTGCTCCACCAGAGCCACGACATCCTGCCGGGCGGCTCGATCGCCTGGGTGCACCAGGAGGCCGAGCAGGCATACCGCGACATCCACCGCCGGCTCGACCAGCTCGTCCGGCGCGCCGTCGGCACACCCGGCACCGGCTCCGGCAGTGACACGGCCGTCTTCAACGCGGGTCCGCTGGCCCGCAGGGAGGTCGTCGTTCTCGAAGCCGGCCTGCCGGCCGAAGGCGGCCAGCGGCTCTCCGACGGCCGGACCGCGGCCCTGGCGCAGGCGCCCGCGCTGGGCGCCGGACAGCTCGGCGGCCGGGCGGACGGCACCGCCCCGGTGACCGTACGGACCACCGAGGACGGCGGACAGCTGCTGGAGAACGGGCTGGTGCGGATCCTGGTCGACCGGGAAGGGCTGGTGCGCTCGGCGGTCGATCTCGGCACCGGGCGGGACGCCGTGGCACCGGGCGGCGCGGGCAACCTGCTGCAACTGCACCGCGACGACCCGCCGCGCGGCAGCGCCTGGAACCTCGAAGCCGGGCACCACGCCCCGCATCGCGATCTCGACCTGGCGACCGGTGTCGAGGTCACGGAGCGCGGTCCGCTGCTGGCGACCGTACGGGTGCGGCGCACCACGGGCCGCTCGGCCGTCACCCAGGAGCTGACCCTGACGGCGGGCGGCAGGTCGCTCGCCGTCACGACGGACGTCGACTGGCGCGAGCGCGACACCCTGCTCAAGGCCGCCTGGCCGCTGGACGTGCACGCCGAACGCAGCACGGGCGAGATCCAGTTCGGTCATGTGGAGCGGGCGACGCATGAGAACACCAGCTGGGAGGCGGCCCGTTACGAGCTGTGGGCGCACCGCTGGATCCATGTCGGCGAGCACAACTGGGGAGTCGCCCTGGCCTGCGACGCGACATACGGCTACGACGTGTCGCGGCACACCCGCGAGGACGGCGGGACCACCACGACCGTACGGCTGTCGCTGCTGCGCGCCGCGCACAGCCCGGACCCGCACGCCGACCGGGGGCCGCAGCGGTTCCGGCACACCCTGCGCCCGGGGGCCGGTGTGGGTGACGCCGTCGCCGAGGGATACGCGCTGAATCTGCCGCTGCGTCCCGCGCCGGGACCGGCCGCCGCCGCTGAGCCGCTGATCTCCGTCGGCCATCCGGACGTCGTCGTGGAGGCGGTGAAGCTCGCCGACGACCGCTCGGGCGACGTGGTCGTACGGCTCTACGAGTCGCGCGGCGGCCGGGTCGCCACCACACTCACCGCCGGGTTCCCGGTCAGGGAGGTGCGCGAGACGGATCTGCTGGAGGAGACCCTGGCCGTCCGGCCGCACGAGCACGGCGCGATACCGCTCACACTGCGGCCGTTCCAGATCCTCACCCTGCGGCTGGTACGGGCCGCCGAGTCCCCGGGAGACACCGATGATTGACGACCGCCCCGGCGAAGGCGCGGTCGGTCTGCTCCTCCCGGACGACCGTTCCGTGCTGCGCCGTTGGGCCGCCGACGGCGGCCCGCTCGCCGTCCGGGCGAATATCGTGCTGCTCGCCGCCGACGGTCTGCGCGACGCCGAGATCTCCCGGCGGCTCGGCGTTTCCCGGCAGACGGTGGGCAATTGGCGCCAGCGCTGGACGAGCGCCGGCATCGGCGGCCTCGAACACCGGCCGCGCACCGGCAGACCGGCGACCGTCGACGAGGCCGAGGTCGTCACGCGTACCCTGCTCGCCCCCGGCGGTTCCGGCGCTTCCCGGGCCGTGGCACGGGAGTTGGGCCTCTCGCACGCCACGGTCGCCGGGATCAGACGGCGCTGGCGCCTCAACCCGGACGAGTCGCCCGCCCCTTCCGTGCCGACCCGACCGCCGCTGCCCGGCGGTGACGTCTGGGTGATGGGCCTGTACGTCGACCGGTGTCGCGCCGTACTGCTGGCGGGCACCAGGGACCGTACGCGGGCGCCCGCTGCGGCGGGGACGGTGATCGGCGCCGATGTGCTCGCCGGGCTCGACAAGGCGCTGGACCTGGCGCTGACCACGGGCCCCGCAGGCGCCGGAAGCGGAACCGGACCCGCCGAATCCGCGGCTGCCCCGCACGATCCCGGCGCGCTGGCCGCCTATCTGGCCGAGGCAGGCCGCTGCCATCCGGATCTCGATCTGCACGCCATCGCCCTGTGGGACGCTCCCGGGCTGCCCCTGCTGCCCGAAGCGCCGGCCGGGCCCGTGACCTGCCATCAGATCCCGGCCCGCGCCACCTGGCGCAGCTTCCTGCGCGCGATGATCGCCCTCGACTCGACCAGCCACCCCGAGTCCTCGCGCCGGGTCTATCTCGACCTGGCCGCCGAGCTGGAGCGGTACGTCGCCGCGCGGGCCGAGGGCGGCGGCGACGCGGTGCGCTGGCTGCGCGAGACGGTCGCCGGGCATCTCGGCACCGACCGCGCGGCGGACGGTGCGGCGCGCGGTCACACGTGGAGCGGTGTCAACCAGATCGATCTCGGCTCGTTCAACGAGTGTGTGGTCATCGAGACGGTACGGCTGTCCGGCACCATCACCCGGGGCGAGATCGCGCACCGCACCGGCCTCACCCAGCAGTCCGTGTCCAGGATCGCCCGGTCGCTGCTGGACCGGGGCATCCTGATCGAGGACGCGCAGCGGCGCGCCACGTCCGGCAAACCCCGTACGCCGGTGCGGCTTTCGGGGACGGCGGCGCACGCGCTGGGCATCCATATCGACCCCGAGCTGCTGACGGCCGTCGTCATCGACCTGGACGGGGCGATCGTCTGCACCCGCACCCGGCCGGTCACCGCCGACATCAATCCGGCCGAGTTCGTCGACCGGGTCGCGGCGCTGGGCAGGGAAGCGCTGGACGAGGCGCGCGGCGCCGTGCGCGCCGACGGCTTCCTCGGCATCGGGGTCGCGGTGCCGGGCCCTGTCGACATCGCTTCGGGCACGGTGCTCGGTCCGCCGCTGATGTCGGCCTGGGGCGATCTGCCGCTGCTGTATCTGCTCAAGGACCACTTCCCCTGCCCGGTCATCATGGAGAAGGACTGCATCGCGGCGGCGGCGGGCGAGCGCTGGATCGGCCGGGACCGCAGGGCGCGTGACTTCGCGTATCTGTATCTCGGTACGGGAGTCGGCACCGGGCTCTATCTCAACGGCGACATCTACCGGGGCATCAGCGCCAACGCCGGTGAGTTCGGCCAGCTCTGCGCCATCGCGATGGGGCGGGTGGGCGAGGACGGCAGACCGGAGATGATGCCCGAGTGCAATCCGCCGGTGTCCGTGCCCGACTTCGCCGTGCGGCGCGGTATGCGTCCCGCGCCGTCGGCCGCCGGGAGCACGGCGGCCTATCTGGCGGTGGGCGAGGCGGCGGCCGCCGGGGATCCGGCGGCGGCGGGCGCGGTGCGTGAGGTCGCCAGGGCGGTGGGGCGCGGCGCGCTGGGGATGATCGATCTGCTGGACATCGATCTGATCGTGCTGGGCGGCCCGTTCTTCACGCCGGACGTCGCCGACTTCTACCTGGCCGAGATCGGCCGCACCGTCAACGAGTTCCCGACGGCGCGGCGGCTGCGCCGGGTCGAGGTCGAACCGTCGCTGCTCAGTGCGGAGGCGGCGGCGGTGGGCGCGGCCTCCACCATCTTCCACGCCACGTTCACCCCGCGGCTGCGGGGCAGAGGCGGCGCGGGCCGCCGGGACTGACCGTCCCGGCGACCCGTACCCACAGGCTGATGAATCGTCAGACGCGTGGCTGCGTGGGGCGGTTGGGGGTGCGTGCAAGCTGCCCCTTGAGCATGCGGCCGCCGTCGTTGGTCAGCCGCAGATAGTAGTCGGACGAGCAGGAGGTGCCGTCCTCGTCCAGGGCGAAGATCCCGGACCCGGCCGGTACGTCGGCGGCCGTCTCGGCGGTCTTGGCGATCTGGTTGCCCTCGTTGAACTCGTCGAACATCGAGATGTAGAAGCCCTGCGCCCCGATACCCGTGAGGTTGTAGAACTGACGCCACATCAGATCACCGTGGGCGCGCGCCCTGCCCTGCAGATCGCCGGGGATCACACACGGCTGGTAGTCGATCCCGTGCGCGTCGCAGTCCGCCTGGTCCGGGCCGTTGAGGTCGCGGGCGAACTGGTCGGCCTGGCTGACGTTGCTGATCCGGCCCACCATCCAGGGCGAGATCATGTTGAACGCGTGGTACACGTCGGAGAAGCCCGCGCGCGAGTCGTCCGTACCCGTGCGCCAGTGGGTCGGCACCCCGCCGATGACGTAACAGCCCTGGCTCTTGAACCAGTTGACGACGTCCAGGCACGGCGCCGGCTCGAAGGGCCGCCCCGAGTCGCTGAAGCCGAAGCCCCAGATGCACACCACCGGCTTGCCGTTCTGCTTCGCGTACGCGCCCGACGCCGTGTACGCCTTCATCTTCGACGTCCAGTCGTCCTTGATCTGCGACTGCATCGACGTCCAGCCGCTCACGTCGTACATGATGTAGAACTTGCGGCCGTGCGCCTCCGCCGCCTGACGCACCTTCTGCGCCATGCCGTCGCGGGTCGGCCCCTCGGCGCCGAACGGGTTGAACCGCTGGAGGGCCGCGGTGTCACAGCCGTTCTCCTGCATCCAGCGGAAGTGCGTGTCCACCGTCTGCTGGTCCCACGACGAGAACAGCGTGGCGGGCTGACCGCTGTTCAGGTTCGGGTAGGCGGTGCGATATGTCTTGCTGTACTCCTTCATTTCGGGCCACGACACCAGTGTCGTATTGCTGGGCGACGGCGGCTGGCCACCGTTGGCGCTGTAGTGCCACCAGCTGTTGATGGGCGCGCCGTCGCCGATACAGGCGAACCAGCCCTGATAGCCGACGGTGATTTTGCCGACCACGTCGCCGACGGGGCTGGCGGCGGGTCCGAAGGCACTCTTGCGTCTCGGTGCGGACGCGGCTCCGGCCTGCTGAGCGGCGCCGAGGCCACCGATCGCGGCCGTGGCGGCCAGCGCCGAGGCGATGGCCGAACGTCGTGACATACTCACGGAGGATTTCCTCCCACTAGATATCTGCCAGAAATGCGTAAAGTCCTTGGGAGTGGGGGGATTTACAGGCGGCGGCAGCCCGCCCGGCCCCCAAGGGCACGCATCTGCAAAGTAGTCGGCCGCACACCCGGCCACAAGGCCGTGCGCGTAAAGCATTCGGCCAAGAATCCCGAAGCGGTGTCAGCTCAATTTCTTTACGCTTTCCGTTTCCGGCGAAATGCGAATTGCGATCTGCGGGACCGGACCGGGCGCGCGTCCGCCCCGCCGTGCTCCCCCAGTGACCCCTTGCGCTCGTATGTGCCAGGGCCACGCTGGGCATCACCTTCCCGACATGACCGATCGGGGGAGGTACGCGGTGCATGGACCGGCGACGGTCGGCTGGCTGCTCGTCGCACTCTGCACGGCGGCCGGGGGCTACTGCCTGCTCCGGCTGCGCGGCGGGGGCGGTGAGCGGCGCGGCACGGCGGGCGGCGAGGCGCTGATGGGGTTCGGGATGGCGGCCATGGCGGTGCCGGCCGCCGTGCTGGCGCCGCCCCGGTGGGTCTGGGTGGCGTACGCGCTCGTGTTCGGCGCGGCGGCGCTGTACGCGCTCGTCCGGGCCCGCGCGGCGGGACACCATCTGCACCATCTGCTGGGGATGCTCGCCATGGTCTACATGGCGGGGGCGATGGCGGCGGCGCCGACGGGAGCGCACGGCGGCGGTCACGGGGAGATGCCGGGGATGTCCGGCGCGGGCATGGCAGGGGGCGTCCCGCTGGTGACCGGGCTGCTGCTCGTCTACTACGCGGGGTACGTCCTGTGGGCGGGCACCCGGCTGCTGCCGCTCGTGGCCGTCGCTGCGCCCGTGGGCGGCGCGGGCACGGCCGGGACGGGCGGGAGCGGCGGAAACGGCGGGACCGGCTGGGGGGACCGGGCCGAGCTGGCCCTCGCCTGCCGGCTCTCCATGGGGCTCGCCATGCTGGCGATGCTGATCACGCTGTGACGGCGCACCCCGTGACGACTGCCGTACGGGCGCCACCGGCCACCACCGGCGGCGCGCGGGCGCGCACCTGAGCGTGTCCTGCGTCACTTGACGCGTGAGGCTGCCTCCCCCGGGGGCCGCCCCTCATAGGCTGGTGACCATGATGGTCTCCTTGGCGCTGCTGCTGTTCGGTGCGCTCGCCGCCGCCGTCGCGCCGAAGCTGCTGGCGCGCGCCGAGTGGCCGGAGCGTGAGCCCGTCGTCGCGCTGTGGGTGTGGCAGTGCGTGGTCGCCGCCGTCCTGCTGAGCTGCGTGCTCTCCATGATCTTCAGCGCCGCCGCCGCCTGGGAGGCGGTACGCGGCCATGTCTTCGCGACCGCGCCCGCCGGGGTCGTACAGGCGTACTCCTTGGGCGGCCATCCGCAGGGCTCCGCCGTCCTCGCCGTGCTGCTGGCGGGCGGCGGGCTGTGGACCGCCGCCATGCTCACCCGGGAGATCCACCGCTCGCGCAAGCGGCGCAAGCAGCGCCGCAAGGAACTGCTCGTCCGCTCGCCCGTCCTGCCGGGCGAGCAGCCCGGCGAGGAACCGCTGGTCGTGCTGGAGGCCGAGCGCCCGGACGCCTGGTGGCTGGCCGGCGCGGCCCCGCAGCTGGTCATCACCACGGCCGCGCTGCGCCGGCTCAAGGGCCGCCAGCTCGATGCCGTACTCGCCCACGAACAGGGCCACGCGCGCGCCAGGCACGACTGGCTGCGGCACTGCTCGTCCGCGCTGGCGAACGGCTTCCCGCAGGTGCCGGTGTTCGCCGCGTTCCGCGACGAGATGCACCGGCTGGTCGAGCTGGCCGCCGACGACATGGCGTCCCGCCGCTTCGGCAGCCGGACGACCGCGCTCGCCCTGGTCGAACTGAACGAGGACCGCGGGGTGTTCGGTCCCGGCACCACCCCGGAC
The DNA here is from genome assembly GCF_036084755.1 of Streptomyces sp. NBC_00370. Classification (NCBI taxonomy): domain Bacteria; kingdom Bacillati; phylum Actinomycetota; class Actinomycetes; order Kitasatosporales; family Streptomycetaceae; genus Streptomyces; species Streptomyces sp. NBC_00370. The sequence goes on from NZ_CP107968.1 coordinate 1,208,124, forward strand.
GCCGAACTGCCGCAGCGGGTCAACCGGCTGCTGTCACCGGTGCCCCGGCTGACGGCGGGCCGCAGACTGCGGCTGACGGCCGCGGCGGCGCTGGTACCGGCCGTGCCGCTGCTCGTCGCCTTCGTCCCGGGGCTGCGCGCCCTGGGCTGACCGCCGTCGGCGGCGGGCGAATCACCGGCGGTGCCACCCGGTCCCGGTTGCGGGCGGCATCCTCGGCAAGGATCACCTCATGCACTCCTCACCGGTCACCTTCGCCCGCACGGCCGCCCTGTTCGCCGTCGTCTCCGGGGTACTGGCGGCGCTCGTCGTCACCGAGTGGGGGCCGCTGCTCTCCTTCGACCGCTCCTCGGCCTCCCGGCTGCACCGCTGGGCCGTCGCCGAACCGGGGCTCACCCACACCAACCGGGTGCTCAGCGACTGGGTGTGGGACCCCTGGACGATGCGCGCGCTGACGGCCGCGGCCGTCGTCGTGCTGTGGCTGCGCCGTTCGCGGCTGCTCGCCCTGTGGGTCGCGGCGACGAGCCTGGTCGGCTCCGTCGTCCAGCAGGGGCTCAAGGCCGTCGTCGGGCGGCCGCGCCCGCACTGGCCCGACCCGGTCGACTCCGCCCACTACGCCTCGTTCCCCTCCGGGCACGCGATGACCGCCACCGTCACCTGCGGGCTGCTGCTGTGGCTGCTGCGGCGGCACGGGACGCGCGGCGCGGCGTGGGGCGCCGCCGTGCTGGTGGCGGCCGTCTCGGTGGCCGGTGTGGGGCTCACCCGGCTCTGGCTGGGGGTGCACTGGAGTTCGGACGTGCTGGCGGGCTGGCTGCTCGGTGCCGGACTTGTCGCCCTGTCCATCGCCACGTACGGGCGTGTACGGCCGTCCGGCCTTGTCCAGGGGGCCGTGTGCCGGGAAGGATCGGGAGTATGACGTTCAAGGCAGTGCTTTTCGACTTCTCCGGGACCCTCTTCCGCATCGAATCGGCAGGATCATGGCTGCGGGCCGTACTCGACGAGACGGGTGTCTGTGTGCCGCCCGACGAGGTCCGGCGGTCCGCGATGCGGCTGGCCGTGGCGGGGGCGCTGCCCGGCGGTCCCTCGCCGCAGCAGGTGCCGGCCGAACTGGCCGAGGTGTGGGCGGGCCGTGACGCGAGCGCGGCGGGCCACCGCGCCGCGTACACCGGCCTCGCCCGGCAGGTGCCGCTGCCCGACCCCGCGCTGTACGACGCCCTCTACGAGCGGCACATGACCCCGGACGCCTGGCGCCCTTACGGCGACGCGGCCGAGGTGCTCGGCGCGCTGCGGCGCGGCGGGCTCGGTGTCGCCGTGGTCAGCAACATCGGCTGGGACCTGCGGCCGGTCTTCCGCGCCCACGGTCTGGACAGCCTCGTGGACGCGTACGTCCTCTCGTACGAGCACGGCGTCCAGAAGCCGGACGCCCGGCTGTTCCGGGCGGCCTGCGAGGAGCTGGGGCAGGATCCGCACGACGTGCTGATGGTCGGCGACGACCGCGCGGCCGACGGCGGAGCCGCCGACATCGGCTGCTCGGTGCACTTCGTGGACCATCTGCCGGTGGAGGAACGGCCGGCCGGACTGCGCCCGGTGCTCACCCTCGCGGGCCGCGGACCGCTCCCCTAACCGACCCGGCCCGGCGCTTTCCGCGTCCGGGCAGCCGGAAGCCGTCCGTCTTGGACGATCCCCCGCGTCGCCCAAGACAGACGGCAGCCCTGCTGACCAGGCCCGGAAGGGGCTGTGGCAGGACACGCTGAGTATACTGACTTAGAGCCAGTCAACGCAGGAGTAAAGCATGTCCCCGCGGAGCGCATCGGTCAATGAGGAGCTCCGTCGGCGTTCCCGCGAGCGGTTGTTGCAGGCCACGGTCGAGCTTGTCGCCGAGCGGGGTTACGAGGCGACGACGCTCGCCGACATCGCCGACCGCGCCGGATCGGCGCGCGGCCTCGTCTCGTACTACTTTCCCGGCAAGCGGCAGCTGCTCCAGTCGGCCGTGCACCGGCTGATGCACCGCACGCTGCGGGCCGGACTCGACCGCGAGCCGCGCACCGAGGACGGCGCCGAGCTGATGGCGCGGGCGATCGACTCGATCATCGGGCTCGTGGTGGACAGCCCCGTACTGATGCGCACGCACATGGCGGGGATCCTGCAGGCCGAGGGGTTCGTCCAGTGCCCCGAGCAGCAGCGTCTCGCCGAGCTGCTGCGGGACACCGTCGAGCGGTACGGGTCGCCGGACCCCGACCGCGACTACCCGCTGCTGCGCGCCCAGTTGATGGGTACGGTCTTCGCCGCGCTGATGCCGGGGGCGCCGATGCCGCTGGCGCCGCTGCGCGCCGAGCTGTTCAGGCGCTACGGCCTCGACTGGGAACTGGGCGTTCCGCCGGGCGACGAGCCGCCCGGCGGAACGGATCAGAGCACGGTCCCTCAGCGGCCGAAGTAGTCGGGCTGGGTCTGGACGTTGAGGCCGTCCATCCGTACCCGCTTCGCCGGATCGGTCCTGCGGTCGTCGAGCTTCAGCACGTCGAAGCCCTTGGCGATGTCGTTGGAGAAGATGTAGCCGTTGTAGTAGTACGCCGACCAGGAGCCGCCCACCGACAGGGTCTCGGTCGAGATCGGGCCGCGCTCGAAGTAGCCGATCTCCTTCGGCTTGGCGGAGTTGGTGAAGTCCCAGACGGAGACGCCGCCCTGGTACCAGGCCTGGACCATGATGTCGCGGCCCTTGACCGGGATCAGCGAGCCGTTGTGCGCGACGCAGTTCTCGGTGTCGGCCTGGTGCCGGGGGATCTTGTAGTAGCTGCGGAAGACCAGCTTGCGGTGGTCGCCCCTGCCGGTGATGTCGTAGATGCCGTCGGCGCCCCGGTCGGGACCCACCTCGGCGTTGCAGGTGGCGGCGCCACCGCCGCCCAGCTCGTCGGTGAAGACGACCTTGTCCGCCTTCTGGTTGAAGGTCGCCGAGTGCCAGAAGGCGAAGTTGACGTTGTCCTGGACCCGGTCGATGACCTTGGGGCGCTCCGGGTTCTTGATGTCGAAGAGGATGCCGTCACCCATGCAGGCGCCGGCGGCCAGGTCCTTCGACGGCAGCACGGTGATGTCGTGGCAGCCGGTGGTCTTGGAGACACCCGGGTTGTCGGGGGCGCCGGGGTTGCCGCCGTCGGGGAAGAGGACCGGGAAGTCCACGACCTTCGCCTGCTGGGGCGCCTTGCGCGGCACCTTGATGACGGAGATCCCGTCGTGCGGCGGCTGGCAGTCGGGGAAGGTGGCGTTCGGCGAGTACGACGAGACGTAGATGTACACGTCCTTGCGCTCCGGCACCAGCGTGTGGGTGTGCGAACCGCAGGCGGTCTCGACGGCGGCGACGTACTTGGGGTTGCGCTTGTCGCTGATGTCGAAGATCTTCATGCCCTCCCAGGACGACTTCTCGGTGGCCGGCTGCGAGGTGCTGGCGCAGGAGTTGTCGCTCCGTGACGAGTCGGTGGACAGGAAGAGCAGGTCACCGGAGACGGTGATGTCGTTCTGCGATCCCGGACACAGCACCTGGGCCACCGACTTGGGCGACTTCGGGTTGCGGATGTCGAAGATCCGGAAGCCGCTGTAGTTGCCGGCGAAGGCGTAGTCGCCCTGGAAGGCGAGGTCCGAGTTGAGGTCGGTCAGCGCGTCCTTGGGGATGTTGGTCAGGTGCTTGATGTTGGCGCTGTGGACGACTTCGTCGACAGCGGGTATCTCGCCGTTCTTGACGGCGGTAGCCGTCTCTGCGGCCTGCTCGGCGGAGATCGCCCGCCGGGCGGGGCCGTCGCCCGGGTCCGCGGCAGCCACGGGTCCGGCTGCCAGCAACGCGGCGAAGAGACCGGCCGTGGCGGCGGCCACGGCCAGACGTCTGCGCCGCGCGCGGATGAGGTGCAACGAGGTCACTGCGGTCCTCCTTGTATCCGTTCGGGGGGAACGGGTCGCGGATCACGGCAGTATGGACCTCATCATGTACATCTCAACAGACGGCAATAGAGACGTAATGAAAGTTTCCGATCATCGAAACGCGGAAGCGTCTTACTACGGTGGCCGGTCGCCCCGTGCCGATGGCCGGCCGCTCCATCTCCCCGAGGAGGCCGATGTGTTGATCCGTCGCAGAAGTCCGCGCCTACGCGGCTCGCTCGTCACGGTCTCGGCCGTCGTCGCGCTGCTCGCCCTGGGCGCCTGCGACTCGGCGGACGGCGGCACCGCGAAGACACACAACGCCGCAGGTGGCAGCGGATCCGGCGTGGTGGCGCCGGGCCGTCCCGGCGAGCCGGCCAAGACCCTGACGCCCGAGGAGGCGGTACGGGCGGCCCCGGACAACACCCCCAATTCGGCCGATGTGAGCTATGCCCGGATGATGATCGTCCATCACGGACAGGCGCTGGAGATGACCAGGCTGGCGACCGGGCGCGCGGGTTCCACCCCGGTGAAACGGCTCGCGGCACGCATCACGGCGACCCAGCAGCCGGAGATCGAGGCAATGCGCGGGTGGCTGGAAAGCAATGGTGTGGCAAAGAGTCAGGAAGGTCACGACCATGGCGCGATGCCCGGAATGGCCACCCCCGAGCAGCTTGCCGAACTGCGCGCGGCCAAGGGGAAGGCGTTCGACGCACTCTTCGTGCAGCTGATGATCACGCATCACCAGGGGGCGATCACGATGGCCACCGAGGCGCTTTCCGAGGGCAACAACGTACAGATCGAGGAGATGGCGACCGACATCGTCGCCCAGCAGACCGTCGAGATGGACCGGATGCGGTCGTTCTGACGGCCGCCGCTCACCGGCGGTTGTGACGCGGCGACAGATGCCCCTCGTCGCGGGCGCCGGCGATCAGCCGGAGCGACTTGCGGCGGCTGAGACCGGTGGCCGCCATGACGGCGAGCACGGGATCCACCCCGTCGCGCTGGGCGGCGCGGTAGACCTCGGCGGCGCCCATCCGGCCGGCGGGCCCACGGGGCGGGGTGCTGCGGGCGCGGTGCCGGCCGGGCGGATCGGCCGGTTCGTCCACGGCCGGTTCCTCCAGGGCCGCGTCGACCGCGGCCGGTGCGTGCAGGGCCGGGTCCTCGGGCAGGGGCGCCTGCGGTACGGGCCGCACGGCGAGCGGCTCGACAGTGGGCGGCTCGACAGTGGGCGGCTCGACGGCCGGGATGTCCATGGCCGGGATCTCGACGGCGGGAACGTCGGCCGCCGGGATCTCCGTCGCGGGCAGCCACTCCGCCGGACGGTGCCGGTCGGCCACCACCTGCCACGCGTCCTGGAGGGGCGAGTCGATCACCCCGGCCAGCGCGGCGAAGTCCTCCAGCGTCAGCGGCGGATCGGCCTGCGCGTCCTCGATGGCCATGCGGCCGTCCCGTACCACCGCCAGTACGTCGACCCGGGCCCCGTCGGGAAAGGTCAGCCGGACGTCGACCCAGGGCGGCAGGATCTCGCGGCGCACCGCGCCGCCGTCCGGCTCCTGTCCGGCGCCGGTGACGGTGCCGTACCCCTGCACCTCCCACACCGGGCGGTCACGGGTCGCGGGCTCGTGGGGGCCATCGGCGGAAATCACGTTATGTTCCGACACATTCTCAACTTAATCAGGCAATCCGCTCCGACCGCCGTGACGCGCCGCCCGCCGCCCCAGTACGAGAATCATCGTAGTTTGACAGCCGCCTGACCACCGTAGGTACGGTGTGGGACGTATCCACCTGTTCCGATAGGAGCCTCCCGTGAGCGCACTGTTCGCCCCCTACACCCTGCGGTCCCTGACCCTGCCCAACCGGGTGTGGATGGCGCCCATGTGTCAGTACTCCGCCGAGGCCACGGGCCCGGCCGCCGGTGTGCCGCAGGACTGGCACTTCGCGCATCTCGCCGCTCGCGCCGTCGGTGGTACGGGTCTGATCATCACCGAGGCGACGGCTGTCAGCCCGGAGGGCCGGATCAGCCCGTTCGACCTCGGGATCTGGAACGACACCCAGGTCGAGGCGTTCAGCAGGATCAACCGCTTCCTCGCCTCGCAGGGCACACCGCGCGGCATCCAGCTCGCCCACGCGGGGCGCAAGGCGTCGACCGACAAGCCCTGGAACGGCGGCGGTCCGGTCGGCCCGGAGAACGACGGCTGGCAGCCGGTCGCGCCCAGCGCCGTACCGTTCGCCGAGGGACATCTGGTGCCCACCGAGCTGACGGTGGATCAGATCAGGGAGATCGTCGGGCAGTTCGGCGCCGCCGCCACACGGGCCGCGGCGGCCGGTTTCCAGGTCGCCGAGATCCACGGCGCGCACGGGTACCTCATCCACCAGTTCCTCTCCCCGCACAGCAACCACCGCACGGACGCCTACGGGGGTTCCTTCGAGAACCGGATCCGGTTCTCCGTCGAGGTCGTCGACGCCGTACGCGCCGCCTTCCCCGCCGACCTGCCGGTCTTCTTCCGGGTCTCGGCGACCGACTGGCTCGACGAGGGCGGCTGGACGGCCGACGACTCGGTGCGGCTGGCCGACCTGCTGGTCGACCACGGCGTCGACCTGTTCGACGTGTCCAGCGGCGGCAACGCCGCGGGGGTCCGTATCCCGCTCAAGCCCGGCTACCAGGTGCCGTTCGCCGCGCGGATCAAGGCCGAGACCCGGATGCCGGTGGCGGCGGTCGGCCTGATCACCGAGTCCGACCAGGCGGAGAAGATCGTCGCCAACGGCGAGGCCGACGCCGTCCTGCTGGCCAGGGAGCTGCTGCGCGACCCGAACTTCGCCCGTCGCGCCGCCGCCGACCTGGGCGCTTCCGTACCCACCCCTTCGCAGTATCTGCGGGCGTTCTGACCTGCGGACTTCTGGACCGGCTCCGGGGCTCCGGGGCCGGTCAGTACCGCGCATCCGCCGACGCGAAGGCGCGCCCTCGCGGCACCTCGGCCGCGAACCACAGCACCCCGTCACCGCCGACCGGCCGCAGGGCCGACCGCGGCAGCTCCGTGCTCGTGCCGTCGTCCCAGGTGCACACGACGCGCCGGGTGTCCGGCGACGCCTTGCCGACCACCACCCAGTCGGATCCCCGCGGTCCGAGCCGGGCGGGGCGGGCCTCCAGGCTCTGGCGCAGCCCCTTGCCGTCCGGGATCGGACCGTCGAGCGCGAACGAGTTCCGGCCGCCGATGTCGACGCGCACGAAGTACCACCCCGTGCCGATCAGCCCCCGGTCCCCCGCGCCACCGCGGTCCACGTCGAGGTATTCGCCGCCGTTCATGGCGTCCGCCAGCTGTGCCGCCTGCGCTGCGGTCTTCGGCGGGGCCCAGACATCAACGGTGATCTGCCACTGCTTGCCGTCCGTGCGCCCGGTCGCGAGCGTGGCGCGCAGCGGCAGCGGCGCCGGCTGACGCACCCCCTCCTGCGGCTGCTCCGCGACCTGGCTCTTCCTGTTCCCGTCCGTCAGAGCTCCGGTGGCCAGCGAGGCGCCGACCGAACCGGCGATCACCAGCGCCGTCGCCGCGGCGAGCGCCCTGCGCCTGGCCCTGCGGCGCCTGCCGCCCCGCACGATGGTCTGGACGGGCGGCGGGCCGATCTCCACCCCGGCCGCCGCGTCCGCCAGCAGGAGGGCGATACCCCTGGGTGCCGGCTCATGCTCTTCCCCGATCATGTCCGTCCGCCCTTCGTCATCATGTCCAGCAGTCCGGGCACGGCGCGCAGCTTCGCGATCCCCTTGGCCGCGTTGCTCTTGACCGTGCCGACGGAGCAGCCCATGGCACTGGCGGTCCGGGCCTCGCTCAGGTCTTCCCAGTAGCGCAGCACCACCGCCTCCCGCTGGCGCGGCGGCAGTTGGCTCAGCGCCGTCAGCAGATCGGAGCGGTCGTCGGCCTGCGCCATCCGGTCGTCGCGCTCGGGCAGTTCGTGCGGCAGACCGGTGTCGTCACCGGGCGCCAGGATCTCCTTGAGCTTTCTGCGGTGCTTGCGGGCATGCAGATTGATCATCACCCGCCGCACGTACGCGTCCGGATCGTCGGCAGCGGCGACCTTGTGCCAGACCAGGTAGATCCGCTCCAGGGACGACTGCACCAGGTCCTCGGCGGCGTACCGCTCCCCGGTCAGGAGGAACGCCGTCCGCATGAACCGCGTCCAGCGGCTGACGACGAAGCTCTGGAATTCGACGTCAGCCGTCGGCTCAGGTTTCCCCATGGACAACCTCCTTTTCCAAGGGGAGTCCATGGGGGCGCCGTTCCGTTGCCCCGCGCCCGGGATCCGCCACCTGGGCGGGTTACGGCAGGCGCCAGTCCACCGGCTGGGCGCCCTGCTTGATCAGGAGGTCGTTGGTGCGGCTGAAGGGCCGGGAGCCGAAGAAGCCGCGGTCGGCCGACATGGGGGAAGGGTGGGCCGACTCGATCGCCGGGTAGTCGCCGAGGAAGGGCCGCAGGTTGCGCGCGTCGCGTCCCCACAACACCGAGACCAGCGGTTTGCCGCGCGCCACCAGCGCGCGGATGGCCTGCTCGGTCACGTCCTCCCAGCCCTTGCCCCGGTGTGCGCCGGGCTTGCGGGGAGCCGTGGTCAGCGCCCTGTTGAGCAGCAGGACGCCTTGCCTGGTCCAGGGCGTCAGATCGCCGTTGGACGGCCGGTCGACACCGAGGTCGCCGTGCAGCTCACGGAAGATGTTCTCCAGGCTGCCGGGCAGGGAACGCACCTCTGGCGCCACGGAGAAGCTGAGCCCGACGGCCATGCCCGGTGTCGGGTAGGGGTCCTGACCCATCATCAGGACGCGCACCTCGTCGAAAGGCTGCTGGAAGGCGCGCAGTACGTTCGCGCCGGCCGGCAGATACGTACGCCCTGCCGCGACCTCCGCGCGCAGGAAGTCACCCATTTCGGCGACGCGTCCGGCCACGGGACGCAACGCGTCCGCCCATCCGGGCTCGACAAGCTCGTTCAACGGTAGTGCTGCCACGGCGATTCACTCTACTGGTGCAACGCGGGTGCTGCCGACTCCGCCCGGGAAGCCGTGAACGGGCGACCCAGCGGTCCGGGGCTCGGATAAGGTGCCGTCGTCACTCCCCCTCTCTCCCTGGAGCCGGTCGCCGTCGTGAGCTGGGTACTTGGCGTGGACTCGGGCGGCTCGGGGCTGCGGTTCGCGCTCGCCGAAACCGCCGCTTCGGCGCCGGACTCCGGTACCGGCGCCGTGCCGGAAGCTGCTGCGGTGACGGCGACAGCGGAGCCGGTGCGTACCGGCCCTTCGGGCATCGAAGCCCGTCATCTGCTGGGCCAGTTGCTGCCCGCCGTCGACACACTGCTGGCGCGGGTGGGCGCCGACACCGGTCTGTCGGCCGTCGCGATCGGCGCTGCCGGGATGGCGACGCTCGGTGACGAGTTGCGCGCGGAACTGCCCGCCGCCCTCGAACGGGCCCTGGGGGTACGCAGGCTGGCGCTCGCCGCCGACGCCGTCACGGCGTACGCGGGGGCGCTCGGGCAGCGGCCCGGCGCCGTCGTCGCCGGCGGTACCGGCATGATCGCGCTCGGTACGGATCTGACGGACTGGCGGCGCGCCGACGGCTGGGGGCATCTGCTCGGCGACTGCGGCGGCGGCGCCTGGATCGGCCGCGCCGGGCTGGAGGCCGCCATGCGCGCCCACGACGGGCGGCGCGGCGGTTCGGCTTTTCTGCTGTCCGCCCTGGAAGCGGTGTTCGGGCCCGCCGGCGACCTGCCGGGGCTGCTCTACCCGAGGACCGACCGGCCCGCGCTCCTCGCCTCGTTCGCGCCGGAGGTGGCGGCACGCGCGGCGGACGACCCGGTGGCCGCCGGGATCCTCGCGGCCGCGGCGCGGCAGATCGCCGAGGCCGCCGCGGCCGTGTGCCCGCCGGACGGGGACTGCGAAGTCGCTTTCACCGGTGGTCTGTTCAAGCTCGGTGAGCCGCTGCTCGGTCCGCTGCGAGCCGAGCTGGCCGGGCAACTGCCGCATGCCACCACCGTTCCGGCCGCCGGGGACCCGCTCAGCGGCGCGCTGGTCATCGCCGCCGCCCTCGCCGCCGGCACCCTCACGCTGCCGTCCCATCCCCGACTGCTGAGGGTCCTGACCGAACACCCCTGACAGAACGGGAGGGATGAGCGGAAAAACACCTAACGGACAAATACGGATGGGTAGCGCGCGTCTGCCCCCTCCCCGAACAGTCGCACCCACAAAACCAGTAGCATTCTGGGTCATGAGCACCCCCACTGGGCCCGCACCCGGCCTGCCTGTACGAATGCCGCGACCCCGCCAGTCGGGGCGCCACCGCCGCCCGGAGCCCGTGGCCGCGCCCGAAGGCGCGCCCACCCTGGTCCTCGCGGTTCCCGGCACACCCTCGGCCGCCGTCCGTGGTCTCGCCGAAGAGGTCGTCTCCATCGCCCGCTCCGAGCTGCCCGGCCTTGAGGCCAGGATCGGCTATCTGGAGGGCGACAGCGCCGACGACGCCGAGTTCCCCGCGCTGCACGTCGTCGTGGCGCGTACGGCCACGCAGCGTGTCGAACGCTACGAGCTGGCGAAGGCGGCCGGCCGTGAGGTCGCGGAGCCCGAGGGTCCGGCCGCTGTCGTGGTGCCGCTGCTCGCGGGTCCCGAAGGTGACCTGATCAGCCGGATAGAGCAGGCCGTCGCCGACAGCGGGGCGGGCGCCGAGCTGACCGACGTCCTCGGTCCGCACCCGCTGCTCGCCGAGGCGCTGCACGTCAGGCTCTCGGAGGTGGGTCTCGCCCGCGCCGACCGCGCACGGCTGTTCACGGTCACCACGGCGGCCGACGGCATCATCCTCGCCACGGTGGGGGGCGAGGAGGCGGTCGACACCGCGGGGATCACGGGGATGCTGCTGGCGGCCAGGCTCGCCGTACCGGTGATGGCAGCGGCGCTCGACGTGCCGGGCTCCGTCAGCTCCATCGCCGAGCAGCTGCGCGGCGCCGGTTCGAACCAGCTCGCGCTCGCGCCGTACCTGATCGGCCCCGAGCTGTCCGAGGGGCTGCTCGACGCCGCGCTCAAGGAGGCCGACTGCGCGGCAGCCGAACCGCTGGGCGCTTATCCGGCGATCGGCAAGCTCGTGCTGTCGAAGTACGCGACGGTACTGGGCATCGCCCAGCAGCCGCAGGGCTCCCCGGCGCTCTGAGCGGCGGCGCGGACCGCGGGTGTCCCGCGGTCCGCCGCTCGGCCTCAGCCGAAGATCACGCAGGAGGCGGCGGGGGCCTCGAAGGAGCCGGCGCGGGCCGGGATGCCGGTCACCGGGTCGATGTCGAACCAGGTCACGTCGCCGGAGTGCTCATTCGCGACGTACAGGCGGCGGCCGGTCGGGTCCAGCGTGAGATCGCGCGGCCAGCGGCCGCCGCAGCCGACCGTGGTGACCAGCTCGGCCTTCTCGTAGCTCTCGTCGAGCGCGAGTACGGCGATGCTGTCGTGGCCCCGGTTGGCGGCCCAGACGAACCGTCCGTCCCGCGAGACGGCCACCCCCGAGGCGAAGCTCTCCGACTGCTCGCCCGCGGGCAGCAGCGGCGCTTCGCCGAGCGGTTCGAGCCGCCCCGCGACCGCGTCCCAGCGGCAGACGGTGAGGGTCGGTTCGAGTTCGTTCAGCAGATACGCGTGGCCGCCCGCCGGATGGAAGGCGAGATGGCGCGGTCCTGACCCGGGGCGCAGCGGCGTCTCGCTGTGCGCGGTCAGCTCCCCCGTCCCGGGGTCGAGGGCGCAGACCCGCACCGAGTCGGTGCCGAGGTCGACGCTCACCACCCAGCGTCCGCCCGGATCGGCGAGCACCTGGTGGGCGTGGGGTTCGCGCTGCCGCTCGGGGTGGGGTCCCGCGCCTTCGTGCCGGAACACGGCGGACGGGGCCAGCAGTCCGCCGTCGGCGGCGACGGGCAGCACACTGACGCTGCCTGAGCCGTAGTTGGCCGTCAGCAGATGACCGCCGACCAGCGTGAGGTGGGTGGGGCCCGCCCCTTCGACCCGCACCCGCTGTCCCAGCGGCCGGAGCCCGCCGGTCCCTGCGAGCACCTCGAACGCCGCCGCGCCGCCGTCCTGCGTCTCGGAGACGGCGTAGAGCACGGACCCGTCCGGGGTGAGCGTGAGGAAGGACGGATCGGCCACCGCGTCGCTCGCGCCGCGTTCGGTGAGCGCACCGCTCCCGCCCGCCACGTCCACGGCGATGACGCCGCAGCCTCCCGCCGAGGTGAACGATCCGACGAAGGCCCGCCCGGCACTGCTGACGCTCACGGTGTGTCCCCTCTTCGACGCGACGATGCCCGGGCGACGGTAGCAGGGCGGACGGCGCCGACGAGCGGGCCGGTACCGGGGCTTGACATGCTGAGGGCATGAGCACTTCGGGCACGTCACAGCCTCCGGCGGTCATCTTCGATCTTGACGGGACACTCGTCGACAGCGAGCCGAACTACTACGAGGCGGGCCGTCGGCTGCTGGCCCGGCACGGGGTGCCTGACTTCAGCTGGGAGCAGCACAGCCGGTACATCGGGATCAGTACCCGCGAGACGCTGGAGGCGCTGCGCGCCGAGTACGGCATCGACGTACCGGTCGACGAGCTGCTGGCCGACAAGAACGAGCTGTATCTGGAGCTGGTGCGGAAGTCGACCGAGGTGTTCCCCGAGATGCAGGCGTTCGTGGAGCTGCTGCACGCGGCGGGTGCGCCGCTGGCGGTGGCGTCGGGTTCCTCCGGCGCCGCCATCGAGGCGGCGCTCGGCCGTACCGGTCTCGACCGGTACTTCGCGACGACGGTGTCGGCGGAGGAGGTCGCGCACGGCAAGCCGGCGCCCGACGTCTTCCTGGAGGCGGCGCGCCGGCTGGGCGCCGCGCCCGGCGCGTGTGTGGTGCTGGAGGACGCGGCGCCGGGTGTGGAGGCGGCGCACGCCGCGGGGATGCGCTGCGTCGCGGTCCCGTACGTGCCGGGCGCGGCGGCCGATCCCGCGTTCCGCACGGCCGGGCTGATCTTCCCCGGCGGTCAGGCCGAGTTCAGCGCGGCAGCCGCCTACCGGTGGGTCGTCGGGACCGAGGCAGGCTGAGAGCCCCGGTCCCGCCGGGGTGCGGGACCGGGGCTCTCACGCGCGCTCTGCCAGGTCAGCCGAGGGTGGCGATGGCCTGGTTGAACGTCGCCGAGGGGCGCATCACGGCGGACGCCTTGGCGTCGTCCGGACGGTAGTAGCTGCCGATGTCGGCGGGCTTGCCCTGGACGGCGATCAGCTCGTCCACGATCGTCTGCTCCTGGTCGCCCAGCGTCTTGGCCAGTGCGGCGAACGCCCCGGCGAGCTCGGCGTCCTCGGTCTGCGCCGCCAGCTCACGCGCCCAGTAGAGGGCCAGGTAGAAGTGGCTGCCACGGTTGTCGATGCCGCCGACCTTGCGGCTGGGCGACTTGTTCTCGTCCAGGAACGTGCCGGTCGCGCGGTCGAGCGTGTCGGCGAGGATCTGGGCGCGTGCGTTGCCCGTGCTCGTCGCGAGGTGCTCGAAGCTGACGGCGAGGGCCAGGAACTCGCCCAGGCTGTCCCAGCGGAGGTAGTTCTCCTTGACGAGCTGCTGGACGTGCTTGGGGGCCGAGCCGCCGGCGCCGGTCTCGAACAGTCCGCCGCCGTTGATGAGCGGGACGACCGAGAGCATCTTGGCGCTCGTGCCGAGCTCCAGGATCGGGAACAGGTCGGTCAGGTAGTCACGCAGCACGTTGCCGGTGACGGAGATGGTGTCCTCGCCCCTGCGGATGCGCTCCAGCGAGTACGCGATGGCGTCCTCGGGCTTGCGGATCTCGATGAGCAGCCCGTCCGTGTCGTGCTCCGGCAGGTACTTCTCGACCTTGGCGATGAGGTTCGCGTCGTGCGCGCGCCCCTCGTCCAGCCAGAACACCGCCGGGTTGCCGGTGGCGCGGGCGCGGGTGACGGCGAGCTTGACCCAGTCCTGGATCGGCACGTCCTTGGTCTGGCACATGCGCCACACGTCCCCGGCGCTCACCACGTGTTCGAGGACGACCTTGCCGGTGGCGTCGGTGACCCGCACCGTGCCGGTGGTGGGGATCTCGAAGGTCTTGTCGTGGCTGCCGTACTCCTCGGCGGCCTGCGCCATCAGACCGACGTTGGCGACCGAGCCCATCGTGGCGGGGTCGAAGGCGCCGTGGGCGCGGCAGTCGTCGATGGTGACCTGGTAGATGCCCGCGTAGCTGCTGTCGGGGATGACGGCGAGGGTGTCGGCCTCGTTGCCGTCCGGGCCCCACATGTGGCCCGAGGTGCGGATCATGGCCGGCATGGAGGCGTCGACGATGACGTCGCTCGGCACGTGCAGGTTGGTGATGCCGCGGTCCGAGTCGACCATCGCGAGGGCCGGGCCTTCGGCCAGCTCGGCGTCGAAGGACTCCTTGATCTTGGCACCGTCCGGCAGGGCCGCCAGGCCCTTGAGGATGCCGCCGAGGCCGTCGTTCGGGCTGAGGCCCGCGGCGGCGAGCGCCTGGCCGTGCTCGGCGAACGTCTTCGGGAAGAAGGCGCGTACCGCGTGGCCGAAGATGATCGGGTCGGAGACCTTCATCATGGTGGCCTTCAGGTGCACCGAGAACAGCACGTTCTCGGCCTTGGCGCGGGCGACCTGCGCGGTGAGGAACTCACGCAGCGCGGCGACCCGCATCACCGTCGCGTCCACGACCTCGCCCGCGAGTACGGGCACCGACTCGCGCAGCGTGGTGGTGCTGCCGTCGTCGCCGGCCAGCTCGATGCGCAGGGTGCCGTCCTCGGCGATGACCGTGGACTTCTCGGTGGAGCGGAAGTCGTCGCCGCTCATGTGCGCGACGTTGGTCTTCGACTCGGGTGTCCAGGCGCCCATGCGGTGCGGGTGCGCCTTGGCGTAGTTCTTGACGGACGCGGGGGCGCGGCGGTCGGAGTTGCCCTCGCGCAGCACCGGGTTGACGGCGCTGCCCTTGACCTTGTCGTAGCGCGCCCGTACGTCCTTGTCCTCGTCGGTCTTCGGGTCGTCCGGGTAGTCGGGCAGCGCGTAGCCCAGCTGCTGCAGCTCCGCGACGGCGGCCTTGAGCTGCGGGATCGAGGCCGAGATGTTCGGCAGCTTGATGATGTTCGCGCCGGGCGTCTTGGCCAGCTCGCCCAGCTCGGCGAGCGCGTCCTCGACCCGCTGGCCCTCTTCCAGGTACTCGGGGAAGCCGGCGATGATCCGCCCGGACAGCGAGATGTCGCGGCTCTCCACGGTGACCCCGGCCGTCGAGGCGTACGCCTCGACCACAGGCAAGAACGAATACGTCGCCAGGGCCGGGGCCTCGTCGGTTCGCGTATAGATGATGGTCGAGTCAGTCACCGGTACTCCGCTCCACGTCTGCGTCTGCGACATTGCTTGATATCAAGATATGCCGTCGGCGATCGGTGTCACGTAGTCGGGGGCGGGTCAAAGCCACGGGTGCGGGGTGCCAGGTGCCGGATGTCCGCGTGGACACCCGGCACCCGTGGCCGGTGAACGCGGTCGGTCAGTTGTCGGCGGGGCAGAGGTGGAGGGCGAGGACGTTGTCTCCGGAGACGGAGACATGGACGCTGCCGATGGTTCCCGTGTCGCCGTTGTTGGCGAGGCGGAAGTCGGTGCCGGCGTTCTCGCCGTTGTGGAACGCCGCGTCGTCCAGGGTGAACGTCGCGGTCTTCCAGGTGTCGGTGCCGGTCTTGGCGACCGGGGTCGCCTGCTGGTAGGCGTCGGTCGTGGAGTCGTACTGCATGCCCCAGCTGCCGGCGCCGTGGTCGTAGTACTCGATCGTCACGGTCGCCGTGTAGTGACCGCCGGGGACGATGGTGTTGTCGACGTCGAAGTACTGGAACGGTGAGCCGTCCGTGGTGGAGCGGCCCTCCCGGCCGCCCACGGTGACCGGCGTGGTGTGCCCGTCGCCGTTGTCGCGCAGCCGGAGCCCGCATTCGGTGTCGGTGGCGCCCAGGGTGTCGCAGGCGGTCGCGGCGCCGTCGGCGGCCGGTACGGTCACCACGACGGCGCCGCCGGGCAGGGTCGTGCCCGCTGCCGTACGGAAGGTCACCTTGACCGGGTGGTAGCCGGACGGGGTGTCCTCGGCGACCTTGATCGTGACCGGTACGTGGGCGGTCGGCGCGCGGCCGAGGTCCAGCGTGCCGGACGACGGGCTGACGGTGACGCCCGCGACATCGGAGGCCGCCGTCCAGCGGACCTTGCCCGCGTGCCCGGCGAGCGTGGCGGCGCCGACGGTGGCCGGCAGGCTCGTACCGCCGGGGGTCACCTGGGTGCCGGTCGGGGTGAGGTAGCCGACGGCCGGGACCTCACCGGTCCGGTACGACGGCGGCGCGGCCTTCGCGCCGGTGGCCCAGTGGGTGTCGGGCCGGGTGGAGAGGCTGAAGTCGAGGTCGCCACCGCGCGTCGCGAACGAGGCGGGCAGGGCGGTCGACTCGAACTGCCTGCCGTTCAGCCGCATGTCGGTGATGTAGGGCGCGTCGTCGGCCGCGGCCGGGGCGTCGATGGTGATCTTCTTGCCGGTGCCCAGGCTGATCACGGCCCGCTTGAACAGGGGGCTGTTGAGCGCGAGGGTCGGGGTGCCGGGGGTCGCCGGCATCATGCCGAGCGCCGCCCACACGTACTCGGACGACAGCGCGCCGTTGTCGTCGTTGCCCGGCAGACCGTCGGGCTCCGTCGTGAACAGCTCGGTCTCGAAGCGCCGGGTGACCTCCTGGGTCTTCCACGGCTGGCCGACGTAGTCGTACGCCCAGGGCGCCGTGGTGTCGATCTCGTTGCCCGCCCAGTCGTACGGCTCGTTGCCGCCGGCGTTGAGCTTGCCGAAGAACTCGTCCAGGCGCGGGATCACCTTGTCCTTGCCGCCCATCGCGGCCACCAGGCCCGCCATGTCCTGCTGGACGGACCAGTTGTACTGGGCGGCGTTGCCCTCGTCGTAGCCGTCCTGGCCGAAGGCACCGGCCGGCGGTGTCTGGAAGCCGGGTCCCGCCGGGAACGCGCCGTTGTCGTCGCGCGGGCGCAGATAGCCGGTTGCCGGGTCGTAGATGTTCTGCCAGTTGTTGCCGCGCTTCGCGTACTCGGCCTGCGTCCTGTGATCGCCGACGGAGGCGGCGAGCTGGGAGATGGCGAAGTCGTCGGTGGCCCATTCCAGGGTCTCCGAGGCGCCCTGGAGACCGTGGTCCCCTTGCGAGTCGGCGTTGTTGGGCGCGTAGCCGAGGCGTACGTAGTCCTCGACGCCGGGCCGCTCGACCCAGCCCCAGCCGACACTCTCCGAGCGCGTCGCGCCCTTCTTCATGATGGGCAGCGCGTCACGGACGTTGACACCGCGGGCGCCGAACGCCACGTACTGGGCGAACAGCGGTACGCCGTTGTCGCCGTTCATCACGTTGCCCGTCATGTTCTGCGAGGGCCACTTCGGCCACCAGCCGCCCTGCTGCTGGGCGTCGCGCAGCAGCGAGTTGGCCATGTCGCCGGTCCGCTGCGGGTAGAGCATCGTCTGCAGCGGCGCGTGCGAGCGGTAGATGTCCCAGTCGGAGAAGTGCGCGTACTGGGTGTGCCCCTTCGGCACCCGGTGGATCACGTTGTCGAAGCCGATGTAGCGGCCGTCCACGTCGTTGAAGACGCTCGGCGACTGCAGCGAGCGGTACAACGAGGTGTAGAAGGTGGTCAGTTCGTCGGGCTTGGCACCGCCCACGTCGACCTTCAGCAGCGCGTCACGCCAGGCGGCGCGGGTCTTGGCCTGCACCCGTCCGACGTCCCAGCCGGGTATCTCGGACGCCAGGTTCTTCGCCGCGCCCGCCGTACTCACGTACGACATACCGACCTTGGCGGTCACGGACGCGTCGCCGGACGTGTCGAAGGTCAGGTAAGCGCCGGAGCCCGGCCCTGTGGCGCCGGAGGAACCCGGCGTGACCTTGCCGTCCTGCCAGGTGCCGTGCGCGGTGAACGGGCGGTCGAAGGTGATGTCGAAGTACATCGTGTACTTGCTGTTGTTGCACAGCCCGTGCGGGGTGGTGGTGCCCGACAGCTCGTGGTCGTTGACCACCCGCACGTCGGCCGCCAGGTCGCCGCCGAGGCTGGTGCCCGACTTGACCAGCACCTGCGCCTGACTGCCCGCCGGGTAGCGGAAGGAGGCGATACCGGTCCGCTCGGTGGCGCCCAACTGCGCCCGCACCTTCGAATCGGCCAGCTCGACGGCGTACGAACCGGCCGCCGCGTGCTCGTCGTCGTGCGAGAAGTGCTCGGTCCTGGCAGCGGGGTTGTCCCCGACCGCTCCGGTGACCGGCAGGATCGGGATGTCGCCGAACGAGGAGCAGCCGCCGGAGAAGTGGTCGAGGCTGAAGCCCTTGATCTGGTCGTCGTCGTACGAGTAACCGGTGGGCCCCGACGTGGTGTCGGGGCTGAACTGCATCATCCCGAACGGCGCCGTCACCCCGGGGAAGGTGTTCTCCCAGTCGACGCCCTTCCGGGTACCGATCATCGGGTCGACGTAATCCGTCGGGTCCGACACCAGTTTGACGTGTTCCGCCCGCGCCGGGGAGTCGGCGACCGCCGCCGTGGGGGCGGCCGTCGCGCAGGCCGCCAGCACCACCGCCGCGATTCCGAGTCTGCTCCATCTGCCGCTTGGTCGATGCACCGTGGAGACCTTCCTCTGCCCGCCTGCCGCCTCGTCCGGCGCGCCTGCCGCGTGCCGCGAAACGCTTTCGTGACATCGTTGTCACATTCAGCGGCAGTCTCGTCCCGTCGTGATCGTCCGTCAAGAACCCGGGTCGGGTGATGATGGAGCGGGCCGCCGGACCGAGCGCGGTGCGGGCCGTACCGAACGCGGCGCAGGCCGGACCGGAAGGGGATTCCCGATGCGGGAGACGAAGTCGGGCGAAGACGCCCAGGTGATAGTGGTGGGCGCGGGCCCTGCGGGCTCGTCCGCCGCCTTCCACCTCGCCGAGGCGGGCGTGGACGTCCTGCTGCTGGAGAAGGCCGACTTCCCCCGGGAGAAGGTGTGCGGTGACGGACTGACACCGCGCGCGGTGCACCAGCTCGTCAGGATGGGCATCGACATCGAGGCGCCGGGGTGGATGCGCTCGCGCGGGATGCGCTGGGTGGCGGGTGAGCGCCAGGTGCACATCGACTGGCCGGACCTCGGGCGCTATCCCAGCTTCGGACTGTCCCGCAGCAGGCACGACTTCGACGACATCCTGGCGCGCCACGCGGTCGCCGCCGGGGCGCGGCTGCGTAACGGCGTGAAGGTGACGGCGCCGGTCACCGACCGGGCGGGACGCGTCACCGGCGTCACCGCCGTGTCGGGGTCGGGGGAACCGGTGGTCCACCGCGCGCCGATCGTCGTCGCCGCCGACGGGGCGTCAGCCAGGATCGCTCTCGCCATGGGGCTCGACCGGGACAAGGGCAAACTGATCGCGACGGCCGCGCGGCGCTACTACCGCAGCCCCGAGCGCTCCCAGGAGGAGTATCTGGAGCTCTGGGCCGATCTTCGCTTCCCCGGCGGTGAGCACTTCCTGCCCGGGTACGGCTGGATCTTCCCGATGGGCGACGGCCGCGTCAACGTGGGGCTCGGCGCTGTGCCGCACCGCACCCACGGCAGCGCCGACCTGCGGAAGGTACTGGACGAATGGCTCGCCCGTACCCCGGAGGAGTGGGGGCTGCGCGAGGAGAACGCCGAGGGTCCGGTGCGCAGCGCCGCGCTGCCGCTCGGCTTCAACCGGCACCCCCTGTACACCAACGGGCTGCTGCTGGTCGGGGATTCGGGCGGCATGATCAGCCCGTGGAACGGTGAGGGCATAGGCCAGGCCATGGAGGCCGGTGAGGTGGCGGCGGAGAAGGCGGCGCTCGCGCTGTCCCGGCCGGACGGGGCGGCGCGCGAGCGGGTGCTGCACAGCTACCCGGAGGAGATGAACCGCCGCCTGGGCCGCTACTACCGGCTGGGCAACGCGGCGGCCGATCTGGTCTTCAGCAGGTCCGGCTTCCAGCCGATCCTCAACCGCTACGTCATGGGCTCGCCGTTCCTGGTCAACACGCTGGCCCGGCTGCTGGCCAACCTCACCGACACCCCCTCGCGCGATGTGATCGACCATGTGCTGAACACGGCGGTCCGGCTGGTGCCCGCGCCCCGGGTACGGCGCGGCTGACGCGCGTTTCAGGAGTGGGCGGGGCCTTCGCCGGGTCGGTCGGGAGTCGGGGGGTCGGAATCGGGGCGGTCGGACGGGGGCCGGGCCATCGCCCAGCGGATCGTCCTGACCAGGCCGTGGCCCGCGACGCGTACGCCCGTCTCCTCGACGCCCGGCAGATACGGCAGCCTCAGCGGCCGGCGCGCCCACATGGGCAGCAGGGAGACCGCGTTGGCGGCGAGCACGGCGTACGGCGGGCGCACCGGCCACGGCAGCGGCGGGCTCAGCAGCAGGAAGCGCGCGGCGTCCCGCGCCTGCGGTGTGGCGCGCAACTCGGGCCGGTAGTCGGCCAGCCGCCGGGCCAGCTCGGCCTGGTCGCGCGGCGGGTCGACGGCGCCGAGCGCGGTCGCGACGCGTGCGGTGTCGGCGACGTACCCGTCGTACTCGTCGGAGGTCAACCGCTGCGAGCCGAACCGTTTGTGGGCGCGCAGGAAGCTGTCGACCTCGGCGATGTGCACCCAGGTCAGCAGATGCGGATCGGCCGCGTGGTACGGCTCACCGTCCGGTGTGCGTCCGCGTACCCGCTCGTGCACGTCCCGTACCCGGTCGACGGCGCGCTGCGCGTCGTCCGCCGTGCCGAACGTCGTCACGGCGAGGAAGGTGCTGGTGCGCTGGAGCCGCCCCCAGGGGTCGCCCCGGTAGCCGGAGTGGCCCGCGACCGCGGCCATCGCCAGCGGGTGCAGCGACTGCAGCAGCAGCGCCCTGAGCCCGCCGACGAACATGGAGGCGTCGCCGTGGACGGCACGTACGGGCCGGTCGGGACCGAACCACCGCTCCCCCGGAGCGTCGTGGAACCGGCTGCGGTTCGCCGGGCCTTCCGGTCCCGCGACCCGCTCGAACAGACTGCTGCCGATCCGCTCCCGCACCGCGGCCATGCCGGGTATGTACAGCTCCATCCCTCCAGTATCCGCCCGGTCCTGCCCGGCCGGACGGACGCGCGTCACCGCGGGAGACGTCCTAGGCTCGGAGAAGGGGCCGTCGAGGGGTGAGGTGGGCAGCGTGGCCAGGCTGGTATCCGTCAACGTCGGCCTCCCCCAGGACGTGACATGGCAGGGCAGGACGGTACACACGGGCATCTGGAAGACCCCGGTCACCGGGCCCCGGATGGTGCGCAGGCTGAACGTCGATGGGGACGGGCAGGGCGATCTGGCCGGGCACGGAGGTGAGATCCGGGCCGTCATGGTCTACCAGCTCGACTCCTACCGCCACTGGGAGCGGGAGTTGGGGCGCGACGACTTCACCCACGGGCAGTTCGGGGAGAACTTCACCGTGGAGGGGCTGCCCGACGACGAGGTGTGTGTCGGCGACCGGTACCGGATCGGGGACGCGCTCTTCGAGGTGACCCAGCCCCGGGTGACCTGCTACCGGGTGGGGATGCGGATGCGGGAGCCCCGTATGCCGTCCCTGCTGGTGTCGCACCGGCGGCCGGGCTTCTACCTCCGGGTCCTCACCGAGGGCGAGGTGGAGGCGGGACAGGAGATCGTCAAGGTCGCGGAGGGTCCTGGCGGGATGACCGTCGCCGAGGTCGACGGGCTGCTGTATCTGCCCGGCCACCCGCGCGAGCGGGTACGGCGGGCGCTGAGGATCGGGGCGCTCAGCCCCGGCTGGCGCGGCTCGTTCGAGACGATGCTGGCGGAGCCGGCCGGGAAGGGCGAGACGGCCGGGACGGACGGCACCACCGGCCCCGGTGGCGGTCCCGCGTGGCCGGGCTTCCGGCCGCTGACGGTGACCGGGATCGAGGAGGAGAGCCGCAGTGTGCTCTCCCTGTGGCTGGCCGCCGACGACGGCGCGCCGCTGCCCGCGGCCGCGCCCGGCCAGTATCTGACCGTACGCCTGGACGCGGGCCCGGAGGGACCGGCGCTGGTGCGCAGCTACTCCCTCTCCGGCCGCCCCGGCGCCGACCGGTATCGCATCAGCGTCAAGCAGGAGCCGCACGGCGCCGCCAGCACCCGGCTGCACACCCGGGTGCGGGTCGGCGACCGGCTCCTCTCGGCCGCGCCGCGCGGCGACTTCACCCTGGCGCCAGGACCCGGGCCGGTGGTCCTGGCCTCGGCGGGCGTGGGCGCGACTCCGCTGCTCGCGATGTTGCGCTCGCTCGCCGACACGGCGCCGGACCGGCGGGTCTGGTGGCTGCACGGCGCACGCGACGGCGCCGACCATGCCTTCGCCAGGGAGACCCGGCAGCTGCTCGAAGGGCTGCCCGGCAGCCGTACCGTCATCTGCTACAGCCACCCGCGTCCCGAGGACCTGCGGAACGGGGACGGCCACACCGAGGCCGGGCGGCTGACGTCCGCGCTGGTGGCCCGGCTGGGGCTGCCCGCCGAAGCCGACGCCTATCTGTGCGGTCCCACCGCCTTCATGGACGATCTGACCGGCGCGCTGACCGGAGCGGGCCTCGACCCCGACAGCATCCACACGGAGGTCTTCGGGGCAGGCCCGGCCCTCACCCCCGGCATCGCCCCGGCCGCCGCGCGCCCGCCGCACGCGCCCCAGGGCGACCCGGGGACGGGCCCGGCGGTGACCTTCGTCCGCAGCGGGCTCACGGTCCCCTGGAAACCGGAGTACGGCACGCTGCTGGAGCTGGCCGAGGCGTGCGACGTGCCGGTGCGCTGGTCGTGCCGTACCGGGGTGTGCCACACCTGCGTGACCGGCCTGCTGTCGGGTGAGGTCGGCTACGACCCCGAGCCGATCGAGCCGCCGGCCGAGGGCGACGCCCTGATCTGCTGCTCCCGTCCCCGCGAGGACACCGTCCTCGATCTGTGAGCGCCGGGCCCGGACACGCCTCCGCCGCCCCCGCCGTTTCCGCCGCGCGCTACGCCGGGGGCGGCGCCGTGAGGCCCGTGGTGTCCAGGTCGCCCTTGCGCAGCCGGTAGACCTGGAGTTGGAGTCCGTAGTACTTGTCGGTCTCGCCCACCCACTCCATGCCGACCCGGCGCGCCGTGGCGGCGCCGCGTTCGTTGCGGGGGCGGACCACGGCGAACAGCTCGTCGATCCCGGCGGGCGACTCGAACGCCTGGTGCGCGACGGCGTGGCCGGCCTCGGCCGCGTAGCCCTGCCCCCACATCTCCGGGGCCAACTGCCAGCCGATCTCCAGATCCCCGCCGTGCGGCGGCAGGGGCAGCAGCGCCACGCCGCCGATCAGTTCGCCGCTCTCGCGCAGTTCGACGGCCCACCGCCCCTGCGGTGTCTCCAGGGTGCCGGCCTCGGCGACCCACCGGTCGAGGAGCGCCCGCATGGCTGCCGCGTCGGGCACCCGTTCCATCGCGGGTGCGAGCCAGCGCGACACGTCGTCCGAGCCGTAGACGCGCAGCGCTCCTTCGATGTCGTCAGGGTGCCACGGGCGGAGGTTCAGCCGCGGACTGATGATCCGGGCCCCTTCGACGACCACGCGGTGAGTTCGCTCGACCATGTCCGCGACGATACGACAGAACCCCGGAGATCACCCCGCCGCGTCGGCCGCCCCGGCGCCCGCCGCGCTCCCCGACGAAACCGGATGATCACTTCGGGCATAAAGCCCGGCCACATGGTCGCTATAAGGTAATGGGTGAATAAAGAGATCACCAAGTGCGGCATGGCGCGACCCCGCCGTGCCGCACCGCTCGGGAGGAAAGCCATGGGAACCCGTCACACGTCGCTGCCCGGAGTCGGCGCGCAGTACGACTTCACCACCGAGTCCGGTCGGCACATCTCGGTGGTGGTGCACAACGACGGGCGACGGTTCCTCGGGTTCTACCAGCACGACGATCCCGACGCCTGCCAGCTCTCCGTACCGCTGACGCCCGAAGAGGCCACCGCGCTCGCGCACCTCATCGACCCCGCGCCCATCGACGCCGTACGCACCGACGGCATCGACCTGGTGACCGAGCACATACCGCTCGGCACCCGCTCCCCCTACGGCGGCCGGCTGCTCGGTGACACCCGGGCCAGGACCAGGACGGGCGCCTCCATCGTCGCCGTACTGCGGACGCACAGCGCGCATCCCTCGCCGGGCCCCGACTTCCGGCTGGCCATCGGGGACACGCTCGTCGCCGTGGGTACGCGCGAGGGCGTCGACGCCCTCTCCGACATCATCGCGGGGGGCTGACCGTGCACGACACGACCGCACTCCTGGTGGAGCTGGGCTCCGTCATCCTCGGACTCGGCATCATCGGCCGGTTCGCCGGGCGGATCGGGCTCTCGCCCATCCCGCTCTATCTGCTCGCCGGGCTCGCGTTCGGGCACGGCGGGCTGCTGCCCCTCGGCGCGAGTGAGGAGTTCACCGCCGTCGGCGCCGAGATCGGCGTGATCCTGCTGCTGCTCCTGCTCGGTCTCGAATACAGCGCCTCCGAACTCGTCACGAGCCTCAAGACGCAATACCCGTCCGGCGCCGTCGACTTCGTCCTGAACGCCACGCCGGGCGCCGTCGCGGCGCTGCTGCTCGGCTGGGGTCCGGTGGGCGCCGTCGCGCTCGCCGGGGTCACCTGGATCTCGTCGTCCGGAGTGATCGCCAAGGTGATGGCCGACCTGGGCCGGCTCGGCAACCGCGAAACGCCCGTCGTGCTCGGGGTCCTGGTCATCGAGGACCTGGCGATGGCCGTGTACCTCCCACTGCTCACCGCCATGCTCGCCGGGGTCGGTCTCGCGGGCGGCAGTGTGGCGCTGGTGATCGCGCTCGGCGCCGTGGGGCTCGTGCTCTACGTGGCGCTGCGGCACGGGCGGCTGATCAGCAGGGCGGTGTCGTCCGACAACCCGGAGATGCTGCTGCTCGTGGTCCTCGGGCTCACGGTCCTGGTCGCCGGTGTGGCCCAGCAGTTGCAGGTCTCGGCGGCCGTCGGGGCGTTCCTCGTCGGGATCGCGCTGTCCGGGGAGGTCGCCGAGGGCGCCCGCAAGCTGCTGACCCCGCTGCGCGACCTGTTCGCCGCGGTGTTCTTCGTGTTCTTCGGACTCTCCACCGACCCGGCGGCCATTCCGCCCGTCCTGCTGCCCGCGGCGCTGCTGGCGGTCGTCTCGGTGGTCACCAAGATCCTCACCGGCTGGTACGCGGCGCGGCGCGCCGGTATCGGCTCGCCGGGACGCTGGCGGGCCGGCGGCACGCTCGTGGCGCGCGGCGAGTTCTCGATCGTGATCGCGGGGCTCGCCGTCGCGACCGAGCCGCGCATCGGTCCCATCGCCACCGCGTACGTGCTGATCCTGGTCGTCCTCGGTCCGCTCACCGCCCGCTGGACGCAGCCGGCCGTCACCCGGATCCAGTCCCTGGTCGTCGGCAGACGGAACCGGGCTCCCGTACCGCCGGCCGACGCTTCCGGCACTCCCGGCACTCCCGGCACTCCCGAGGCTCCGGAAGCTCCGGAGCCGTCGATGCCGACGCACGACGACCTCACGCCCGAGCCCGCCGGACCACCCGCCGGACCTTCCGGCGAACCGCAGCGGTAGGCCGTCGCCCGGCGGGGCCCGCCCGGCGCGTCACAGCTCCTTGGCGGGCCAGTCCAGCAGCCGGGCGCCGATCACCGCCGTCTGGAGCGTGTAGCGGTGCATCGGGTCGGCCGGGTCGGAGCCGGTCAGCTGGTGCACCCGCTCCAGCCGGTACGTCAGCGCCCGTACGCTCAGCGCCAGCCGCCGCGCGGTCTCGGCCGCCACACAGCCGGCGTCGAAGTAGACGGCGAGGGTGTTCAGCAACGGCTCGGCGCCGCCCCTGGCCTCGCGGAGCGGGCCCAGCTCGCTGCGGACCAGATCGGCCATCGCCTGCCGGTCCCGGGTCAGGACCGGATACACCATCAGATCGGCGGAGCGCAGCACGGGATCGTCGATTCCCATCCGGCGCGCCAGGTCGAGGGCGTCCAGCGCTTCGTCGTACGAGTGGACGACGCCCCCCGGGCCTTTGTGCGCCCGGCCGATCGCGACCTGGCCGCCCTCCGTCGCCGCGTGGGACTGCTTGGCGAAGTAGGTCAGCACATCGGGCTGGCTGGCGGGCGCGATACACACCAGCCGTCCGTCCTTGGTCGTGAGCAGGATCTTCCGGCCGCTGAAGCGGGACAGCAGCGCCGCCTCGACGCTGCGGGGCACCGCGTCGGTCTCCGAGTACGCCTCGGGTCCGGCGGCCACGGCGACAGCGTGGGCGCGCGAGAGGCGCAGTCCGAAGCGGGTGGCGCGTTCGGCGAGCCGGCCCAGGTCACTGCGTCCGTAGAGCAGGTCGTCGATGAACTCACGCCGGGCCGCCTCCTCGCGGCGTACGGTCAGCCGCTGGGCGCGCTCGAAGCCTTCGGCGAAGGCGTCGACCGTCTGCTCGACGGCGGCCAGCACGGAATCGGCGGTCGCCGCCGGGTCGGCGACCGCCGCCTGCGGCCAGCAGGCCCGGGTCTCCGACAGATAGAGCCGCACCAGCGCACGCAGTTGGTGCCCGGCGTCGGCGGCCTCCCGGCCGAGCGCCCGGAACGTCTCCAACTCGTCGCGGGTAAGGCGGCGTCCGGCGGCTGCCACCTCGCGCAGAATAGGGACGTAGTCCCCCAGCAGTGCCTGGGGGATCTCCGGCTCCGGCACACGTACTCCTCGGGAATCAAGGGATCTCGACACTTCGTCAACGCGCGGAGACGGATGCCGGTGCCCGGCATCAAGAGCGCATAAAGATTGCCGGAATCCGGCAATGCGCCGAACCGCCCCCCGATGACACGATCAGTGCGGCAAAGCACGGGGGACGAACGGGGGGCAAGCGGGGGACACGGGGGAAACCGAGGGGGATACGGGGCACGGGGGACCATCCGGGTCGCGCGGCGGCACAGTCCGCAGCCGGCCCGGACCCCGGGCTCTGCCTCCGGGAACCTGCCGGAATCTCACGCTCGCGCTCCGCCGAGACGGGGGCGGACCGATGACGGAATTCCTTTCAGCGACGCTCGGCTTCCCCGCTGTTCTCTTCAGCTCCGCCCTGGTCGTCGTGGTCTGCTTCTGGCTGCTCGTGCTGGCCGGGGCCGCCGACCACCACGCCTTCGACGCCGACCTGGAGGCCGAGGCGATCGGGTTCGGCGGGGTGCCGGTCGCCGTCTCCGCTTCGCTCTTCCTGGTCGTCGCCTGGTTCACCAGTCTGACCGGCTCGGTCCTGCTGCGCCGCAGCGCGCTGTCCAGCGGCACGAAGGCCTGCCTCGCCGCCGCGGTACTGGCCGCCGCCCTGGTCGTCGGCTGGGCCGTCGTACGGCTGCTCGTACGCCACTTGCGCCGGTACGCCGCCGAACCGCCGCCGTCCAGGCGGGACTTCGTCGGGCAGGTCTGCGCCGTCCGCACCGGCTCCGTCACCACCGACTTCGGACAGGCCGAAGTGGCCGCGCCCGACGGGTCGACGGCGATCGTGCAGGTCCGGCTCGCCGGACCGGACACCGGGTACCCGCTCGCCTTCGGCAGCAGCGGACTCCTCTACGCGTACGACGCCGAGGGCGAGTTCTTCTGGGTCGCCCCGTACGACGCGGCGCTCGACCCCGGGCCCCGGGTACGAAAGCCCGGCCTGCCGCGCGACGCCGGCTGACCCCCGCCCCCGCGCCTCTCCCGGGCCCCTTCGGTCTCCGGGCCCCCTTCACCGATCCGCCAACCAGCCTGCAAGGACTGTCATGGATGCCATCTCCTTGGGTATCGGCGTGCTCGTCGCCGTTGTCCTGCTCGTCGCCGTAGCCGCTCTCCTGGTCGTCACCCGGCTGTTCCGCAAGGTCGAGCAGGGCAAGGCGCTGATCATCTCCAAGACGAAAAAGGTCGATGTGACCTTCACCGGCGCCGTCGTCCTGCCCGTGCTGCACAAGGCCGAGACCATGGACATCTCGGTGAAGACCATCGAGATCCGGCGCACCGGCCGCGAGGGGCTGATCTGCCAGGACAACATCCGCGCCGACATCCACATCACGTTCTTCGTCCGGGTCAACAAGACCGTGGAGGACGTCATCAAGGTGGCGCAGGCCATCGGCACCGAGCGGGCCAGCGACAAGATCGCGATCCAGGAGTTC
Source organism: Streptomyces sp. NBC_00370 (assembly GCF_036084755.1). Taxonomy (NCBI): domain Bacteria; kingdom Bacillati; phylum Actinomycetota; class Actinomycetes; order Kitasatosporales; family Streptomycetaceae; genus Streptomyces; species Streptomyces sp. NBC_00370. Next base: position 1,236,161 of record NZ_CP107968.1, read on the forward strand.
TTCGCAGCGAAGTTCTCCGAGGCGCTGAAGACAGTCGGCAAGCAGCTCGACTTCGTCGATCTCTACACCAAGCGTGAGGAGTTCCGCGACCGGATCATCCGGGTCATCGGCACGGACCTGAACGGCTATCACCTGGACGACGCGGCGATCGACTTCCTTGAGCAGACGCCGATGACGCAGCTCGACGGCGCCAACATCCTGGACGCGCAGGGCATCAGGAAGATCACCGAGCTGACGGCGATCGAGCATGTGAAGACCAACGAGTTCCAGCGCACCGAGGAGAAGGAGATGACCCGGCAGAACGTCGACGCCCGGGAGACCATCCTGGAGCTGGAGCGGCGGCAGTCCGAGGCCGAGATCAAGCAGCGCCGCGAGGTCGAGACGCTGCGGGCGCGTGAGGAGGCCGCGACGGCCCGGGTCCAGGAGGAGGAGCGGCTCGGCTCGCAGAGCGCCTTCATCCGCACCGAGGAGCAGCTCGGCATCCAGCGGGAGAACCAGGCCAGGGAGATCGCCGTCGCGGAGAAGAACCGCGAGCGGGTCATCGCCGTGGAGAACGAGCGCATCGAGAAGGACCGGATGCTGGAGGCCATCGGGCGTGAGCGTGAGACGGAGCTGAACCGGATCGCGGCGACGAAGGAGGTCGAGGCCGAGCGCCGCGAGGTGGCGGACGTGATCAGGGAACGGCTCGCCGTGGACCGTACGGTCGCCGAGCAGGAGGAGTCCATCAAGAAGCTGCGGGTGGTCGAGGAGGCCGAGCGCACCCGCCGGTCGGTGATCATCGCCGCCGAGGCCGAGGCCCAGGAGAAGCTGGTCAAGGACATCAAGGCGGCGGAAGCCGCCGAAGCCGCGGCGACCCATCGGGCTGCCGAGCAACTGACCCTCGCACAGGCACGGTTGACGGCGGCAGACTACGACGCCCAGGCCAAGCAGAAGCTGGCGAAGGGCGTCCAGGCGGAGTCGGCGGCCGTGGGGCTGGCCGGGATCCAGGTCCGGGACGCCGAGGCAGACGTCATCGCCAAGACCGGCCGGGCGGAGGCGGGAGCAGCCTCGGCCAGGCTGAGCGCCGAGGCGGGCGGTCTGACGGAGAAGGCGGCGGCGATGGCGGCGCTCGACGACGCTTCGCGCGGCCACGAGGAGTACCGGCTGCGGCTGGCGGCGGAGAAGGAGATCCGGCTGGCCGGCTTCGATGTGCAGCGGCAGGTCGCCGAGGCGCAGGCGACCATCCTGGCGACCGGTCTGGAGAACGCGGACATCGACATCGTCGGCGGCGACTCCGTCTTCTTCGACCGGCTGGTCTCGTCCGTCTCGCTCGGCAAGGGCATCGACGGGTTCGTGGCCAACTCGCAGACCGCCAGGACGCTCGCGGGTCCGTGGCTGGAGGAGGGATCGCGGTTCGCGGACGATCTGACCCAGGTGCTCGGCTCGCTGTCCACGGGTGACGTGCGGAATCTGACGGTGTCGGCGCTGCTCGGCCGGCTGACGGCGTCCTCCTCAGGACCCGCGTCCGGTCAGCTCCAGCAACTGCTCGAAGCGGCGCGGAAGCTGGGCATCGCCGACACCCCGGTCTCCGCGCTGACCGGCGGCGGCCCGACCGGTGTGCCGGTCTCCTCCAACGGCGCTTCGGTGGCCTGATGACTGACGAAGCCGTGGACGCCGGCGCGTACGGGGTACTGCGCCGCCGGCTCGACGAACAGGCCGGTGAGCTGACCCGGCGCGCCGAGGCCCTCAACGCCCGCAGGGCCGAGGAGTTCGGCTCGACGGAGCTGCGGCTGCTCGCCACCGAGCGGATCACCACCGGGCACCCCTGCGTGCCCCGGGACCTGCTGGCCGTCGGCGGCGATCTGCTCCTCGGGTTCGAACGGGCCCCGGGCGCCACGGGCGAGCCGGCGGTCGGTGACGTACTCACCCTGCGCACACCGGACTTGGCCGAGCTGCCCGAAGGGCGGCGGACCCTGCTCAACGACCCGGCCTTCGTCAGGGAGTTCGCCGGACTGCACCGCTACTTCCGCGAGGCCCGGCTGCGCAGGCTGCGGACGGTCGACGGCAAACTGCTCGCGGTGTTCCGCACCGGCGAGGACGCGGCGGACGTGCGGGTGCTGCGCTGGGCCCAGGAGCCGGACGGCTCCGCCGGCGCCTTCGTCGACGGGCGGGGCGAGCGCGACCATGTCTTTCCCGCGTCGCACGACTTCGTCTGGACGGCGGCCGGCCGCGACACGCACGTACGCGGCCGCCACCCGCACATCGCCATCGGCGCGGGCGGCGGCCTGGCGGTCGACACGCTCGGCGGCACCCTCACCGTGAGGACGGCCCAGGGCGGCCAGGCGCCCGGGAACGTGTACGAGGAGCCGGTCGACGAACCGCTCCAGTCCCTCGCCGACGCCGAGATGGAGTACGCCGAGCTGGGGCCGCTCGTCCTGCTGCGGGTGCGCCCCTACAAGGAGGAGGCCTGGCGCCATCTGGTCGTCAACACCCTGCTCGGTACGGTGCTGCGGATCGACGCCGTCGGACCGTCCTGCCACCGGCTCCCCGAGGACCAGGGAATCATCTTCCCCGGCGGGTACTACCTCACCACCGGCGCCCTCAAGACCTTCGACACCGCAGACGCGCTGGTCGACCCCGTCTTCGAGGGGGCGGTCCGCTCCCCCAACGGCGAGGACGTGCTGTACGTCTTCCGCTCACGCGACGCGAGCCGCGGCCTGCTGCTGCCGTACAACCTGATCCGCCAGGAGGTCGCGACCCCGCTGACGGGACGCGGGCACGCGCTTCTCGACGACGGCACCCTGATCCTGCTCAAGGCGGACCCGGGCGGCGAGGCGCAGCCGGGCCGGGTGCATGTGCTGCAGCGGTGGCGGACCCCCTATGTCTCGGACACCCACGCCGCCGCACGGCCGGCGGGTGGCGGGCCGCTCGCCAGGACCGGCAACGCCGACCTGGTGCGCGGTATCTCGGACTGTCTCGCGCTGGCCGGCGGCGTACGGGAGATGACACCGACGGCGGCCGTGCACCGGCAGTTGGCGGCCGACTGCGTACGCGCAGCCGACCGGCACCATTGGCTGACCGACCCGGAACTCGGCCTGCTCGCGGAGCCGTTGGCGCAGATGCGGGAGACAGCCCGGCAGACGCTCGCCGAGTTCGACGCGGTCATGGAGCTGACCCGGCAGGCGGCGGACGCCCTCGACGACGCCGAGCGCACGCTGACGGGGCTCGTCCGGTCGGTGCGCGGCGAGACGCCGCGCTCGGCCGCAGGATGGATCGACCGGCTCACCGCACTGCGGCGGGCGCACGGCCGGCTGATGTCGCTCATGGACATGCACCACGCCGACACCGAGCGGATCACCACGCTCGGCGCCCGCGCCGAGGAGGACGTCGCGTGGGCGGCCGGGAGCGCCGTCGAATTCCTCAGCGGTGAGGGCGCGTTCGCCGACTACCACGAGACCGTCGACGCACTGCTGGCCGAGACGGACACACTGACCGGCGTCAGCGACGCCGACGCGCTCGGCGCACGGCTGACGGAACTCACCGAGGCCTTTGCGACCGTCACCGACGTGGTGTCCGGACTCGACATCGCCGACACAACCGTCCGGACGACGGTGCTGGAGCGGATCGCCGACGTACTCGGCGGCGCCAACCGCGTGCGCGCCGCCCTCGAAGCACGGCGCGGGGAGCTGGTGTCCCGGGAGGCGACGGCCGGGTTCGCCGCCGAGTTCGCGCTGCTCGGCCAGGCCGTCACGGGCGCGCTGGCCGCCGCCGGCTCCCCCGCGGCCTGCGACGAACAACTGACCAGGCTGCTGCTGCGCCTTGAGGACCTGGAGTCGCGGTTCGCCGGGTCCGACGACTTCCTCGCCCGGCTGGCCGAGCGCCGCGGTGAGGTGCACGAGGCGTTCGCCACCCGTAAGCAGACCCTCCAGGACGCGCGGGCCGGGCGCGCAGAACGGCTCGCCGACTCGGCGGCCCGGGTGCTGGACAGTGTGCGCCGCCGGCTCGGCTCGCTGCCGGATCCGGCGGCGGTGCACACCTATTTCGCCTCCGACCCGATGGTCGCCAAGGTCCGCCGGATCGCCGACGAACTGCGCGACCTCGGCGACCCGGTGCGCGCCGGCGAACTGGAGGGACGGCTGCGGGAGGCACAACAGGAGGCGGGGCGCGCGCTGCGCGACCGGGGTGAGCTGTACGAGGACGGCGGCGCCACGGTCCGGCTCGGGCGCCACCGGTTCGCCGTGAACACCGAACCGTTCGAGCTGACCCTGGTGCCGCACGGGGACGGACTCGCCTTCGCCCTGACGGGTACGGACTTCAGGGCGCCGGTCACCGACCCGGAGTTCGCGGCGACCCGCCCCTACTGGGAGCAGTCGCTGCCGTCCGAGTCGCCGTCCGTCTACCGCGCCGAGCATCTGGCGGCCCGGCTGCTCGACGAACACGGCGCCGACGCGCTGAGCGGTCTCGCTCCTGCGGAACTGGCCCTGCTCGTAAGGGAGTCGGCCGCCGCGAGTTATGACGAGGGGTACCAGCGCGGCGTGCACGACGACGACGCCACCGCCGTCCTGTCGGCGTTGCTCGCGCTGTATCCGGCGGCAGGGCTGCTGCGCTTCCCGCCCGCCGTACGGGCCGCCGCACAGCGGTTCTGGGCGTACGCCGCGGGCGACTCGCGCCGCGCCTCGTGGCAGCGCAGGGCCCGCTCGCTGGCGCGGGCCCGTGCCGCCTTCGGGCCCGCTCCCGCGATCGACGCGCTGCGCCGGGAGTGGGCGGCTGCGATCGAGGAGGCGCTGCCCGGGGAGGAGCCGGGAGACGCGGTCGCCTCGTACCTCTTCGAGGAGCTGACGGGCGGCCCCGCCGGCTTCGTCACCAGCGCTTCGACCCGCACGCTGCTGGACAAGTTCCGCCGGGCGGCGGGCACGTCGGCCTACGACGAGGATCTGCTCGCGCTCGGCGACGACCCGCACGCGCGCCGTCAGCTCGTCGAGGGCTGGCTCGCTCCGTACGCCGCTTCGAGCGGTACGGAGCTGGACCCCGGTGAGCTGGCCGAGGCGGTCGCCGTCGAGCTGTGTCCTGAGCTGGAGCGGTACGAGAGCGACGCGGCGCTGACGGTGTCCGTCGAGGGGCTGCTGGGCACCCACCCTCGGATCGCCCGGGGCAGGATGACCGTTCGGCTGGACGAACTCCTCGCCCGTACCACGGAGTTCCGTACGAAGACGATGCCGGGCTTCCGCGCGTACCAGCGGCTGCGCAGCCGGCTCGTCGCCGCCGAGCGGCGCCGGCTGCGGCTGGAGGACCACCGGCCGCGTGTGATGCCGGCGTTCGTCCGCAACCGGCTGCTCGACGAGGTGTACCTGCCGCTGATCGGTGACGCGCTCGCCAAACAGATCGGCGCCGCGGGCGCCGGCCGGCGCACCGACTCGCAGGGCATGCTGCTGCTGGTCTCGCCGCCCGGCTACGGCAAGACGACGCTGCTGGAGTACGTCGCCGACCGGCTCGGCATGGTCCTGGTCAAGATCAGCGGTCCGGCGCTGGGCCACGAGGTGACCTCGCTCGACCCGGCCGAGGCAGGCAGTGTGACGGCGCGTCAGGAGATCGAGAAGATCAATTTCGCGCTCGCCGCAGGCAACAACACACTGCTCTACCTGGACGACATCCAGCACACCTCACCCGAACTGCTCCAGCGGTTCATTCCGCTCTGCGACGCGACCCGCCGGGTCGAGGGGGTCAGGGACGGCCGGCCGCACAGCTACGACCTGCGCGGCAAGCGGTTCGCCGTCTGCATGGCCGGCAATCCGTACACCGGCTCCGGGGAGCGGTTCCAGATCCCGGACATGCTCGCCAACCGCGCCGACGTCTGGAATCTCGGCGAGGTGCTGACCGGCCGTGACGAGGTGTTCGCGATGAGCTTCGTGGAGAACGCGCTGACCGCCAACCCCGTGCTCGCGCCGCTGGCGGGCCGCTCCCGGAGCGATCTCGAACTGCTGGTACGCCGCGCCCGCGGGCACGGCGTGGGGCCCGCCGAGCGGACCGAGCACGCGTACACCCCGGCCGAGGTGGAGCGGATCCTCGCCGTGCTGCGCCATCTGCTCGCCGCGCGGGAGACCGTCCTCGCGGTGAACTCCGCGTACCTCGCCTCGGCGGCCCGGACCGCGCAGACCCGTACCGAGCCGCCGTTCCGGCTGCAGGGGTCGTACCGCGACATGAACAAGATCGCCGAGCGGATCCTGCCGGTGATGAACGAGGCCGAGCTGTCGGCCGTCGTGGACGACCACTACACGGCGGAGGCGCAGACCCTCACCACGGGGGCCGAGTCGAATCTGCTGAAGCTCGCCGAGCTGCGCTCCGCGCTCACCGCCGAGCAGGCGGCGCGCCTGTCCGCGATCAACGCGTCGTACGTACGCACCCAGGCGCTCGGCGGGCCCGACGGCGATCCCATGGCTCGCGCGGTGGCCGCGCTCGGCCTTCTCGCCGACCGGGTGGCCGCTGTCGGGACGGCCATCACCAACGCATCGGCGGCGGCCGGGGACTGAGCGGGGCCACGGGCGGGGCGCGTCCCGGGGGCGACTGCCGCCGGGACGCGGGCGTGTCAGCCGTGACCCAGGGTCACCGCGATCTACGCTGCTGACCATCCGTCAGGCCGCCGCCGATCACAAAGGGCAACCATGCCGCTCAGGCTTCCCGTGCCACGCATCCTCAGCCGCGTCCCACTGGCCGGGAACTACCCCGCGGCAGTGATCATGGTGCTCCTCGCACTGAGCCCCTACCTGATCCTCACCACGGCGACCTCCTTCGCGCTGCCGGTCCTCATGCACGACCTCAGCGCCACCCGGTTCGAGTTGCAGCTCACCAGCGGCATGTCCAACGCGGGGTACGCGTTCGGTGCCGTGGGCGCCGCCGACCTGCTCCAGCGGCTGCCGCGGCGGGTGGTCTACCTGCTCGCCGAGTCCGGGTTCGTCCTGGGCTCCGTCCTGGCGCTGAGCGCCCCGGGGATCGGGCTGTTCATGGCCGGTCTGATCCTCCAGGGGCTGTGCACGGGCATGCTGCTGGTCTCCGCGCTGCCGCCGCTGATCCTGGGGCACGGCATCGAACGGCTGCCGTTCACCGCCGCGGTCATCAGCATCGGGCTGTTCGGCATGGTGACGGCGGGACCGCTGGTGGGCGGGCTGATCGGCAGTTACGGCGGCTGGCGGCTGCTGTACACCTCGGTGGCCGTGCTCGCCGCCGTCGGACTGACCCTCGGGGCCCTGACGTTCGAGAGCAACGAGCCCTACGCGCGGGGCACGCGGTTCGACTGGCTCGCCATCCCGCTCGCCTTCGGCACGGCGTTCCTGCCGTTCTTCGGGGTCTCCTGGCTGTCCCGTGGCTCGTTCTCCGACGCCGCGTTCCTCGCCCCGGTCATCGTCGGCCTGCTGATCGGTGCCGTCCTGATCGTCGGTCAGTACCACAAGAAGAACGCGCTGATGCCGGTACGCCCCATCAGCAACACACTGCCCGTCAGCGGGACCCTCGGCGCGATGCTCGTCGGGGCCGCCTTCACCACCCTGCTGGAGCTGGCCGAGGTCTATCTGGAGGAGGTGGCGCGCTACTCCCCGATCAAGTCGGGCGCGCTGATCGCTCCGATGGTGCTCGGAGTGGTGATCGCTTCCGTGCTGTTCAAGCAACTGGTGACCACCCGCTGGACACCGGTCCTGGCGCTCTCCGGAATCGTCAGCGTCGCCGTCGGCGCCGGGATCCTGCTGGCGGTCTCGGCGTCGAACGCGTCCGCCGTGGTGCCGGTCGCCATGCTGTTCCTGGGCTTCGGCGCGGGCGCCGGCGTCACCCCCGGACTGTTCCTCGCCGGTTTCTCGGTGTCGGCCGCACAGCTCGGTCCGACCTTCGCCCTGGTCGAACTGCTGCGCTCCGAGGCCGCGTTCCTGATCGGCCCGGTCCTGGTGCATCTCGCCATGACGACGGGATCCGACTTCGCCGACGGCTACCGGACGTCGGTGGTGGTCACCCTGATCCTGACGGTCGTCGGCGGGCTGGTCGTCATCGGCATCTGGCTGGCCGGCGGCTCCCGCCCGAAGCGCCCCGACCTGGCGGCCTGGGCCTCCGGTACGTCGACGGCCTTCCACTCGCCGGCGATCGGGGCCAGGTTCCGCAAGGCGTGACGCGCGGCTCGGGCACCCCGGCCACGACGGCGACTACGGCTTGGCCGGCTTCCCGGCCGTACCGATCCAGGTGTGGAACAGCGGCCCGAGGTGCTTGCCCGACACCTTCTCGCTCAGGGCGACGAACTGGGCCGTGGTGCCGTTGCCGTAACGGTGGCCGCGCGCCCAGGACTTCAGGATCGTGAAGAAGTCCCGGTCACCGACGGCCGTGCGCAGCTTCTGCAGTGCCATCGCGCCGCGCGTGTAGACGGGCGAGGCGAAGATGTTCTCGCCGCTGCCAGGATCCGCGGTGGGGAACGCCCAGAGACCGCTGGTCGCCGGCGACGCGTAGTAGTGGTCGAAGCTGGCCTGCGCGCTCTGCCCGCCGTGCTGCTCCTCCCAGAGCCATTCGGCGTACGTCGCGAAGCCCTCGTTGAGCCAGATGTCCTGCCAGCTCGTCAGGCTCACGGAGTCGCCGAACCACTGGTGTGCCATCTCGTGCACGACCGTGCCGACGTCCGGAGCCCTGTCGTACACCGGCCTGGTCTGCGTCTCCAGCGCGTAGCCGACATCGGGGGCGTGGTCGACGATGGCGCCGGCCGCCGAGAACGGGTAGGGGCCGAACCGCTTGGTCTCCCAGTTGAGGATCTCGGGGATCTCGGCCAGCGCGGGGGCGGCCTCCGCCGCCTCCCTCGGGTCCACGGCGTTGTACACCGGGATGCCCGAAGCCGTTTTGTAGCTCTGGACGTTGAACTTGCCGACCGTGGCGGTGGCGAGATAGGCCGCCATCGGCTCGCGCTGGTCCCAGCGGAACGTCGTCTTCCCGTGGCTGGTCCGCTGTGACTTCAGCACACCGTTCGCGACCGCCGTGTATCCCTTGGGCACGGTGATCTCGAACGCGTACGAGGCCTTGTCGAGCGGGTGGTTGTCGGCGGGGAACCAGGACATGGCGCCCTGCGGCTCCCCCGCGACGAACGCGCCGTCGTCGGTGGCGATCCAGCCGTCCGGGGATCCGTCCGGGTCGGTGACGTCGGCGGGGACGCCGCCGTAGGTGACCTCGACCCGGAAGGCGGCGCCTCGGCGCAGCGTCTTGTGCGGGGTGACGACCAGTTCCTGGCCGTGCCGTGTCCACTTCGCCGTACGGCCGTCCACGCGCACGCTCTTGACCGTGAGACCTGACAGGTCGAGGTCGAACGTCCGCAGGTCCTTGCCGCCGGTCCGCGCGGTGATCGTCGCTTCGCCGTCCAACCGCTTGGTGCCCGGGTCGTAGGCGAGGTCGAGGCCGTAGTGCCGTACGGAGTAGCCGCCGTTGCCCGCCAGCGGGAAGTACGGGTCGCCGAGCCCGGGGGCGCCCGCCTTCGCCGCGACGGCCGCGACGGCGGTGCCCTCGGTGGTCAGGGTGAGGGCGGTGATCGCGAGGACGGCGACGGTGGTGCTCAGGAGGCCGGACCGGACGAAGCCGCGAAGCGGCCGGGCACCGTCGGCGGACGGGTGGGCAGCGGGCACGTGCACTCCTGACACCGGGAACAGGGCTGGTACGAAGGCGACCAAACCTTATTGCCCGGTACACGAAACTGACAAGACGCCAATATGCCTGCTGGTGCGGGGTGCGGGGTCGGTTCTCCGGGCGCGATCCCCGGGGAGCCTCAGGACCGGCGGCGCGGTTTGCCCCGCTTGCCGCCCTTGGCACCGGCGGACCCGCCGCGCGGGTTCTTGCCGGTGGCTTTGCCCGCCGCCGGCTTGCGCCGCGCGCCGCCACCGCCCGAACCGGGGCGTTCCTTCTTCGGCTGCGTCGGGGCGGCGGCCGGGGGGGTGCGGCCCCGGGTGCTGTTGACCGTACGGCCGCGCACGATCCCGATGAAGTCCTCGACCAGATCGGTGGTGGCGTCCTCCGGCCAGGACAGCGCGATCCGCGACTCGGGCGCGTCGGAGAGGGGCCGGTAGGTCAGGTCCCTGCGGTGGTGCAGCCGGGCGAGGGACTGCGGGACGACGAGCAGGCCCACCCCTGCCGCGACCAGCTCGACGGCGTCGACCGTCGTCTCGGGGCGTTCGTTCGCCGCCTGTCCCGGCGGGCGCTCCCATTCGAGCGTGTCGTCGAGGGGGTGCAGCACGATGTCGTCGGCCAGCTCTTGCGCCGACACCTCTTCCACCGCCGCCACGACATGGTCCTTCGGGACCACGACCACGGTGGTCTCGGTGTAGAGCGGGATCGCGCTGAGGTCCGTCCGGTCGATCGGCAGCCGCACGAGCCCGGCGTCGGCGCCGCCGTCCCGCAGCACGTCCGCCGCCTCGGCCGCCGACACGGGGACGAGGGTCAGCGGGGTGTCCGGCAGCCGCTCGTGCCAGATCCGCACCCACTTGGTGGGGGTCACGCCGGGGACGTAGGCGAGGCGGAACGAAGGGGGCACATCCGAGCCTGTCACCCCGCCAGGTTACCGGTCGTGGTCAGCGGCGTCGCACCCGCTCGATACCCTGGTCACCATGACGTCGCAGCAGACCACCCAGACCATGAAGCCGGCGACAGCCGCGAAGAAGCTGGGTGTGTACCTTGAGGCCACCCCCGCCGAGTTCCAGGAGGGTGTCGTCTCTCGCAACGAACTGAGCGCGCTCCAGGCGGAACCGCCCGAGTGGCTCGAGGAGCTGCGCCGCAACGGCCCGCACCCCCGCCCGGTGGTGGCGGCCAAGCTCGGCGTCTCCATCGCGGGTCTCGCCCGTGGCGGGGTGACCGAACCGCTCACCACGGAGCAGATCGAGGCGCTGAAGGAAGCCGGCCCCGACTGGCTCACGCGGGAGCGCGCCACCCAGGCCGAGGTGCGCAAGGAAGCCGTCCGTATCAAGGAGAAGAACGCCGCACGGCGCGAAGCCGACTGACGCCCGCGCTCCTCGGTACGGGCCGATACGGGCCGGTCACGACGTGGCGGTCATGCCGTGCCGGTCACGCTGTGCCGATCACGGGAACATGAAGATCCCGATGAGGATCTCCAGGAAGACCGCGCCCACCAGCGCGCCGAAGGTCAGGCTCCCCTTGTGGTGCAGCGGTTTCCGCGCTCCGCCGCCACGGGGCCTGTCCTCGGCGAGCGTGGGGTTGGCCGGCCGGTCGAGGGCGTAGAAGCTGTCGTTCTCGTGCGTTTCGATGTATGCCATGAGGACCCCTTCATCGTGGTCTCGGCATGTCCTACTGACTATTTTTCCCCAAATAGGACTATCTACACAGAACGGACAGTGACGTCTCGGGTTCAGCCGAGGAAACTCAGCCGCACCTGCCGGCTCTCGTTGTCGACGTTCGTGTCGACCAGGCACACCGACTGCCAGGTGCCCAGCTCCAGTCGGCCGGCGACGACCGGCAGGGTGGCGTGCGGAGGGACGAGCGCCGGCAGGACGTGGTCCCTGCCGTGGCCGGGGCTGCCGTGGCGGTGCTGCCAGCGGTTGTCGGCGGGGAGCAGCGTCCTGAGCTGGCCGAGCAGGTCCTCGTCGCTGCCCGCGCCCGTCTCGATGAGGGCCACTCCCGCCGTGGCGTGCGGCACGAACACGTTCAGCAGGCCGTCGCGGCCGTCCGCCACGTCGTGGAGGAACGCGGCGCAGTCCCGGGTCAGGTCGACGACCGCCTCTTCGCTGCCGCTGTCGATGTGCAGGATCCTGGTGGTGAATGCGTGTGACATAGCCCCTATCGTGCCGCGCGACGGGGCGGGGCGCGCACGGGAAGATCCCCGGTTTCGGAGCTGTTGGCAGAGGCGTGAACGACTTCGGGGTGCGCGATGTGGACGTGGTGGTCATCGGCGCCGGTCAGGCCGGTCTGTCGAGCGGCTACCACCTGCGGCGTACGGGCTTCGAGCCGGACCGGGACTTCGTCGTGCTCGACCACGCACCGCACCCCGGCGGCGCCTGGCAGTTCCGCTGGCCCTCGCTGACCTACGGCAAGGTGCACGGCATGCACGCGCTGCCCGGTATGGAACTGGTCGGTAAGGACGCCGACGCCGGGCGTCCTTCGGCCGAGGTGATCGGCGCGTATTTCACCGCCTACGAGGAACGGTTCGGGCTGCGGGTGCACCGGCCCGTGGATGTCTCGGCGGTGCGCGAGGGCGAAGCGGGGCGGCTGCTGGTGGAGACGTCCGAGGGGGTGTGGCGGGCCCGCGCGGTCATCAACGCGACCGGGACCTGGGACCGTCCGTTCTGGCCCCGCTACCCCGGGCAGGAGACCTTCCGCGGGCGGCAGTTGCACACGGCGCACTACCAAGGGCCCGCCGAGTTCGCCGGGTTGCGGGTGGTCGTGGTGGGCGGCGGCGCTTCGGGGACCCAGCATCTGATGGAGATCGCCGAGGTTGCGGCGGACACCACCTGGGTGACACGGCGCGAACCGGTCTACCGGGAGGGCCCGTTCGGCGAGGAGCAGGGGCGGGCCGCCGTCGCTCTCGTCGAGGAGCGGGTGCGGCGCGGCCTGCCGCCGCAGAGTGTCGTCTCGGTGACCGGGCTGCCGCTGACCGACGCGATCCGCACGGCACGCGAGGACGGTGTGCTCGACCGGCAGCCGATGTTCGACCGGATCACCCCGGAGGGCGTGGCCTGGGACGACGGCCGGCGGGTGGCTGCCGATGTGATCCTCTGGGCGACGGGCTTCCGGCCGGCCGTCGACCATCTCGCGCCGCTGCGGCTGCGCGAGCCGGGCGGCGGTATCCGGGTCGAGGACACGCGCGCCGTACGGGACGAACGCGTCCATCTCGTGGGGTACGGGCCTTCGGCCTCCACCATCGGCGCCAACAGGGCGGGCCGTACGGCCGTACGGGACATCAGGCGGCTGCTGGCCCGGGAGCCGGCGGGGGCCGCGGTCTGAGCCGCGGGGCCCGAGTCGCCCGGCCCGACGTGCCGCCGACCACGGTCAGTTGCCGCTCGCGTGGCTGCGGTTCTCGTTGAACTCCCGGACGTTGCTGCGCTGTTCCTCGTAGGTCTCGGCGAACCGGGTGTCGCCGTCGGCGACGGTGACGAAGTACAGCCAGTGCCCGGGGGTCGGGTTGACCGCCGCGTTCATCGCGGCGTCCCCGGGGTTGCCGATCGGGGTGGGCGGCAGCCCTCGGTGCGCGTAGGTGTTGTACGGGCTCTTGGTCTTCGTGTCGTCGTGGCTGGTGTCCAGCGTGGCGCGGCCCAGGGCGTAGTTGAGGGTCGAGTCCATTTGCAGGGGCATGTCCATGGCCAGCCGGTTGTGCACGACCCTGGCGACCTTTCCCATGTCGGCCACGGTCGCCGCCTCCGCCTGCACGATGCTGGCGATCGTCACGGTCTGATAGACCGTCACCCCGTTGCGCCGGGCCCCCGCCGCGATCCGGTCGGCGCCGAAGCGCTGGTTGGCGGTGTTGACCATGAAACTGAGCAGGCTCGCCGGTGTCGTCGCGCGGCCGACCGGATAGGTGGCGGGATAGAGATAGCCCTCGGGGTTGCCACGGGCGGCGGTCGGCAGCGTGAGCGCGCCCCCGGTCGCCGCCTTGCGTGTCGTACCGGCGGGGACGGACAGCGCGCGGTCGGCGGCGGCGTACACCTGGGTGGCGCGGCGCCCCTCCGGCACGACCAGGGTGGCCTGCTCACCGCCTCCTCCGCCGCCGCTGTCGTCGCCGGTCAGCAGCAGGACGGGCACGGCGACGGCGGTCGCCACCATGAGCAGGGCGCCCGTCAGCACGACCAGCCGGCCGCGGCGGGTCAACCGGGTGCGGCGCCCGGGTCCGGTACGCGGAGGCTGGTTGGTCATGCGGGCACGCTAACCCGGAGTGATCACCGAATCCGGTAGCTGAGCTGCGACGACACGGACGGCGCCCCGACCGCGCCACAAGCACGAACAAACGAACGTGGGATCGGTTGTTCGTCAGAAGGTGTGATCGTCAGGATTTCCATTGCCCGATCACTCTGTGAAGCGTGATGCTTACGGGGCGCAAGCGACGGGCTGCAGACCGGAGCCGCGCAGTCCCACATCAGCATTACGTATTGAGGAGAAGCACCACCATGAACGTCATCACCAACCTGCTCGCCGGCCTCGTCCACTTCGTGGGCTGGCTCGTCTGACGCCTCGACCGCGAGCCCGGCGCCGCTGCTCCCCGTCCCACGGGAGCAGCGGCGCTGCCGCGTTTCTGGGCACGGGACCGCCTCACGACGAGACCGCTGCCAGACCGTCGGACGGCCGGTCGGCCGACTCGCCCCTGCGGAGCAGGTCGGCGTACCGGCCGTTCCGCCCGACCAGCTCGTCGTGCGTGCCCCGCTCGGCGATACGGCCCGCGTCGAGGACCACGATCTGGTCCGCGTCCCTGACGGTGGAGAGCCGGTGGGCGATGGTGATGGTGGTGCGCCCCGCGGAGAGCGCGTCGATGGCCTGCTGCACCGCGTGTTCGGTGCGGGTGTCCAGGGCGCTGGTCGCCTCGTCGAGGATCAGCACGGGCGGGTCGCGCAGGATCGTACGGGCAATCGCCAGCCGCTGCTTCTCCCCTCCGGAGAAGCGGTAGCCGCGCTCGCCGACCAGGGTGTCGTAGCCGTCGGGCAGCGACGCGATGTGGTCGTGGATCTGGGCGGCCCTCGCGGCCGTCTCGATCTCCTCGGCCGTGGCCTCGGGCTTGGCGAACCGCAGGTTCTCGGCGACGGACGCGTGGAAGAGGTAGGTCTCCTGCGAGACCACGCCGACCGCGCGGGCCAGCGTGTCGAAGTCCAGGTCACGGACGTCGACGCCGTCGAGCTCGACCCGGCCGCCCGTCACGTCGTAGAGCCGGGGGACGAGATAGCTGAGCGTCGACTTGCCGGATCCGGTGGGTCCGACGACGGCGAGGCTGCCGCCCGCGGGGACGGTCAGATCGATACCGGTGAGGGTCGGCGCGCCCTTGTCGTCGTACGCGAAGTCGACATCGGCGAAGCGCACCTCTCCCGCGACCCGGTCGATCGTGACCGGCTCGTCGGGCTCGGTGATGTCCACCGGCAGGTCGAGGTATTCGAAAATGCGCTGGAAGAGGGCGAGCGACGTCTGCATCTGCACGCCCGTGGCGAGCAGGCTCACCGCCGGACGGAAGAGACCCTGCTGGAGCGAGACGAAGGCGACCAGGGTGCCGATCGAGACGGCCGGCCCCTGGCTGTGCAGCGCCATGCCCGCCACCCAGTAGATGACGGCCGGCATGGCGGCCATGACGATGCCGATGGTCGACATCCGCCAGCGCCCCGCCATGTTGGAGCGGATCTCCAGGTCGACGAGCTGTTCGGACTCGTCGGCGAAGGTCTTGGTGAGCGAGTCGGCCCGGCCCATCGTGCGGCCGAGGAGGATGCCGCTGACGGACAGCGACTCGGTGACGGTGGCCGCCATCGTGGCCATCTGGCGCTGCCGGTGGGTGGTGATCTTCTTGCGCTCGCGGCCGACGCGGCGGCTGATCCAGACGAAGACCGGCAGCAGCAGCATCGACACGATCGTCAGCCGCCAGTCCAGCGCGATCATGGCGACGACGGTCGCGATGACGGAGGTGAGGTTGGAGACGAGCGAGGTGGCCGTCGAGGTGACGGTGGCCTGCATGCCGCCGATGTCGTTGGCGATCCTGGACTGGACCTCGCCGGTCCTGGTCCTGGTGAAGAAGGCGAGCGGCATGCGCTGGAGCTGGCCGTACACGGCGGTGCGCAGGTCGTGCATGACGCGCTGGCCGACCGTGGTCGAGATCAGCGTCTGGAGCACACTGAAGACGCTGTTGACCACGGCGGTGACGATCATACCGAGCGCGAGCAGGGTCAGCAGGCCCGTGCGCCCCTGCGGGATCGCGGTGTCGAGGATCGCCCGCAGCATGAACGGCGAGGCGACGGAGACCAGCGACGAGGCGCCGACGAGCAGTCCGACGACGGCGAGCCGGCCGCGGTAGGGGCGGAAGAGGCCGAAGATGCGCCGCAACTGGGCGGGGGGCTCCGGCTGCCCGGGGCCGCCGGCGCGGTCCTGGGGTGTCCAGGTGGACGGTTCGGGTTTCATGGGCTCCTTCGGGAGTGGAGAGGGGAGCGAACTTTGGTGAGCATAGCTCACTGTTACCTATGTACACAATGAGCGCTGTCCTGGTATTGTTCCCGCATGAACTCCCCCGACCGTGACGGCATGCTGGCCGAGCAGCTGCTGCGGCTGAACCGCCGGCTCCACCGCATCCAGAAGCGCCAGCTGGAGCCGATCGGCATCACCCCGGCGCAGGCCCGTCTGCTGCGCGCGGTCGCGGCGTACGACGAGCCGCCGCGCATGGCCGACCTGGCGGCGCGGATGGAGGTGGTCCCCCGCGCGGTGACCACTCTGGTGGACGGGCTTGAGTCCAGCGGATGGGTGCGGCGGGCGCCCGACCCGACCAACCGCCGGGTGGTGCGGATCGAGATCACCGAGGCCGGGCGCGAGACGCTGCGCGCGCTGCGTACGGCCCGCCGTTCGGCGGCCGAGGACATCCTGGCGCCGCTCGACGCGGACCAGCGCGATGTGCTCGGCGGACTGCTGTCTACCCTGGTGGACGGAGGGCCGGAGCGGCGCTGCTGATCGCAGGCGGTGCCGCTGACCAGCGACGCACTGCCGGCCGCCGCCCGCGTCACCGCGTACGACGACCGCCGAGGAGCCCGTTCATGCCACTGCTGGAGCCGAAGCCGCAGGCGCTCCGCCCGCGTCACACCAAGGGTCCGGCCGCCCATGACCGGGTCTCCGACGACCGGGCCAAGGGCAGTCCCGAGACGCTGCGCGACGAGCTGGTCGCGCTCCTCGGCCCCGACCGGGTGCTCTCGAAGATCTCCGACCTGGTGCGGTACGCGTCCGACGCCAGCCCGTACCGCTTCCTGCCGCAGGTGGTCGTGGTGCCGCGCGACATCGGGGAGATCTCGGCCGTGCTCGGCTACGCGCACCGCGAGGGCCGCGAGGTGGTCTTCCGCGCGGCGGGCACGTCGTTGAACGGTCAGGCGCAGGGCGAGGACATCCTGGTCGACGTGCGCAGGCACTGGACGGGCGTCGAGGTGCTCGACGACGGCGCCAGGGCGCGGGTCAGCCCCGGTACGACCGTGGCGCGCGCCAATGCCACGCTCGCCCGGCACGGCCGGCTGCTCGGCCCCGACCCGGCGAGCGCCATCGCCTGCACCGTCGGCGGTGTCGTGGCCAACAACGCGTCGGGGATGACGGCGGGCATCACCCGTAACTCGTACCGCACCGTCGCCTCGCTGACCTTCGTGCTGCCGAGCGGCACGGTCGTCGACACGGCGGCGCCGGACGCCGACGAGGCGCTGGCGCGCGCCGAGCCCGAGCTGTGTGCCGGGCTGCTCGCGGTGAAGGCGGAGATCGAGGCGGACGCGGCGCTGACCGCGCGGATCCGCGCCAAGTACGAGATCAAGAACACCAACGGCTACCGGCTCGACGCCTTCCTGGACGGCGCGACGCCGGTGCAGATCCTGCGCGGTCTGATGGTCGGCTCCGAGGGCACGTTCGGCTTCATCTCCGACATCGTCTTCGACACCCTTCCGCTCGACCGGAAGGTCAGCACGGCGCTGCTGTTCTTCCCTTCCCTGCCCGCCGCGGCGGCCGCGGTCCCGCGCTTCACCGAGGCGGGCGCGATCGCCGTCGAGCTGATGGACGGCAACACGCTGCGCGCGTCGGTGAGCGTCGCCGGGGTGCCCGCTGACTGGGCCGGGCTCCCCCGCTCGACCGCCGCCCTGCTGGTGGAGTTCCGGGCGCCCGACGAAGCGGGCCAGGAAGTGTACGAGCAGGCGGCGGCCGAGGCCCTGAAGGGGCTCGACCTGGTCGCGCCCGTCCCTTCGGTGACCAACGCCTTCACCCGCGAGGCGGCGGTGATCAGCGGTTACTGGAAGGCGCGCAAGGCGTTCGTCACGGCGGTCGGCGGCGCGCGCCCGTCCGGTACGACGCTGATCACCGAGGACTTCGCCGTACCGCCGTCGCGGCTCGCCGACGCCTGCGAGGCGCTGCTCGAACTGCAGACCAGGCACGGCTTCGACGCGGCGGTCGCCGGTCATGCCGCGCACGGCAATCTGCACTTCCTGCTCGCGTTCGACGCGGCGAAGGAGACGGACGTCGAGCGGTACGCCGCGTTCATGGACGAGTTCTGCCGGCTGACGGTGGAGCGCTTCGACGGCTCGCTCAAGGCCGAACACGCCACGGGACGCAACATCGCACCCTTCCTCGAACTGGAATGGGGCCCGCGGGCCACGGAGTTGATGTGGCGGACGAAGCAGATCATCGACCCCGACGGGGTGCTGGCCCCGCGCATCGTGCTCGACCGCGATCCGAAGGCGCATCTGCGCGGCCTCAAGACCATCCCCGAGGTCGAGGCGATCGCCGACCCCTGTATCGAGTGCGGCTTCTGCGAACCGACCTGCCCCAGCCACGACCTGACCACCACGCCGCGCCAGCGCATCGTGCTGCGCAGGGAGATGATGCGCCAGCCGGGCGGTTCCCCCGTCGAGTCGAATCTGCTGGAGTCGTACGGCTACGACGCGGTGGACACCTGCGCGGGCGACTCCACCTGCAAGCTGGCCTGCCCGGTCGGCATCGACACCGGCGCGATGATGAAGGACTTCCGTCATCAGCGGCACTCCCCGCGTGAGGAGCGGATCGCCGAGCTGACCGCCCGGCACTTCAAGGCGGTCGAGGCTTCCGCGCGCCTCGCCGTCGCCGCTTCGAGCCGGATCAGCGACCGGCTCCTGGAGTCGGTCACCCGCAGGGCACGCGCGGCGGTGCGCCCCGATCTCGTCCCCGAGTGGCTGCCGGAGATCCCCGGCGCCGCGGCGCGCACCCTGCCCCGGACGAGCGAGCGGGCGGCGACCGCCGTCTACTACCCCGCCTGTGTGAACCGCATCTTCGGCGAGCCGGACGACCACAAGGGCCCGTCACTGCCGCAGGCGGTGGTCGCGCTGGCGAACCGCGCGGGACAGGCCGTCTGGATCCCGGAGGATGTGGCAGGCACCTGCTGCGCGACCATCTGGCACTCCAAGGGGTACGAGGCGGGCAACCGGCTGATGGCCAACCGCATCGTGGAGGCGGCGTGGCGCTGGACGGCGGGCGGCCGGCTCCCGCTGATCGTGGACGCCTCCTCCTGCACGCTCGGTATCGCCGAGGAGGTCGTGCCGTATCTCACCCCCGACAACCGGCAGTTGCACAAGGAGCTGACTGTCGTGGACTCGCTCGTCTGGGCGGCCGACACGCTGCTCCCCCGGCTGACGGTGCTGCGGAAGGCGGATTCGGCGGTCGTCCATCCGACCTGCTCCATGCGTCATCTCGGCGACGAGGAGCAGCTGCGTACGGTCGCCGAGGCCTGCGCCCATGAGGTGTACGTCCCGGACGACGCCCGCTGCTGCGCCTTCGCGGGTGACCGGGGCATGCTGCACAAGGAGCTGACGGATTCGGCCACCGCCCATGAGGCGGCCGAGGTCACCGGACGGAGTTTCGACGCGTACCTCTCGGCGAACCGGATGTGCGAGATCGGCATGGACCGGGCCACGGGACAGCACTACCAGTCGGTGCTGCTGGAGTTGGAGCGGGTGACCCGCCCCGCCGCCCCCTGACCGGCCGCGTCCCGCTCGGTCCCGGTGGCTCGTTTTGCCACCTCACCGCGGAAAAGCCGTTGCTCCGGGCGGTCCCGGAAGGCGAAGCTTGCACGGTTTGGGACCACTCCACGAGTCATGGGACATCATGCAGATTCGCGACCTTCCGTACGCCGACCCCGGGGTCCCCGACGCACGGTCGGGCCCCCGGTTCCTGCTGTGGCTGGGCCGCAACCAGTTGCGCGGCCAGCTCAAGGCGCTGGGCTGGGGCCTGCTGCACCACCTGTCCGTCGGCGGGCTGCCGGTGGGCGCGGGACTCGCCGTGCAGGCGGTCGTCGACCGCTCGGGCGCGCGGCTGGCGCTCGCCGGCGGGCTCATCGCCGTGCTCGGCCTGGGGATCGCGGTCGGCGACACGATGCTGCACCGCACCGCCATCACCAACTGGATCACGGCGGCGGCGCGGCTCCAGCAGCTGCTGGCCCGCAAGACGGCGGAGCTGGGCTCGGCGCTGACCCGCCGGGTAGCGGCGGGTGAGGTCGTCGCCGTCTCCACCGGCGACGTGGAGAAGATCGGCTGGTTCGTGGAGGCGGTCTCCCGCTTCCTCGCCGCCGCCTGCGCGATCGTGCTGATCTGCGCGGGTCTCCTCTGGTACCTGCCGTCGCTGGGGCTGGTGGTCGCCATTGGCGTACCGGTACTCGCCCTCGCCGTCCTGCCGTTGCTGCCGCGCGCCACCCAACGGGCCGACGTGCAGCGTGACAAGGCGGGCAAGGCCACCGAACTGGCCTCGGACACCGTCGCCGGGCTGCGGGTGCTGCGCGGGATCGGCGGCGAGGAGCTGTTCCTCGGCCGCTACCGCGCCGCTTCGCAGGAGGTCAGGAAGGCGGCGGTGCGCAGCGCCAGGATGTGGTCGCTGATCTCCGCCGTCCAGGTGCTGCTGCCGGGGATCATGCTGATCACGGTGGTCTGGTACGGGGCGAATCTGGCGCTGGACGGCCGGATCGACCCGGGCCAGCTGGTGACCGTCTACAGCGCGGTGACGCTGCTGATCTTCCCGCTCGGCCAGTTCGAGGAGATCGCCATGGCGTACTCCTTCTCCCGGCCTTCGGCGAAGCGCGCCGCCCGGGTGCTGGCACTGGAGCGCACCTCGTTCGAGGCCGAGCGCGGCGGCCTCGCCGACGCCAGGCCGACCGGTGATCTGTACGACCCGGCGACCGGGCTGCGCGTCCCCGCCGGGCTGCTGACCGCCGTGGTGTGCGGCGACCCGGACGCGGCGGGCCGGCTGGCCGAGCGGCTGGGCGGCCATGCCGCCGAGGAGGAGAAGAGCCCGTCGGTGCTGCTCGGCGGGGTGGCGCTGGACGATCTGCCGCTGGACGCTGCGCGGGCCAGTGTGCTGGTCCAGGACAAGGATCCGGTGCTGCTGTCGGGGACCCTCGACGAACTGCTCGACGTGCCGTCGTCGGGCGCCGTCGACCCGGCGAAGGCACTTGCCGCCGCGCAGTGCGGCGATGTGCTCGACGCGCTCGTGCAGGCGTCCGTCGACGGGACGGGCGACCCGATGCGTTCGCGGATCACCGAGCGCGGCCGGTCGCTCTCCGGCGGCCAGCGCCAGCGCCTGGCGCTGGCCCGTTCGCTGGTCACCGACCCGGAGGTGCTGGTGCTCGACGAGCCGACGTCGGCGGTCGACTCGCACACGGAGGCGCGGATCGCGGAGGGCGTGAAGGCCCTGCGGACCGGCCGTACGACGGTGGTGTTCGCCTCGTCGCCGCTGCTGCTCGACCACGCCGACCGGGTGGTGTTCGTGCACGACGGCGCGGCGACGGCCGCGGGCAGCCACCGCGAACTCGTCCGCGACAACGGCGAGTACCGGGCGGTCGTCACCCGGGAGACCGAACAGGAACAGCTCATCGAGGAGTCCGCATGATCGGCGTGGCACGACCGGAGTACGACCCGGCGGCCCCGGAGTCGGCGACGACCCTGCCGGTCGGCACACCGGCGACGGTCCGGGCGTATGTGTCCGAGCTGCTGAAGCGGCACCGTACGGCGTTCGTCGTGCTGATCGCGGTGAACGCCGTGTCGGTGATCGCCTCGATGGTCGGCCCGTACCTGCTGGGCAACATCGTGGAGGAGCTGTCCGACGGCGCGCGCGAACTGCATCTGGGGCGCGTGGCCGCCGTGTTCACGGTCGCGCTGGTCATCCAGACGGTCTTCACCCGGACGGTCCGGCTGCGCGGGGCGATGCTCGGCGAGGAGATGCTGGCCGATCTGCGCGAGGACTTCCTGGTCCGGTCGGTCGGGCTGCCGCCCGGGGTGCTGGAGCGGGCGGGGACGGGCGATCTGCTGTCCCGGATCACCACCGACATCGACCGGCTGGCGAACGCCATGCGCGAGGCGGTGCCGCAGCTGGCGATCGGTGTCGTGTGGGCGCTGCTGCTGGTCGGCGCGCTGATCGTGACCGCCCCGCCGCTGGGTCTCGCCGTGCTGGTGGCGCTGCCGCTGCTGGTCGTCGGCTGCCGCTGGTACTTCAAGCGGGCGCCTTCCGCGTACCGCTCGGAGGCGGCGGGGTACGCGGCGGTCGCGGCGATGCTGACCGAGACCGTGGACGCGGGCCGCACGGTCGAGTCGCACCGGCTCGGCGGGCGCCGGGTGGCGCTGTCGGACCGGCGGATCAAGGAGTGGACCGGCTGGGAGCGGTACACGCTGTTCCTGCGCTCGGTGCTGTTCCCGGTCATCAACCTGACCAATGTGGTGATCTTCCTCGCGGTCCTGGTGATGGGCGGCGCCTTCGTCCTGGAGGGCTGGATCGACGTCGGCCAGCTCACGACGGGAGCGCTGTTCGCGCAGATGCTGGTCGACCCGGTGGGGCTGATCCTGCGCTGGTACGACGAGTTGCAGGTCGCCCAGGTGTCCATCGCCCGGCTGGTGGGCGTACGGGACATCGAACCGGCGGCGGGCGACGAGTCGGTGGTGCCCGCGGGCCGCGCGGTCAGCGCGGACGAGGTGCGTTTCGGCTACCGCGAAGGGGTCGACGTACTGCATCAGGTGACGCTGAACGTCAGTCCCGGCACCCGGCTGGCGCTGGTCGGCCCGTCGGGCGCGGGCAAGTCGACGCTGGGGCGGCTGCTCGCCGGTATCTACGGTCCGCGGACCGGTACGGTCACGCTGGGCGACGCCGAGCTGTCCCGGATGCCGGCCGAGCGGGTGCGGCAGCATGTGGCCCTGGTCAACCAGGAGCACCATGTCTTCGTCGGCACGCTGCGGGACAACCTGCGGCTCGCCCGTACCGGCGCCGACGACGCCGAGCTGTGGACGGCGCTGGAGGCGGTCGACGCCGACGGCTGGGCGCGCGGCCTCGCCGAAGGGCTCGACACGGAGGTGGGCTCGGGCAGTGTCGCGCTCACCCCGGCGCAGGCGCAGCAGGTCGCGCTGGCCCGGCTGGTCTTGGCCGATCCGCACACCCTGGTGCTCGACGAGGCCACGTCGTTGCTGGACCCCCGGGCCGCCCGGCATCTGGAGCGCTCACTGGCCCGGGTCCTCGAAGGGCGCACGGTGGTGGCGATCGCGCACCGGCTGCACACGGCGCATGACGCGGATGTGATCGCGGTGGTCGAGCAGGGCCGGATCAGCGAACTGGGCAGCCACGACGAGCTGGTGGCGGCGGACGGGGCGTACGCGGCGCTGTGGCGCTCCTGGCACGGCTAGGGAGTGTCCGCGAAGTATCGTCGTCCGCCCTCGGGGCGGGGCTCGCGCCGTGGTCGGGCCCCGTCCTCTCGCTGCGTGGTCACACCGGCGGTGACGCGGCGTCGGCCGGCGCCGTGGCACGTCTGACGCTCTCGCGCAGGAGTGCCCGGCGCTGTTCGTGCACCTCGGCCGGCTCTTCGGCGGTCGCCGCGTAGACGTTGCTGACCGGCGACCAGGCCATGGACATCGCGATGACCATGGCCATCAGGTCGAACGGGTTCCCCTGCCGTACCAGCCCCGCCGCCTGTGCCTCGGCGATGACCCGCAGTTTGCGCTGATCGAGGCGTTCGTGTTCCTCGACGAGGTGCCCCGCCGGGCGACGCTCCAGGCGCGCCCAGGTGGCGAGCCGGATGAGGTCGGGGCGGGCGAGGTACTCGTCGTAGAGGCGTACGGCCCAGTCGGCGAGGTCGCCGGGGTCGCCCGCGTCGATGGGGACGACGTTGACGATCCGCTCCATCATGCCGAAGAAGATCGCGTCGAACAGCCCTTCCTTGTTGCCGAAGTAGGCGTAGAGCTGCGCCTTGTTGGTGCGGGCCGCCGCCACGATCCGCTCGATCCGCGCCCCGGCGATCCCGTGCTCGGCGAACTCCACGGTCGCCACGTCGAGGATGCGTTTGTGGGTCGCGGCGCCGCGCGCGGTCAGGGACTGGTCGGCCATGTCCGCCACTTTACCAAACAGAACAGTTGGTTTGCTTGGCGGCCCCGATGGGCCTACGCTGAAACAGACCGAACAGTCTGTTTGAGGAGTTGGCATGAGGACCACAGTTGGCTGGCGCGCCGAAGGACCCGGCGCGACGCTGCGCCGCACCCCGTTGGAGCGCCGCGAGCTGCGCCCCGACGACATCGCCGTACAGGTGGACTTCTGCGGTGTCTGCCACACCGATCTGCACGCCCTGACCGCCCGTACCGGTGCGCAGGACGCGCCGCTGGTGCCGGGCCACGAGTTCACCGGGACCGTGACCGAGGTCGGCCCCGAGGTCACCCGTTTCGCGGTGGGCGACCCGGTGGCCGTGGGCAACATCGTCGACTCGTGCGGCGTGTGCGTCATGTGCGAGGCGGGGCAGGAGAACTTCTGCCGGGAGTTCCCGACCCTGACGTACAGCGGCACCGACCGCCATGACGGCTCGACCACCCTCGGCGGCTACTCACGCGAGTACGTCGTACGCGACCGCTTCGTCTACGCGCTGCCCGCCGGCCTCGACCCGGCCGCGGCGGCCCCGCTGCTGTGCGCCGGAATCACCGTGTGGGAGCCGCTGCGCGCCCTCGGCGTGGGCCCCGGCACCCGGGTCGCCGTGGCAGGGCTCGGTGGGCTCGGCCATCTCGCGGTCAAGTTCGCCGTGGCGCTCGGCGCCCGGACGACGGTCATCAGCCGCACGGCGGACAAGGCGGACGACGCCCGCAAGCTGGGCGCCGACGATCTGCTGGTCTCCACGGACGAGGCGCGGATGGCCGAGGCGCGTGACCGCTTCGACGTCGTCATCGACACCATCTCGGCCGTCCACGACCTCGGCCCGTATCTGCGCGTGGTGGCCATGGACGGCACCCTCAGCCAGGTCGGGTATCTGGGCCCCGTCGCTGTGGAGACGATGGACCTGCTGGCCGGCCGCAAGAAGCTCACGTCGGCCGGCAGCGGCGGTACGCCGGCGACCGCCGCGATGCTGGAGTTCTGCGCGGAGCACGGCGTCACGGCCGATATCGAACTGCTGCCCTCGGCGCGGGTGAACGACGCCCTGGACCGGCTCGGCCGTAACGACGTGCGCTACCGCTTCGTGCTCGACATGTCCGACCTGTCGGCCGGCTGACGCGCGAGCGGCGCCGGGTCAGAACACGCCCAGCGCCGCCGCGGCGCCGACCCCTCCCAGCACCATGAACGCGGGCATCAGGACCTTGATCTCCACCCAGGCGCCCGCCCTGAAGCGGATGAACTTCGGCGGCCCGATCGGGTACCAGCGCTTACGGCCCAGCGGGATGGGCCACAGGATCGGGCAGCCGGAGACGGTTATCGCGTCACCGATGTCGTGCACGAGCGCGCCGAGGATGATCGGCAGCCCCAGCCAGACGTACTCGTGACCGACCCCGGTGAACAGCCAGTGCGCGCCGTTGCCCGGCTCGTCCAGGATGTCCGCCAGCATCCACGCGCTGGTCGCGCCGAGCAGCCAGACCAGGACGTCGCTCGACATCCGCGCCGCCCGCCACAGCAGCCCCTCCACGGCCAGCACCATGTGCACGAAGAGGATGAAGAGGACCGCCCAGCGGCCGCCGACGATCGCGAGACCCGAGGCCCCAGCGCCGACCAGGACCGCCCACAACCAGGTGTGGGTCAGGGTGCGGTGGCCGCCGTTCCTGCGCGGGTCGCCCTTCTTCCTCGTCGCCTTGTAGACGGCGGTCGACATCCTGTCGACGATCTCGCACAGCCCGCGTGAGATGGGTCCGAAAGCACGCGAGATGGTCGCCGCCTTGTGGTCCAGATCGGGGGCGAGCGCGGCGCCCGCGCATATCAGGGCGCCCACGGCCAGTACCGGCCACGGCATGCTGTGTCCTGCGGCTGCCGCCGCCGCACCCACCCCCAGCCAGGCCGCCGCCCCTGACAGTGAGTGTGCCGGTCCCATCATCGTCGTACCCGCCCCATTGCAGTTGTTATTCATGGTCAGTTGAGACCGCAGGCTACCTTCCATGATCTTCGCGGCGTCGTCCGGTTCCCTCATCCGGGCGGAAGGCAGGCAAGATGGGGTGGTGACCCTCATCGATCAGCTGCCGCCGGATGCCGACCCCGATGCCCTCTTCGAGGCGTTCTCCTCCTGGACCGAAGGCCAGGGCATCGCGCTCTACCCGGCTCAGGAGGAGGCGCTGATCGAGGTGGTCTCGGGAGCCAACGTGATCGTCTCGACCCCCACCGGGTCGGGAAAGAGCCTGATCGCGGCGGGTGCGCACTTCACGGCGCTGGCCCAGGACAAGGTCACCTTCTACAGCGCGCCGATCAAGGCGCTGGTCTCGGAGAAGTTCTTCGACCTGTGCAAACTCTTCGGCACCGAGAACGTCGGCATGCTGACCGGCGACGCCTCCGTCAACGCCGACGCGCCCGTCATCTGCTGTACGGCGGAGGTGCTGGCCTCCATCGCGCTGCGTGACGGCAAGCACGCCGACATCGGCCAGGTCGTCATGGACGAGTTCCATTTCTACGCCGAGCCGGACCGCGGCTGGGCCTGGCAGATCCCGCTGCTGGAACTGCCGCAGGCCCAGTTCATCCTGATGTCGGCGACGCTCGGTGACATGTCGCGGTTCGAGGAGGATCTGACCCGGCGTACGGGCCGGCCGACCTCCGTCGTACGGTCGGCGACCCGCCCGGTGCCGCTGTCGTACGAGTACCGTCTGACGCCGATCACGGAGACGCTGACCGAGCTGCTGGAGACCCGGCAAGCCCCGGTGTACATCGTGCACTTCACCCAGGCGGCGGCCGTCGAGCGTGCCCAGTCGCTGATGAGCATCAACATGTGCACCCGGGAGGAGAAGGACAAGATCGCCGATCTGATCGGCAGTTTCCGCTTCACCACCAAGTTCGGCCGCAACCTGTCGCGTTACGTCCGCCACGGCATCGGCGTGCACCACGCGGGCATGCTGCCCAAGTACCGCCGGCTGGTCGAAAAGCTGGCGCAGGCAGGCCTGTTGAAGGTGATCTGCGGTACGGACACACTGGGCGTCGGCGTCAACGTCCCCATCCGTACGGTGCTGTTCACCGCCCTGACGAAGTACGACGGCACCCGCGTGCGCACCCTGCGCGCGCGGGAGTTCCACCAGATCGCCGGCCGGGCGGGCCGCGCCGGGTTCGACGTGGCGGGGCTCGTGGTGGCGCAGGCGCCCGAGCACGTGGTGGAGAACGAGAAGGCGCTCGCCAAGGCGGGGGACGATCCGAAGAAGCGCCGCAAGGTGGTGCGCAAGAAGGCGCCGGAGGGCTTTGTCGCCTGGTCGGAGACCACCTTCGACAAGCTCATCGGCTCCGACCCTGAGCCGCTGACCTCACGCTTCCGGGTCACACACACGATGCTGCTGTCGGTGATCGCCCGTCCCGGCAACGCCTTCGAGGCGATGCGCCATCTGCTGGAGGACAACCACGAGCCGCGCAGGCAGCAGTTGCGGCACATCAGGCGGGCCATCGCGATCTACCGGTCGCTGCTGGACGGCGGTGTGGTGGAGCGCCTGGAGACACCGGACGCCGAGGGCAGGATCGTCCGGCTCACCGTCGACCTCCAGCAGAACTTCGCGCTGAACCAGCCGCTTTCGACCTTCGCGCTGGCCTCCTTCGAGCTGCTGGACCCCGACTCCCCCTCCTATGCGCTGGACATGGTCTCGGTCGTCGAGTCGACCCTGGACGACCCGCGGCAGATCCTCGCCGCGCAGCAGAACAAGGCGCGCGGCGAGGCGGTCGGCCAGATGAAGGCCGACGGCATCGAGTACGAGGAGCGGATGGAGCGGCTCCAGGACGTCACGTACCCGAGGCCGCTGGAAGAGCTGCTGGTGCACGCGTACAACACGTACCGCACGAGCCATCCGTGGGTCGGCGACCACCCGGTCTCCCCCAAGTCGGTCATCCGTGACATGTACGAACGCGCCCTGACCTTCACGGAGTTCACCTCGCACTACGAGCTGGCCCGCACCGAGGGCATCGTGCTGCGCTATCTGGCCGGCGCGTACAAGGCACTGGAACACACCATTCCGGACCATCTGAAGTCGGAGGATCTGGAGGACCTCACGGCGTGGCTCGGTGAGATGGTCCGGCAGGTCGACTCCAGCCTCCTCGACGAGTGGGAGCAGCTGGCCAATCCCGAGGTGGACACGGCCGAGCAGGCCCAGGAGAAGGCCGACCAGGTCAGGCCGGTCACCGCCAACGCGCGTGCCTTCCGGGTGCTCGTCCGCAACGCCATGTTCCGCAGGGTCGAGCTGGCGGCGCTGGACAAGGTCGGTGAACTGGGCGAGCTGGACGCCGAGTCGGGCTGGGACGCCGACAAGTGGGGCGAGGCGATGGACGCGTACTGGGACGAGTACGAGGACATGAGCACCGGCCCGGACGCCCGCGGCCCGAAGCTGCTGGCCATCGAGGAGGACGCGGCCCACGGCCTCTGGCGGGTGCGCCAGACCTTCGCCGACCCGAAGGGCGACCACGACTGGGGTATCAGCGCCGAGGTGGACCTGGCGGCCTCGGACGAGGAGGGTCTCGCCGTCGTCCGGGTGACGTCGGTGGGTCAGCTCTGAGCCGGGCGGGGGGCCTGTTCACGGCCTTCGATCTCCTGGGTCCACACTGGAAGGACTACTGAGTACCGAGGAGATTCCGATGGCGCTGTACGACATCCCGCTGCGCACCCTGGCCGGCGAGCCCACTTCTCTGGCCGAGTACCGGGGCAAGGCCGTGCTGGTGGTGAACGTGGCCTCCAAGTGCGGGCTCACCCCGCAGTACGCCGGACTTGAGCAGCTTCAGAAGACCTACGGCGACCGGGGCTTCACCGTCCTCGGCGTGCCGAGCAACCAGTTCGCCGGACAGGAGCCCGGTACGGCCGAGGAGATCCAGACGTTCTGCTCGGCGACGTACGGGGTCACCTTCCCGATGCTGGAGAAGACGGACGTGAACGGGGAGAGCCGGCACCCGCTGTACGTGGAGCTGACGAAGACCACGGACGGCGCGGGCGAGGCCGGGGACGTCTCGTGGAACTTCGAGAAGTTCCTGCTCTCCCCGCAGGGCGAGGTCGTCGCCCGGATCCGCCCGCGCACCGAGCCGGACGCCCCCGAGGTCGTCTCCGCGATCGAGGCGCAGCTCCCCGCCTGACCGCCGCCTTCTCCGTACGCCCTAGCGGATCTGCACGCCCGAGATGGTGCGGGCGATCACCAGGCGCTGGATCTCGCTGGTCCCTTCGAAGATCGTGTAGATCGCCGCGTCCCGGTGCATCCGCTCGACCGGGTATTCGCGGGTGAAGCCGTTGCCGCCCAGGATCTGTACGGCCTGGGCGGTGACGGCTTTCGCGGTCTCGCTGGCGAACAGCTTCGACATGGAGCCCTCGGCCGAGGTGAACGGCTTTCCCGCGCTCGCCATCCAGGACGCCCGCCACACCAGCAGCCGCGACGCGTCGATCCGGGTGCGCATGTCGGCGAGCTGGAAGGCGATGCCCTGGTTGTCGATGATGGGGCGGCCGAACTGGGTGCGGGTGGTGGCGTAGTCGAGGGCGACCTCGTACGCGGCGCGCGCCGTGCCGACCGCCATGGCACCGACGGCGGGGCGGGACGCCTCGAAGGTGGCCATGGCCGCGTTCTTCATCCGCTCGCCGCCGGCCGCGGCCCGCTCGCGGGCCCTGGCGAGGCGTTCGTCGAGCTTGTCCTTGCCGCCGAGCAGGCAGTGCCCCGGTATCCGGACGTCTTCGAGGACGACCTCGGCGGTGTGCGAGGCGCGGATGCCGTGCTTCTTGAACTTCTGGCCCTGGGCCAGCCCGGGGGTGCCCGGCGGGACGATGAAGGAGGCGTGGCCCTTCGAGCCCAGCTCGGGATCGACGACGGCGACCACGACGTGCACGTTGGCTATGCCGCCGTTGGTCGCCCAGGTCTTGGTGCCGTTGAGCACCCATTCGTCGGTGGCCTCCTCGTACACGGCGCGGGTCCGCATGGCGGCCACGTCGGAGCCGGCGTCGGGCTCGGACGAGCAGAACGCGGCGAGCTTCACGTCGTCGGCGTCGCCGTACATCTGCGGTATCCAGGTGCCGATCTGCTCCTCGGTGCCGTTGGCGAGGACGCCGACGGCGGCGAGTCCGGTGCCGACGATCGACAGCGCTATCCCCGCGTCACCCCAGAACAGCTCCTCCATCGCCATCGGGATGCCGAGCCCGGTGGGGTCGAAGAACTGCTGCGCGTAGAAGTCGAGCGAGTAGATGCCGAGCTTGGCCGCCTCCTGGATGACCGGCCACGGCGTCTCCTCACGCTCGTCCCACTCGGCGGCCGCCGGGCGGACGACATCGGCGGCGAAGCCGTGCAGCCAGTCCCGCACCTGCTTCTGGTCGTCGTTGAGTTCGAGCGTGAACTCGGCCATGTTCTCCTCCAGTGCTGCGTCGCGCGCTGTGTCGCCCGAGGCGCCCACCCGCGATGGTTACCTGCGGTAACCACAGTCTGTTACCCGCAAGTAGGCCATGTCAACAGAGTTCGGCCGGATCCGCGTGGGCGGCGGGCAGGGTGTTACGTTGCGGGAGCGGCACAGAAATCGCACGGGCGGGGAGAAACGATGGAGACCACACAGCAGGCCGAGCAGCAGCGCTCGGCCCAGCAGAGACGGCGCCAGTTGCTGGAGGCCGCCGACCGCGTGGTGCTCCGCGACGGACCCCAGGCGTCCATGAACGCGATCGCCGCCGAGGCGGGCATCACGAAGCCCATTCTGTACCGGCACTTCGGCGACAAGGGCGGCCTGTACCGGGCGCTGGCCAAGCGGCACACCGACGCGCTGCTCGACGCCCTGCGCGCCGCCCTGGACGCGCCGGCCGAGCGGCGCCAGCGGGTCGAGGCCACGCTGGACACGTACCTGTACGCCATCGAGGCGCGCCCGCAGGTGTACCGCTTCCTGATGCATCCGGCCGAGGACGCCCAGCCGACCGAGGCCGGGTTCGACGTCGGCCGGCATTCGGCGCCGCTGCTGCGCAGGCTCGGCGAGGAGCTGGCCACCGTCATCGAGGAGCGGGTCGACCTCGGCCCCGACAGCCAGCAGCTCGCCCGCGTCTGGGGTCATGGCATCGTCGGCATGATGCACGCGGCGGGCGACTGGTGGCTCGGTGAACGGCCCTGCTCGCGTGAGCAGTTGGTGCGCACCCTGGCGGACATGCTGTGGGGCAGGCTGGCGAGCGTGGACAACCGCGCGGGCGGCCCCGGTTTCTGAACCGCCAGGACCGGGGTGCGTCAGCCGCTCCACGGCGCCCGGCGTGCCGCGCGCAGCACCTTGGCCTTGCGCCATCCGGTGAGCCGGTCGGGATAGACGGTGCCGGCCACATGGTCGCACTCGTGCTGCAGGCAGCGGGCGAAGAAACCGCCGCCCTCCAGCCGTACCGGACCGCCCTCGCGGTCGAACCCCTCGACCACCGCACGGTCGAACCGCTCGGTTCCCGCCTCGATGCCGGGCAGCGAGAGACAGCCCTCGGGACCGCGAACGACGACCCCGTCCGCCTCGACGAGCCGCGGGTTGACGACGTGTCCGAGATGGCGGACGTCCTCGTCGTCGGGGCAGTCGAACACGAACACCCGCAGCCCCACGCCGATCTGATTGGCGGACAGGCCGACGCCGCGCGCCGCGTACATCGTCGCGTAAAGATCCTCGATCAGTCCGCCGAGCGCGGGGCCGAAGTCCGTGACGGGTTCACAGGGAGCGTGCAGCACCGGGTCGCCGAGCATTCGCATGGCTCGTACTCGCCCGGTACTGCCGGGGATCGGGCGGTTTCGCATGCCGGTCAGGGTACGGTCCTTGTGACCTCCGTCTTCTGCCCGGTGCCGCAGTTCGGGTCCGTGGCCGGATCTCGATAGGCTGACCCACGGACCGACCCAAGGAGGATCAAGGACGATGGCAGGCAACACGGACCCGCTGTCGCCGCGGGCCAAGCTGGCCGTGACGGCGGGCAAGGCCGCAGCGGCGGTGTCACGCGCTGCCGGGCGTGGCAGCGGATCGGTGATCGGCGGGAAGGTGGCGCTGAGACTCGACCCCGATCTGCTGGGCCGGCTCGCGCAGCACCTCGACGTCATCCTGGTGTCGGCGACGAACGGCAAGACCACCACCACGCGGCTGATCGCGGAAGCCCTGCGCGCCGCGGGGCCCGTGGTCTCGAACGCGCTCGGCGCGAACATGCCGGCCGGCATCACCTCGGCCCTGGCCGGCGGTTCCGACGCCAGGTTCGGTGTGATCGAGGTGGACGAGAAGTATCTCGCCGGGGTGGCACGCGACACGACGCCCAAGGCGATCGCGCTGCTCAACCTCTCCCGCGACCAGCTCGACCGCGCGGCGGAGACCCGGATGCTCGCCGAGAAGTGGCGCGAGGGCCTGGCCGGTACGAAGGCGGTCGTGATCGCCAACGCCGACGACCCGCTGATCGTCTGGGCCGCCTCCTCGTCCCCGAACGTGGTGTGGGTGGCGGCCGGCCAGGAGTGGAAGGACGACGCCTGGTCGTGCCCCTCCTGCGGCGGTGTGATGCAGCGCCCCGGGGACGACTGGTTCTGCGCCGAGTGCGGCTTCCGCAGGCCATCCCCCAGCTGGGTGCTGCACGGCGACCACGTACTCGACCCGCACGGCTCGGCCTGGCCGATCCACCTCCAGCTGCCGGGCCGCGCCAACAAGGCGAACGCGGCGACGTCGGCCGCCGTGGCGGCGACCTTCGGCGTACCGCCGCAGGTGGCCCTGGAGCGCATGTGGCAGGTGCAGGCCGTGGCGGGGCGGTACGACGTGGTGTCGTTCCTCGGCCGCGACATCCGGCTGCTGCTCGCGAAGAACCCGGCGGGCTGGCTGGAGACGTTCTCCCTCATCGACCCGCCGCCGACCCCGGTCATCCTCTCCGTCAACGCCCGTGGCGCCGACGGTACGGACACCTCGTGGCTGTGGGACGTCGACTACACCCGGCTCGCCGGACACCCGATCTTCGTCATCGGCGACCGCAAGCTGGACCTCGCGGTGCGCCTCGAGGTCGCCGGGCTCGACTTCCGGGTGTGCGAGAGCCCGGACGAGGCCGTGCGGACGGCGCCGCCCGGACGTATCGAGGCGATCGCCAACTACACCGCGTTCCAGGATCTGCGCCGCCGCGTCGGCAACTGACACGAAGGACGAGCGAGCATGAGTGAGAGCAGCCTGCGGCTGGTGTGGATCTATCCGGACCTGCTGAGCACGTACGGGGACCAGGGCAACGCCCTCGTGGTGGAGCGCAGGGCCCGGCAGCGGCGGCTCGGGGTCACCCGCGTCGACGTACGCAGCGACCAGCCGATCCCCACCTCCGGTGACATCTACCTCATCGGGGGCGGCGAGGACCGCCCGCAGCGACTGGCGGCCGAGCGGCTGCGCAGGGACGGCGGGCTCGGCCGCGCCGTGTCCAACGGCGCGATCATCTTCTCGGTCTGCGCCGGCTACCAGATCCTCGGCCACGAGTTCATCAACGACCTGGGTGAGCGCGAGCCGGGTCTTGGGCTGCTCGACGTGGTCTCCACCCGGGGCGAGGGCGAGCGGTGCGTCGGCGACGTGCTGGGCGACATCGACCCGCAGCTCAACCTGCCGCCCCTGACGGGCTTCGAGAACCACCAGGGCATCACCCATCTCGGCCCCGCCGCGCGGCCGTTCGCCCGGGTCAGGCTCGGCAAGGGCAACGGTACGGGGGACGGTACGGAGGGCGCGTTCAACGGCACCGTCTTCGGTACGTACATGCACGGTCCCGTGATGGCGCGGAACCCGCAGATCGCGGATCTGCTGCTGAAGCTGGCGCTGGACGTCAACGCGCTGCCGCCGACGGACGACCGGTGGTTCGAGGCGCTGCGCGCCGAGCGGGTGGCCGCGGCGACACAGCCCGCCTGACCGTCGTACGAGCGCCGCAGGACCACGGCCGGGCCGCCCGCTTGAGGCCTGCTGGACCCACCTGAGCAGGTGTCCAGCAGGCGGACTGCGGGTTCGGTCCGGCCGCTTCGCGCCGGTAGGCTGGCGGCGACCAGACCGGACGATGTGGTCCGGCCCCGGCCCACGTTGCAAAGGTAATCCGGGCAATGCGAATTGGTGTGCTCACCTCCGGCGGCGACTGTCCCGGCCTCAACGCCGTGATCAGGTCCGTCGTGCATCGCGCCGTCGTCGACCACGGCGACGAGGTGATCGGCTTCCACGACGGGTGGAAGGGTCTCCTGGAGTGCGACTACCGCAAGCTCGACCTTGACGCCGTGGGCGGGATCCTGGCCCGCGGGGGCACGATCCTGGGCTCGTCCCGGGTCCAGCCCGCCCATCTGCGGGACGGCGTGGAGCGGGCCAAGGGCCATGTCGCCGACCTCGGTCTCGACGCGATCATCCCGATCGGCGGCGAGGGCACGCTCAAGGCGGCCAGTCTGCTCTCCGACGCGGGGCTGCCGATCGTCGGTGTCCCGAAGACCATCGACAACGACATCGCGTCGACGGACGTGACCTTCGGGTTCGACACGGCCGTCGGGGTCGCGACCGAGGCGCTGGACCGGCTGAAGACCACCGCCGAGTCGCACCAGCGGGTGCTGATCGTCGAGGTCATGGGGCGGCACACCGGCTGGATCGCGCTGCACTCCGGCATGGCGGCGGGCGCCCACGCGATCGTGGTGCCCGAGCGGCCCTTCGACATCGGCGAGCTGACCGAGCTGGTCGGCAAGCGCTTCTCGGCGGGCAAGCGGTTCGCCATCGTCGTGGTCGCCGAGGGCGCCAAGCCGCGCGAGGGCTCGATGGAGTTCGACGTCGGCATGAAGGACGCGTACGGCCACGAGCGTTTCGCCGGGGTGGCACGGCAGCTCTCCATCGAGCTGGAGGAGCGGCTCGGCAAGGAGGCCAGGCCGGTGATACTCGGTCATGTGCAGCGCGGCGGTACGCCGACCGCGTACGACAGGGTCCTGGCGACCCGGTTCGGCTGGCACGCCGTCGAGGCCTCGCACCGCGGCGAGTTCGGCATGCTGACGGCGCTGCGCGGCACGGACATCGTGATGGTGCCGCTGGCGGAGGCCGTGGAGACGCTGAAGACGGTGCCGGCCGAGCGGTACGCCGAGGCGGAGTGCGTGCTGTGACGCGCGGCTGAGAGGGCCCCGCGCGCGAGGGGGATCCGGGGCGGTCCTAGTCTGGTTCGGACAACAGGTACGAATCAGGACTGTCTCGGGAGCTCACGGATGGACCACGGCGGGCACGGTATGACGATGGATCTGCCGCCGTTCACGCTGGGACGGGGGCTCGCGTACTCGCCCGACACGTTCTTCCTGGTCGGCTGTGTGCTGGCGCTCCTCCTGTACGGCTGGGGCATGGCGCGGCTGGTGCGGCGCGGTGACCGCTGGCCGGTGACGCGCGCCGTGGCCTTCGGGCTCGGCGTGCTGACGGTGGCGCTGATGATGTGCACCGGGCTGAACGACTACGGCATGGTCATGTTCAGCGTGCACATGGTGCAGCACATGGTGATCAGCATGGTCTCGCCGATCCTGCTGCTGCTCGGCGCTCCGGTGACGCTGGCCCTGCGCGCGCTGCCGGTCGCTGCGACGCGCGGCAGGAAGGGGCCGCGCGAGCTGCTGCTGGCGTTCCTGCGCAGCGGGTTCATGCGGGTGGTCACGCACCCCGCCTTCACCATCCCGCTGTTCATCGCGAGCCTGTACGGGCTGTACTTCACCCCGCTCTTCGACTTCCTGATGGAGTCGAAGACCGGGCACGTCGTGATGATGGTGCACTTCCTCGCCGTGGGTCTGGTCTTCTTCTGGCCGATCATGGGGGTGGACCCGGGGCCGCACCGGCCGGGCTACGTGATGCGGATGCTGGAGCTGTTCGCCGGGATGCCGTTCCACGCCTTCTTCGGGATCGCGCTGATGATGGCGAGCGAGCCGATGATCAACGCGTACAAGAACCCGCCGGGCTCGCTCGGCATCGACGCGCTGACCGACCAGAGCGCGGCGGGCGGTATCGCCTGGGCGTTCAGCGAGATCCCGTCCGTGCTGGTGCTGATCGCGCTGGTGTACCAGTGGTACCGCTCCGAACAGCGCCAGGCGAAGCGCTCGGACCGGGCGGCGGACCGGGACGGCGACAAGGAGCTGGCGGCGTACAACGCGTATCTCGCGTCGCTGCAGGCGAGGCAGTAGGGCCTGGCCGACGGATCAGGGCCGGACAGGCCCGTAGTAGCGCGAAGTGCGGGTGACGGGTGAGGATGGCAGTCACGGCCCCCGGCCGGGAGGAGGACGACATGTCCGGATCCACGAAGACCATGGGTGTGCTCACCGTCGGTGCACTGGTGATGGTGACCGCCTACACGGCGGCGCTCGGCAGCAACGGCTGGCTCTGGTTCGGCTGGGTGGTGCTCGGCCTGGTCACCATCGGGATGGTCGCCACACGCACCCATTGACCGCTTGGTGCAACCCAAAGGTTGCACGTCCCTCCGGCACGTGCAACTCTGGAGTTGCACGTGAAGGCCGAGAGGCTGTCTTCCGAGTGGAGGGACTTCCCATGTCCGAGGACCGGATCGAACGAGACATCACCATCGACGCGTCGGTCGAGCGCGTCTGGGCGGTGCTGACCGAGCCCGAGCACGTCGGCAGCTGGTTCGGGCAGGGCAAGCCCACCCCGGTCGACCTGCGGCCCGGCGGCATCATGGTGCTGGACCACGGCGAGTACGGGGTGTTCCGGACGACGGTCGTGACCGTCGACCCGCCGCGGTACTTCGCGTACCGCTGGGCGAGCGCCTTCCCCGACCAGGTGGCCGACGAGACCAACTCGACCCTGGTGGAGTTCACCCTCACCCCGCAGGGCGAGGGCACGCACCTGCGCGTGATGGAGACCGGCTTCGCCGCCCTCGACATCCCCGAGGACCGCAGCCACGCCGCGTCGCACGCGAGCCACAGCGAGGGCTGGACCGAGATGGTGGGCAACATCCAGAAGTACGCCCAGCTCGACTCGGAGTGACCGGGGAATGACCGCTGATTCCGCGCAGGACGCGGTGACGGACGTCCTCACCGCGCTGGCCGACCCGACCAGACGCAGGATCCTGGACGCCCTCGCCGCGCACGGCGAGGCGACGGCCACGGTCCTCGCGGCGGAGCTGCCGGTCAGCCGTCAGGCGATCGTCAAACATCTCGCCGTACTGGACAAGGCGGGCCTGGTCGCGGGCCGCAGGGAGGGCCGTGAGGCGCGGTTCACGGTCCGCCCCGAAGGGCTCGGTGCGACGGCCCGCTGGATGGACCGGATCGCGGCCGACTGGGACGCCCGGCTGTCGGTCATCAAACGGCTGGCCGAGGCTCCGGCCGCCACTCCCCCGGACGCGCCACCGGAGTCGTCCCCGGACGCGCGGGAGCCCGGCTGATCCCCTGCAGGGGACGGGCCGGGCTCCTGCTGTGCGACGGTTACCTGGACTCGCCCGTACGGGCCGGTGTGTTGCCGTTCACGCTCTGGTTCGGCGTATCGCCGCCCGCACCCGCGCCGCCCGAACCGGTGCGCCGCTGGAGCGAGTTCAGGATGGCCATGCCCTGGCCGACCAGACCCGCCGCCATCTCGTTGACACCGTCGGTGCCGTTGAGGATGGTGAGGTTCGAGTCCGCCATGCCCCGCGCGGCGGCGTCGGCCAGTGCCGGCAGCACCTCGACGATGCGGTTGGCGGCGATGAGTTCCTGGTTGCCGTCCCGCAGCGACTCGGCGCGTGCGCTGTTCGCGTCGGCCTGCGCCTGGGCGAGGGTCCGTTCGGCGTACGCGCTGCCGTCCGCCTCGAACTTCGCCTGGTCGCGGGCCGCTTCGGCCAGTGTCCGCTGCCGGTACGCCTCCGCGTCGGCCGGCCGCCTGACCTCGGCTTCGAGCCGCTGGGCGGCCAGTTGGGCCTGACGCTCCGCCAGAGCCGTCTGCTGCTCGATGACTTCCTGCGACGCCTTCGCCTCGGCGAGCGGTCCCGCCTGCGCCGCGCGCGCCCTGACCTGTTCGGTCTCGGCCTGGAAGCCGGCCCGCTTGATCGAGGTGTCCCGCTCGTACTCGGCCTTCAGCGCCTCCGCCTGCTGCTCGCGCTCCGCCGCCTCCTGGTCCGCCCTGGCGGCGGCGATACGCGCCTGGCTGGCGACGGCCGCGGCGTGCGGCGCCGCGAGGTTGTTGATGTAGCCGGTGGCGTCCTCGATCTCCTGGATCTGCAGGGCGTCCACGACGATGCCGAGCTTCTCCATCTCGCTGTGGCTGCCCGCCTTCACCTCCTGGGCGACCCTGTCCCGCTCGCGGATGATCTGCTCGACGGTCAGGCCGCCGATGATGGACCGCAGATGACCGGCGAAGATCCTGCCGACCAGCTCCTCCATCCGGTCCTGCTCCGCCAGGAAGCGCCGGGCGGCGTTCGCGATCGACACCGCGTCGTCGCCGACCTTGAAGACGGTCACCGCACGCACCGTCAGCCGGATGCCCTGCTGTGTCACGCAGTCTTCGGCGATCTCCGCCTCCCGCAGCGCCAGCGAGAGCATGCGGGCCTTCTGCTTGATGGGCAGGACGAAGCTTCCGTGGCCCGTGACGATCCGGAACTGGGTGTCCTGGACCTGTCGTTTGGAGCCGGAGATCAGCATTGCCTCGTTGGGCGCTGGAACATGCCAGAACAGCATGGCGAAACTCCTGTCGTACTACATGGTTTCGTACTACACGTTTGTCCGGAGAACAGGGGCCCGGGAAAATCCGGGCACCGGGGTCTCAGGACGGAAGGGGCTCCACCATCACCGATCGCGCCGAGATGCTGTCGGTGACAATTACCCTGATGTGTTGTCCGATCGGCCGGTCGGACCACGCCGCGTACGCCTCGGAGCCACCCCGTACGGCCACCAGGACCTCGCCGGGTCCCCCGTCCGGGATCGGCACGGTAACCCTGCCGACCGCTCCTACCGGGCTCTGCGAAGACTCATCTGCCGCGCACATAGGTCGTTTCCCCCACCTCCAGCGCCCCCTCACCCACATCCATAGGGCGACCACGCCTTCCGGAGGCCCACGCCTCCAACCTCGCCGGCCACCGGGGACAACCCGGTACACACGACCGACGGCGACACGCCCCCGTTACGTTCACAGTACTCCGGGGGATGTCCGCTGAGTATCACTGCCACGGGCTGTATCAGGACCGTGAAAATCGGGTGCGCGGCCTACAAGCGCCCGGCCGCCACGATCCGGCTGAGGAACCGCCGCGTCCGCTCCTGCCGGGGGTCGCCGAAGACCTCGTCCGGTGTACCGCGCTCCAGGACGACCCCGTCGTCCAGGAAGCACACCTGGTCGGCCACCTCCCGGGCGAAGGCCATCTCGTGGGTGGCGAGGACCATGGTCATCCCCTCCTCCTTGAGGTCCCGCACGACCGACAGCACCTCGCCGACCAGCTCCGGGTCGAGGGCCGCCGTGATCTCGTCCAGGAGCAGCAGCCGGGGCCGTACGGCGAGGGCCCGTACGATCGCGGCGCGCTGCTGCTGGCCGCCGCTCAGCCGGTCGGGATACTCCTGCGCCTTGTCCCCGAGCCCCAGTCTGACCAGCAGCTCCATGGCCCGCGCCGTCGCCTCCTCGCGCGGTGTGCCGAGGACCCGGCGCGGGGCGAGGGTGACGTTCTGCAGGACGGTCATGTGCGGGAAGAGGTTGTACGACTGGAACACCACGCCGATCCTGCGGCGCACCGCG
The DNA here is from genome assembly GCF_036084755.1 of Streptomyces sp. NBC_00370. NCBI lineage: Bacteria > Bacillati > Actinomycetota > Actinomycetes > Kitasatosporales > Streptomycetaceae > Streptomyces > Streptomyces sp. NBC_00370. The sequence continues at coordinate 1,275,851 of NZ_CP107968.1, forward strand.
TCGGGGTCGGTCCGCGGGTCGGTGATGTCCTCGCCGTCGAGGAAGATCGCCCCGTCGTCGATCTCCTCCAGCAGATTGGCGCAGCGCAGCAGTGTGGACTTCCCGGAGCCCGAGGCACCTATCAGGGCGGTCACCGTGTGCGGTGGTACGTCGAGGCTGACGTCGCGCAGCACGACCCGGCCGTCGCCGAAGGTCTTGCGTACGGCGTCGAGCCGCAGCACCGGCGTGGCGTCGGCGGTCATACGGTGCCTCCCTGGGCGCGCCTGCGGTCGGTCCGCGCGGTCAGCCAGTCGATGAAGCGGGTCATCGGGATGGTGAGCGCGACGAAGACGAGTCCGGCGACGACGTACGGCGTGAAGTTGAAGTACTTGCCGGAGAGGATCTGGGCCGCGTAGACGGCGTCGACGGCGCCGGCGATCGAGACGAGTCCGGTGTCCTTCTGGAGCGACACGAGATCGTTGAGGAGCGGCGGGATGACGCGCCGCACCGCCTGCGGCAGCACCACGTAGCGCAGGGTCTTGGCGTAGGACAGCCCGAGCGAGCGGGCGGCGGCGCGCTGGGAGGGGTGTACGGATTCGATGCCGGCCCGGAAGACCTCGGCGACGTAGGCGGAGTAGGTCAGCACGAGGGCGGCGCCGCCGAGCACCACGGGGTCGGTCGGCACCCCTTGCAGCCGCAGTGCCGGTACACCGAAGACGATGACCAACAGGCAGATGATCAGGGGCAGTCCGCGGAAGAAGTCGGTGTACGCCGTGGCGAGGGCGCGCAGCGGGAAGAAGACGGGGCCGCGCAGGGTGCGGGCGACGGCCAGCAGCAGCCCGAGAGCCAGGACGCACACACCGCAGATGGCGAGCAGCTTCAGGTTGAGCAGCAGTCCTTCGAGGACGTCGGGCAGCGCGATCCTGGCGTACTTGCCGCTGAAGAAGACCTCACGGGTGCGCTGCCAGCCCGGCGATCCGGTGATGACGAAGTACAGCACGGCCGCCGTCACCAGTGTGGAGAGGGTGGCCACGCCGGTGGCACGGCGGCTTCTCGCCCGCTTGTACCGTTCGCGTTCCAGCCGCCGCCGCGAGGGTGTGTAGGCCTCGCGGACGGCGGATTCCTCGGTCACTTGAGCACCGGCGCGTCCACGGCCTCGGACAGCCACTGCTTCTCCAGGGCGGCGAGCGTGCCGTCCTTGCGCAGTCCGTCGACGGCCGCCGTGACGCAGCCCGTCAGTGTGCTCTCCCGGTCGAGGACGAGGCCGAACTGCTCGGGTGTGCCCGACGCCTGGGCGAACTGGCCGACCACCTTCGCGTCGGTGACCTCGGCCGATGTGATGTAGAAGCCGGTGGGCAGGTCGACGACGATGGCGTCGACCTGCTTGTTGTTCAGCGCGGACTTGGCGAAGTCGTTCTTCTGGAAGACGGCCGGCTTCTGGGTCGGCTTGATGATCTCGTTGACGGTGTCGAGGCTGGTGGTGCCGACCTGGGCGCCGAGCTTCGCGCCCTTGAGGTCGGCGACGCTCTTCGCCTTGGCGTACGGCGAGGACTTGAGCGCGATGACGGCCTGGCGGACGTCGTAGTACCCGGAGGAGAAGTCGACGGCCTGCTTGCGCTCGTCGCTGATGGAGACCTGGTTGATGTCGAAGTCGAACTTCTTCGCGCCCGGTGCGAAGGAGTTGTTGAACGGCACGGTCTGCCAGACGACCTGGTCCTTCCCGTAGCCGAGCGCCTTCGCGACGGAGTAGGCCACCGCGGACTCGAAGCCCTTGCCGTTCGCCGGGTCGTCGTCCTGGAACCAGGGCGCGTACGCCGGCTTGTCCGTCCCTACGGTCAGCTTCCCCTTGGTGGCGGTCGCCAGCTGTCCCTTGGCGCAGGAGCCGGCGGCGGGGGAAGCGGCGGACGAGGAGGAGGCGTCCGTGGACGTGGACGACTCCTGCGGGGCGCAGCCGGCGGCCGCGCCGGCGGCTATGACGAGGACGGCGGGCAGCCAGGCCCGGGCGCTGAGGTGCATGGCGCGAGAATTACACCTGGTGGGGGTGTGTGTCGAGATCGTTTCATTGCGATCAGGTGAATTCGCCCCGGTACGTCAGGTGCGCCGGCGCCGGCCGTGGCCGTGCCGCGAGCCGCCGCCGCCCGCGGTGGCGGCGTCGCGGTGCGGCCGGAAGATCAGCAGATAGACGGTGGTCACGATGGTCACCGCCTGGGCGATGACGGTGAGCCGTTTCTGGCCGTACCAGATCGGCTCGTACATGTTCGGGAACCAGCCGAGTTCCCCGACGTTGACGTAGCGGTACACCAGCAGGAGCGCGAGGCCGCCTGCCGCGACCGACCAGGCGAAGACGTCACCGGGCACCCGCCGCCACACCAGTACGAGCAGCGCCGCCAGCGCGGCGGCGCCCGCCTCGATGCGGAAGAGGGTGCCCTGGCTGATCGCGGTCGTCGTGATCGCGTCGTACCTGTCGGCCAGATGGGCATGCAGATAGGCGTCGACCGCGAGTCCCGCGGCGGCGAGCACCCGGGCTGTTCCCCGCAGAAAACGACCGGAGGTCGATGACGGCATGGCTGCTCCATTCGAGCCGCCGGCCGGCGGCGGGGACCGGGTTATTTGACGGTGAGTGTGCCCGTCATGAACGGGTGGATCGTGCAGTCGAACGGGTAGGCGCCCGACTTCGACGGTGCGGTGAAGGTGACGGTCTTGCCCACCGCGATGTCGCCGGTGTTGAAGGCCTTGCCCTTGGTCGCCGTCATGGTGTGCGTCGTCGTGTCCGAGTTGGTGACGGTGACCTTGGTGCCGGGCGCCACGCTCAGTGTGGAGGGCTTGAACTTGAAGTTCTTGATGACGACCTTCGCCGCCGTCTTCCCCGGCTGCGCCGAGGAGGACGAACTGCCGGACGGGCTCGGTACGGCGGTGGTGGCGGCGGGAGTTGACGAACTGTCACCGCTGCCACCGCCGTTGCTGTCGGAGCAGCCGACGAGGGCGGTCAGACAGACGGCGGAGGCGACGGCGGCGAACCGTGCCCGGCCGGTGTGAAGTGACAACAGCATGAGGTCTCCGAAACGCTCGTCGGCCGGACCGGCCGCACTGGCCGGGGGTCAGTAACCGGTTCCGCCGCTGTTCTGCGCGTTCTTGGTGATCTTCTTGCCCGACGGGTCCACGACGTACCACTTGGCGCCGAAGTTGTTGAGGCCCTGGCCGTTGGTGTTGCCGGCCTTCGTGTCGCCCTGGAACCGGTAGAGCGGGTGACCGTTGTACGTCACCTGCTTGAGGCCGCCGTCCCTGGTGATCGTCGTGAGCAGGTTGGCCTTGAGGCCGCTGCCCAGCGTCGGCTTGGTCTTGTCGGTCAGCGGCGGCCACGCCGTGGCGCACGCGCCCGTGCAGTTCGACTTGGTCTTGGTGTCCTTCTCGAACAGGTACAGCGTCCGGCCCTTGTCGTCGACCAGGATCTTGCCGAGCGACCCCTTCGCGACGGACAGGGTGGGCTTCGCCGCTGACGTGGCCGAAGCGGAGGCAGAGGCGGAGGCGGACGCTGCCACCTCGACCTTGCGGCCGCTGTCGTGGCTGCCGGTGGTGTGGCTGTCGTTGTCACTGCCGCTGCCGGAGCACCCGGCGACCGCCGCTGCGAACAGCAGGGCGGCGGCCGTCGCTGTGACTGTCCTGGTGTGCTGTCTCATTCAGGGACTCCTCTGGGTCCGTCCGGCCACCCCGTGCGGGCAGCGCGAGGCCGGCCCAGGCGGGGCCGCCAGCCCCAGTGGACAGCAGGCCCTGAGCCCCGGCCACCGGGACGGGTCCGTCCGGGTGCCGGGGGGTCCCGGGGAGGAGTCAGGCTTCCTCGAAGTAGGCGTCCAGAACCGCGTCCAGTTCGGCCTCCCACTCCTTGAGGCTGCTCCTGGCGGGTGCCTCGACGTCCGCCTCGTACGAGTGGCGGTCCGTGGTGTGGACCGTGACGGCGAACCGGCGCCCGAAGCGGGGGCTGCCGACTTCGACGGCGCCGATCTCGTCCCAGCGGAACTCCGCTTCTTCGCCGTCCAGTTGGAGCCGGACCCCGGAACGGTCGGCGGACATCGAGCTGCGCCGGTCGCTGACCTCGAAGACGGGCCCTCCGGCTGCGTCGGCGGCCGGCGGCACGTCGTCGTCGGCCTCCCCTGCGGCCGGTTCCGCGGCGGCGGGTTCTTCGGCGCCGGGCTCTCCCGCTGCCGGGCTCCCGGCCTCCTGCTCGGCGGCGTCCTGCGGCGCTTCCTCGGGGACGGTGTCGTCGGCCTCCTCGGCGGTACGGGGTGCCATGAGCCCAGGGATGTATCCGGGATCGGTCCCCGCTGCGGGTACGGGCTGGATTTTCGGATCGATGCGCTCCACGGCGGGCAGTATGGTCGATGAACCTGTGCGAGGACCACTCGGTCCCGGTCCGGCAGAGTGAGGAGCACAACGCCGTGTTCTACTACGTGCTCAAGTACGTCCTGCTAGGCCCGCTGTTGCGAGGTTTGTTCCGGCCGCGGATCGAGGGTCTGGAACACATCCCGGCGGACGGGGCGGCGATCGTCGCCGGCAACCATCTCTCGTTCTCCGACCACTTCTTGATGCCGACGATGCTCAAACGCCGCATCACCTTCCTCGCCAAGGCGGAGTACTTCACCGGGCGCGGCCCCAAGGGCCGGCTCACCGCGTTCTTCTTCCGGAGCATCGGTCAGATCCCGGTGGACCGCTCCGGCAAGGAGGCGGGCAAGGCGGCCATCCGTGAGGGGCTGGGGGTGCTCTCCAGGGGGGAGCTGCTGGGGATCTACCCGGAGGGCACCCGGTCGCACGACGGCCGCCTCTACAAGGGCAAGGTCGGGGTCGCCGTGATGGCGATCAGCGCCGGGGTGCCGGTGGTGCCGTGCGCCATGGTGGGCACGTTCGAGCTGCAGCCCCCCGGGCGCAAGCTCCCCCGGATCGGCCGGGTCACCATCCGCTTCGGCAAGCCGCTGGAGTTCTCCCGCTACGCGGGCCTGGAGAACGAGAAGGCGGCGATCCGCGCGGTCACCGACGAGATCATGTACGAGATCCTCGCGCTGTCCGGGCAGGAGTACGTGGACCGCTACGCGGCCGATGTGAAGGCCGAGCAGACCGGACAGAAACGGGGGCGCCCGGCTCGCGCCGGACGCCCCCGCCGTACTGGCTGACGCTCTTACCGCGGCGTCCTACGGCACCGGCGTGGCGTGCGGGCCGCACGTCGCGTCGTGCCGGTCGAGCGTGCCCTTGAGCAGGTACGCCTCGACCTTGCCGTTGATGCACGGGTTCACCAGGTTGGTGATGCCGTGCGATCCGGCGTCCTGTTCCGTGATCAGCCGCGAGCCCTTGAACCGCTTGTGCAGTTCGACGGCGCCCGCGTACGGCGTGGCCGCGTCCCGGGTGGACTGCGCGATCAGCACCGGCGGCAGGCCCTTGCCGGTCTTCACCGTCACCGGGGTCTGCTGCTTGACACCCCAGGTCGCGCACGGCAGGTTCAGCCAGGCGTTGCCCCAGGTGAGGAACGGGTAGTCGCGGTTGAGCCGGGTGTTGTCCCGGTCCCACTTCTGCCAGCTCGTGGGCCACTTGGCGTCGGCGCACTCGACGGCGGTGTACACCGCGTTGCCGTTCTCGGCGGAGATGTTGCCCGCCGTGTTCGACAGGTCGGGACCGGCCGCGTCGACCAGTGCCTGGGTGTCGCCCTCCCGGAACTTGCTCCAGACGTCCGCGGTCGGGACCCAGCTGGAGTCGTAGTACGCGGCGCCCTGGAACAGCACGTCCAGCTCGTTGGGGCCGACGACCCCGCCGAACGGCGCCTTCTTGGCGGCGGCGCGCAGCGTCTCGTACTCCGCCGCGACCTGCGCCTTGGTCGTCCCGATGTGGAAGACCGCGTCGTTCTTGGCGACCCAGGTCATCCAGTCGGCGAACCGGCCCTCGAAGGCGACGTCCTGGTCCAGGTTGGCCTGGTACCAGATCTTCTCCTTCGACGGGTTGACGACGCTGTCGACGACCATGCGCCGCACGTGCGAGGGGAAGAGCGTGCCGTAGACGGCGCCCAGGTACGTCCCGTAGGAGACACCCAGGTAGTTGAGCTTCTTCTCGCCGAGCCCGGCCCTGATGACATCCAGGTCACGTGCGGTGTTGGGCGTCGTCATGTGCGGCAGCATCCAGCCGCTGCGCTCCTTGCAGCCGTCCGCGTACTCGGCGGCGAGCTTGCGCTGCGCGCGCTTGTCCGCCTCGCTGCCGGGCCGCGGGTCCAGCTTCGGCGCCTTGACGTACTCCTGCGGGTCGATGCAGGAGATGGGCGCGGAGTGGCCGACGCCGCGCGGGTCGAAGCCGACGAAGTCGTACGCCTTCGCCGCGCTCGCCCAGATGGCGTTCTTGTTGACGACCCTGGCGGGGAACGCCATGCCGGAGCCGCCGGGGCCGCCCGGGTTGTAGATGAGCGCGCCCTGGCGCTCCTTGGCCGTACCGGTGTTGCCGATCCGGTCGACGGCGAGCTTGATCTGCTTGCCGTTCGGCTTGGTGTAGTCGAGCGGAACGCTCACCCAGCCGCACTGGATGCCCTTGGCGATGCCCCAGTCGGCGGGGCACTCCTGCCAGGCGATGCCCTTCTTCGCCGCCCGCTCGGCGGCGATCTTCGCCCCGTACGCTGCGGAGTTGTCGTGATGGCGTCCGTCGGCTGTGGCCGACGGGGCGGCCACGGCGCCGGCTATGAGCGCGCCCGCGAGCAGAGTGCCGGCCGAACCGAGCACTGCTGTACGTCTCAAGTGGATCCTCCCCCTGTGTGGTGCGCCGCTCGTGGCAGCGCATGTCCGTTGGGCTCCCCGGGATCCTTTCGTCTGTGACCTTGCTGGGTACAGGCTGTGGAAGAACTTTTTTGCCGCACTGACCTTTTCAGCCGTCGTACAACGCCTCGTCGAGCACCCGGCGCAGCAGTCTGGCGTCCGGTGCCACGGCTGTGACCAGCGCGCCGGGGCCCGCGAGCGGGGTGAGGACGGCCGCGTCGCCGAGCAGCCGGGTCTCCCGCGGTTTCTCCGCGAACTCCGGCCCGGCGAACAGCAGCTGGCCCGCGGCCCGGTGGCCGCCGAGGACCGCGGGGCCCGCCCAGCCGCCGGGTGCGCCAGGACCGTAGGCCACCTCCTGGTCGAGGAGCGGGCGTCCGGCGTAGCGGACGGCGAGCCTGCTGGTGAGGGTGCCGGACTCCTCGCCGTGTCGGCCCAGGATCTGTTCCTCGCGCAGGACGAGCCGGCCGCCGGCCGCGATGTCGGCCTGGGTGCGGGTGCGCAGGTCGCTGCCGTGCACGGAGATGATCTGCTGGGGCAGCCAGTTGAGCGTGGCGCCGTCGCCGACCGTCAACCGCAGGTCGTAGCGGGCGTGTTCGGGGGTGCGGCCGGGCAGCGCGACCGTCGCGGCCGCCGCGTCCACGGTCAGCACCGCGCCGTCCCGTACGTCCACCTCGACGGTGAGCCGGTCGCCGCCGAGCGGCGCTGTCATCGCGCCGACGAGGGTGACCCGGATACCGGGGCCTGTGGCGCGGGTGCGGCGCAGGGCGAGCGGTCCTTCGCCGTGCAGCACGGGCAGCCCGTCCGGGGTGGCGACGATCCGGGCGGTGGCCCGGACGCTCACGCGGCCCAGGCCGTGAGCTGTGCGCGTACCCAGTCGGCGACGGGCCGCACCCCGTCGAGCGCCTCGCCGGGCGCGCCGTGCAGCGACTTCAACGAGGTGAGGACGACGGGGAGTTCGCCGCGCTGTTCCTTGGCGTCGCGGGCCATCCTGCCGAGGTCGGAGCCGACGTGCGGCGCGAGGTCGGTCTTGTTGATGACGAGCAGGTCGGCGGTGGTGACACCGGGGCCGCCCTTGCGCGGGATGTCGTCGCCGCCCGCGACGTCGATGACGAAGATCTGTGCGTCGACCAGCCCTTTGGAGAAGGTCGCCGTCAGGTTGTCACCGCCGGACTCGACGAGGATCAGGTCGAGTGGTCCCACGGCGTGTTCGAGGTCTTCGACGGCTTCGAGGTTGGCGGAGATGTCGTCGCGGATCGCGGTGTGCGGGCAGGCGCCCGTCTCGACCGCCTGGATGCGCTCCGGGGGCAGGACGGCGTTGCGGAGCAGGAATTCGGCGTCTTCTCGGGTGTAGATGTCGTTGGTGACGACGGCGAGGGAGAGCTGGTCGCGCAGGACCCGGCAGAGTGCGGCGACGGTCGCCGTCTTGCCGGAGCCGACCGGGCCGCCGAGCCCGATGCGCAGGGCGCGCCGGGTGCCGTCGGGCCGTACGGCGTCGGCGCTGACGGCGCCGGGACCCGGCTGGGGGTGGTCGAGATGCATGGTGCGGCTCCTTCTTTCGGTGGTGCGTGTTCGGTGGGACGCCCGTTACGAGGCGAACAGCCGTACCGGCCAGGCGGCGTGGGCCTCCGCCGTGATGTCGAGGAGCGGCGCCGAAGCGGCGGGCAGCGCGTCGACGCCGTCGTAGGCGGCGCGCGCGGCCCGTTCGGCGACCTGGTCGAGTTCGGGGGCGAGCCGGGCGAGCACGGCGGTGGCCTGGAACGGGTCGAGGCCGAGGAGGCGTACGACGGCGGTGGCGGGGCCGCTGACCGTCTCGTACGCCGCGCAGTGCCCGGCGTCCTCGGGGGTGAGCCCCGCGGTGCGCGCCGTGAGTCCGAGGACCACCGGCTGGTGCGCGCCGCGTGGCCGGGCCGCGGCGAGTGCGTCCAGCTCCTCGCCCGGCCAGGTGACGCGGGCGGCGCGCATCAGCTGTCTGCCGAGTTTGCGTGCGGTCGCCCGCAGGGCCGGTGACGGGGTACGGGCGTCGGCGGCCTCGTCGAGCGCGAGGGGGTCGATGCCGTGGGCGGCGGCGGCCGCGAGGGCGGCGGCGGTCAGGCCCGTGGTGTGCAGCCGGCCACGGCAGAAGGCCGCGAGGGACGTGGCGTCATGGATCCGCCCCGCCTTGACGGCCGCCTCGGCGCCGCCGGAGTGGGCGTGGCCCCCGGCGGGGAACCGCCCGTCGGCGAGGACCAGCAGCGCCGCGCGGCTCATCAGAAGAGGAAGTAACGCTGGGCGAGGGGGAGTTCGACCGCCGGGGCGGGCTCGACCGGCTCGCCGTCGATGGTGACGGTGAAGGTGTCGGCGTCGACCTCGACGCGGGGCAGCGCGTCGTTCTCCCGCATGTCGGCCTTGGTGACCTGCCGGGTGCTGGAGATCGCCTTGAACTCCTTGTGCAGGGCGAGGCGTTCGGGGAGTCCGTCGTCCAGCGCCGCCTGCGCGACGAAGTTGACCGAGCCGGCCGCGGCCGCCCGGCCCAGCGCGCCGAACATCGGCCGGGGCAGCACGGGTTGGGGGGTCGGGATGGAGGCGTTGGCGTCGCCCATCTGCGCGTAGGCGATCTGGCCGCCCTTGATGACGAGTTGCGGCTTCACACCGAAGAAGGCGGGGTCCCAGAGGACCAGGTCGGCGAGTTTGCCGGTCTCGACCGAGCCGATCTCCTGGTCCAGGCCCTGCGCCACGGCCGGGTTGATGGTGTATTTGGCGACATAGCGACGGACCCGGTGGTTGTCGGCGCGGCCGTCTCCGGGCAGTGCGCCGCGGCGCTTCTTCATCACGTGCGCGGTCTGCCAGGTGCGCATGATCACCTCGCCGATCCGCCCCATGGCCTGGGAGTCGGAGGAGATGATCGAGATGGCGCCGAGGTCGTGCAGGATGTCCTCGGCCGCGATGGTGGAGGGCCGGATCCGGGACTCGGCGAAGGCCAGGTCCTCGGGGACCGCCGGGTTGAGGTGGTGGCACACCATCAGCATGTCGAGGTGTTCCTCGATGGTGTTGACGGTGTGCGGCCGGGTCGGGTTGGTGGAGCTGGGCAGGATGTGCGGCTCGGAGACGACGGTGATGATGTCGGGCGCGTGCCCGCCGCCCGCGCCCTCGGTGTGGTAGGCGTGCACGGTGCGGCCCGCGATGGCGGCGAGGGTGTCGGCGACGAAACCGGCCTCGTTGAGTGTGTCGGTGTGCAGGGCGAGCTGGGCGCCGGTCTCTTCGCAGACGCGCAGACAGGCATCGATGACGGCGGGCGTGGCGCCCCAGTCCTCATGGATCTTGAATCCGAGGGCGCCGCCGCGCAGTTGGGAGTGCATGGCGTCGCTCGACATCGTGTTGCCCTTGCCGAGCAGCCCGATGTTGACGGGAAAGGTCTCCAACGCCTCGAACATCCGGGCGAGATGCCAGGGTCCCGGGGTGATGGTGGTGGCCTTGGTGCCCTCGGCGGGTCCGGTGCCGCCGCCGACGAGGGTGGTGATCCCGGCCGACAGCGCCTGGTCGACCAGGGTCGGCGAGATGAAGTGGACGTGCGCGTCGACGGCACCGGCCGTCACGATCTTGCCGTTGCCCGCGATGACCTCGGTCTCGGGTCCGATGACGAGATCGGGGTGCACCCCGTCCATCGTGTCGGGGTTGCCCGCCTTGCCGATGCCGGTGATCCGTCCTTCCCTGATGCCGATGTCGGCCTTGACGATGCCCCAGTGGTCGATGACGAGCGCGCCGGTGATCACGGTGTCCGGCGCGCCCTGCGCCCGGGTCGTACGGGACTGGCCCATCGACTCGCGGATCACCTTGCCGCCGCCGAACACCGCCTCGTCGCCCGCGAGTCCTGGACCGCCGCTGCGGTCCTCCTCGATCTCGACGAGCAGCTCGGTGTCGGCGAGACGGACCCGGTCGCCGGTGGTGGGGCCGAACAGGTCGGCGTACACCGGGCGGGAGAGCTCAGCCATCGAGGGGACCTCCGGTCTGTGCCCGCAGGCCGGGGACGACACGCCGTCCGGCGAGCGGGACGAGGGTGATGTCGACGGGGATGCCGGGCTCGAAGCGGACGGCGGTGCCCGCCGCGATGTTCAGCCGCTTGCCGTGCGCGGCGGCCCGGTCGAATTCGAGGCCGGGGTTGACCTCGGCGAAGTGGTAGTGCGAGCCGATCTGGACCGGCCGGTCGGCCACGTTGACGACGGTGAGCGCGGTGACGTCGCGGCCGTCGTTGAGGACGATGTCCCCGTCGCCGTACAGGATCTCTCCGGGAATCACGGGCGGTTCCTTCCCGTCAGACGATCGGGTCATGGACGGTGACGAGCTTCGTGCCGTCCGGGAAGGTGGCCTCCACCTGCACTTCGTGGATCATCTCGGGGATCCCGTCCATCACGTCGGCGCGGCCGAGCACCGTACGGCCCGAGGCCATCAGCTCGGCTACGGTACGGCCGTCCCTGGCGCCTTCGAGCAGGTGTGAGGTGATCAGGGCGACGGCCTCGGGGTGGTTGAGCCGCAGTCCGCGCGCCCTGCGCTTCTCCGCCACGTCCGCTGCCACATGGATGAGCAGGCGTTCCTGCTCGTGCGGGGTCAGTTGCATGTCTCCACCTCACCGTGTCCGGCCCGTGGATGGCCGGACATTGCAGGTTAGAGGCGAAGTTTTTCCGGCGCGTTAACTGATCATGCTCTACCGCTGGTCACGCGGGTGCTCGGAGCGGTGCTGCCCGGGGTGGTGGGCGGCGATGCCGAAGCGGGCCGGTTCGCCGGGAGCGGAGGGTCCCTGGCCGACGGACGAGACGGACCGGATCACCTGCTCCTCCTCCCGCTCCCGCTGCTCCTCCTGTGCCTCCTCGCGCTCAAGTCGCGCCAGGTCTGCGGCGGACACCAGGGCCACGAGCGGCTTGCCGTGCCGGGTCACGACCACGCGCTCGTCCCCGTAGACGACGCGGTTGATCAGGTCTGCCAGCTCTGCCCGGGCTTGCGTCACCGGAATCTCATAGGCCATGCTCCCCATGTTACGTGTTGTACGTCCTGTACATTTTCTACAGAGCGCCGCATGAGGAGAGCCATGCCCATGAACCGCCCTTCGGCCCGCTACGTTCTGCCCGAGTTCTCCGAGCGGACCAGCAACGGGACCCGCACGCTCGATCCGTACTCCAAGCTGTTCGAGGAGCGGATCGTCTTCCTCGGCACCGCACTCGACGACACCTCGGCCAACGACGTGATCGCCCAACTGCTGCATCTCGAATACGCGGCGCCCGACCGGGACATCTGTCTGTACATCAACTCGCCGGGCGGCTCGATCAGCGCCATGTCGGCCATCTACGACACGCTGCAGATGATCACCTGCGACGTGGAGACCACCTGTCTCGGCCAGGCCGTCTCCACGGCGGCCGTGCTGCTGGCCGCAGGCGCCCCGGGCAAGCGGATGGCGCTGCCGGGCGCCCGGATCGTGCTCCAGCAACCCGGCTTCGAGGAGCCCGTCCAGGGCCAGCCGTCCGACCTGGCGATCCACGCCGGGGAGTTGCTGCGCCAGCGGGCCATGCTGGCGGGCATCCTCGTCCGCCACACCGGCCAGGACGACGCGCGGGTGGCGGTCGACATCGAGCGGGACACGATCTTCGACGCGGCCGGCGCCAAGGCGTACGGGCTGGTCGACCACGTGGTCCGCAACCGCAAGACGTCACCGAGCGTCCCCGGGCCGGCCGGCGGCCGGTGAGCCGCGCCCCCCGTTCGGACGCGCCGACGGCGACACGCCCCGCACGTTCGGCGTAGGAGACGCGACGACCGGTTGACGGGCGCGAGTTGCGGGACGCGGCGGAGGTTTGCCGGGCGCGCCGCGCTCGCGCCGCAGGTGGGGCCCTCGGCGGCGGGGCGTGGGCGGCGACTGATCGTCATCCGGATCACCGGATGGGTCAAAAGTGACGTATTTCACATATCACTATTTCAACTCGGAAAACGCCCCGTGCCGGGACACGATCCCTGGGTGACAGGTCGCAAGACCCCGCCACCACGGCGGGGCGGTCCGGGCGGACGCCGAGTCCTGCCGCCGTCCGGATGCCTGGTCGACATGAGTGGATCGGCAGGAGTGGAGGACCCGAGCAGTACGGGACGGCCCGGAAACGAGTCTCCCTCGGGGTGAAGCCGCCGCGGCGGCCGGGCAACTTCGCCAGCCCGAACCCGACAGGTCATCCTTCACAGGCGGCTGACGAAGGGTTGCGCATGACTGCGCAGACACATGTCCCGTCCTTGCTCTCACGGGCCCGTACCGTCTCGGGTCTGACGCTCGTCGCCGTCGGCGGCATGCTGCTGGCGCCGGGTGCGGCCGCCGAGGCGCATGCCGCCACGCTGGCGACCAAGGCGCTGCAGATCGCCGCGTCGAAGAAGGGGGCTCCCTATCAGTGGGGGGCGTCGGGTCCTAGACGCTTCGACTGCTCAGGGCTGACGCTCTATTCGTACAAACAGGCGGGGAAGAAGCTCCCGCGCACGACGCAGCAGCAGTACAACAACACCAGGCATGTCCCGGCCGCCGGACGGCGCCAGGGCGACCTGGTGTTCTTCCATTCCGGGCGCAGCGTCTACCACGTGGGGATCTACGCGGGCAGCGGCAAGATCTGGCACTCGCCGAAGACGGGCGCCGTGGTGCGGCTCGAACGGATCTGGTCCAAGAGCGTCTGGTACGGCCGGGTGCGCTGAACCGGGCGGCGGTGCTCAGGTCTGCACGACGACGGGCCACGGCAGGGCGATCCAGACCGTCTTGCCGCCCTCCGCCGTCGGGACGACGGTCATCCGGCCGCCGCATTCGGCCGCGAGCCAGCGGATGATGACCATGCCCCGGCCGTTGTCCTGCTGGACCGCCGCAGGCAGCCGCTGCGGCCAGCGGGGATGACTGTCCGTGACGCCGATCCGCAGCTGCTCGTGGCGTTCGAGGCGGATGTCCACCGTGAAGGTGGGTGACTGGCCGAAGGTGTGCTGGACGGCGTTGGTCGCCAGTTCCGAGACGATCAGGCGGACCGTTTCGGCGGTGTCCGCCTCGCCGGGCAGTCCCCACTCGGCGAGGACGTCGGCGACGTATCTGCGAGCGGCCGGCACCGAGACCGGATCGCTCGGCAGGGTGACGGATGCTTCCTGATGGTCTGCCATGACGACGCTGTCCCTTTCCCGCCGGATCCGATATCCGGCACAGAACGGTTGACTGCGCGGAGGGCTCCGGATCCGTCCTCCACGTCAGAGTGTCACTCATCGTGCCTCCGCCCCGACCAATCCACCGAGATATGCATATATCTGTCGCTCGAAGCGGTGAACTCTGCGACGCGAGAGCGTATTTGGGCGGCCGAAAGATACCTTCTCCGCGATATGGCCGTAACGGGGGCGGAGAAGGGGAGTTGATCATGCGCAACGGTCCGGCGGTACGCCGCCGCAGACTCGGCGAGGAGTTACGCAGACTGCGCCGCGAGGCGGGTCTCACCAGCGACGAGACGGCGCGGCTGCTCGGCTGGCACCAGTCGAAGGTGAGCCGGATCGAGACGGGCGTCAGCGGGGTGAAGGAAGCGGATCTGCCCAGGCTGTTGGACGCGTTGGGGGTCACCGACAGCCGATTGCGCTCCCTGCTCGGCACCTTGGCGGGCGCGGCGGGCGGCGGCCAGGGGTGGTGGCAGGCGTACGGCGGGGTGATCCCGCCCCGGTACCGGGACTTCATCAGCCTGGAGTCGCAGGCCCGCACGGCGCGCACGCTGGAGACCTCGGTGGTGCCGGGGCTGTTGCAGACGCCCGGCTACGCACGGGCGGTGACCCGGGCGGCGCTGGACGGCCCGCCGGCCACGACGGTCGACTCCCTGGTGGAGGTGCGGCTCGCCCGCCAGGAGGTGCTGCGCGCGCCGGATCCGCTGGCGCTGCACGCGGTGCTCGACGAGGCGGTCCTGCGGCGTGAGGTGGGCGGGCCCGGTGTGATGCGCGAGCAGTTGTGGACCTTGCGGAAACTCGCCGCACTCCCCCACATCCGGCTGCAGGTACTGCCGTTCAGCGTCGGCGGCTATGTCGGCCTCACCGGGCCTTTCGTAATCTTCTCTTTCCCGAACATTACCGATCTGGATTTGGTCGTTCTCGACCACTTGACGAGTAGCCTTTATTTGGAGCGGGAAGAAGACCTTGAGGCGTACTGCGCCGCGTTCCGCACGTTGGAGGCGCACGCCCTTTCGCCCGAGGATTCGCTGGATCTCATCGCCGGGATCGGTGACGGCGTTTAGGGAGCATCATGACCGCTTACCTCGCACACCCCACAGCGTGGCGGCGGAGCAGCCGCAGCGTAGGGATGAACAACTGCGTGGAGACGGCCCGCAAAGGCGCGGGCGAACTCGCCGTTCGTGATTCGAAGAACGTGACCCGCCCGCACTTGTCCTTCTCCGCCGAAGCCTGGAGCTGTTTCGTGTCGGCCCTGCGTGAGGAGGTGGTGGCCTACTGAGCGGCGACCGACACGATCGTCCGCACCGCCGTGTCGATCTGACGCTCCGTCAGATCGGCACGCGCGGTGAGCCGGATACGGGAGATGCCGTCGGGCACCGAGGGCGGCCGGAAGCAGCCGACCGAGACACCGGCGGCCCGGCAGTCCGCCGCCCAGCGGAACGCCGCCTCGGGCGACGGCGCCTGTACGGAGACGACGGCGGCGTCCGGACGTACGGCGGTCAGGCCCTCGGCGGTCAGCCGCCCGTGCAGGGTGCGCGCGACCTCCCTGGCGCGGGCGGCCAGAGCCGGCTCCGCACGCAGCAGCCGGAGGCTCGCCAGCGCGCCGCCGACCGCCGCCGGCGCGAGGCCGGTGTCGAAGATGAACGTACGGGCGGCGTTGACCAGATGGTCGACGACCCGGGCCGGGCCGAGGATCGCACCGCCCTGGCTGCCGAGCGACTTGGACAGTGTGAGGGTGGCGACCACCCCGGGCGCGCCCGCGACACCGGCCGCGTCCAGCGCGCCCCTGCCGCCCGCGCCCAGCACCCCGAAGCCGTGCGCGTCGTCGACCACCAGCGCGGCCCCGAGGTTTCGGCAGACGCCGGCCAGCTCGCCCAGCGGAGCGGCGTCGCCGTCCACCGAGAACACCCCGTCGCTGACCACCAGCGCGCGCCTGCCGCGCTCGGCCTCCAGCGTCTTGCGTACCGCTTCGGGCTCGGCGTGCGGGACGACGACGGTCTCCGCGCGGGAGAGCCGGCAGCCGTCCACGATCGAGGCGTGGTTGCCCGCGTCGGACACCAGCAGCGAGCCGCGCGCGGTCAGCGCCGTGAGCGCGGCGAGGTTGGCGGCGTAACCGGACGACAGGACGAGCGCCGCCTCGAATCCGCAGAACGCGGCCAGTTCGGCCTCCAGTTCGGCGTGCAGTTCGGTGCTGCCGGTCACCAGCCGTGAGCCGGTGGCGCCCGCGCCCCAGCGGCGGGCCGCTTCGGCGGCCGCGCCGGTGGTGACGGGATGCCGGGCGAGGCCCAGATAGTCGTTGCTCGCGAGGTCCAGCAGCGGGGAATCGGCCGGCCGCGGCCGGAGCGTACGGACCAGGCCCGACGTCTCGCGGGCGCGCGCCGCTTCGCCGGTCCAGTCGAACGGGTCCTGCTCCATGGGTCCGGTCCTTCTGTAGGTCCTTTTGTAGGCTGCGCACAGACCCTAAACCCGGCCGGACCAGGACAGGGTGTGGCCATACCCACACTTCGAAGTGGCGGAGTTGTCAGATTCCACCCTGGCATCAGGGTGCGGACGTAGGCGAAGATCGGCCCTATGGACCTGCTGAACACGCTGGTGGAGAAGGGCCTGCGGCGCGAGCCGCCGACCCGCGAAGAAGCGCTCGCCGTGCTGGCGACCTCCGACGACGACCTGCTGGAGGTGGTCGCTGCCGCGGGCAAGGTGCGCCGCCAGTGGTTCGGGCGGCGGGTGAAACTCAACTATCTGGTCAATCTCAAGTCCGGTCTGTGCCCGGAGGACTGCTCGTACTGCTCGCAGCGGCTCGGCTCGACCGCCGAGATCCTCAAGTACACCTGGCTGAAGCCGGAAGAGGCGTCGAAGGCGGCTGCCGCCGGGGTGGCGGGCGGCGCCAAGCGGGTCTGTCTGGTCGCGAGCGGGCGCGGTCCGACCGACCGTGACGTGGAGCGGGTCTCGGGCACGATCAAGGCCATCAAGGAAGAGAACGAGGGCGTCGAGGTCTGCGCGTGCCTCGGACTGCTGTCGGAGGGCCAGGGCGAGCGGCTGCGCGCCGCGGGCGCCGACGCGTACAACCACAACCTCAACACGTCCGAGGGGACGTACGGGGACATCACGACCACGCACACCTACGCCGACCGGGTCGAGACGGTGCGGCACGCCCAGGCGGCCGGGCTGTCCGCCTGCTCCGGGTTGATCGCCGGCATGGGCGAGAGCGACGCCGACCTGGTGGATGTCGTCTTCTCGCTGCGCGCGCTGGACCCGGACTCGGTGCCGGTCAACTTCCTCATCCCGGTGGAGGGCACGCCGCTCGCCGCCGAGTGGAACCTGACCCCGCAGCGCTGCCTGCGCATCCTCGCCATGACCCGGTTCATCTGCCCCGATGTCGAGGTCAGGCTGGCCGGCGGCCGTGAGGTGCAGCTGCGTTCGATGCAGCCGCTCGCGCTGCACCTGGTCAACTCGATCTTCCTCGGCGACTATCTGACCACCGAGGGCCAGGAGGGCAAGGCCGACCTGGAGATGATCGCCGACGCCGGTTTCGAGGTGGAGGGCGCGGAGACGACGACCCTGCCGGAGCACCGGGCGGGGGGTTGCGCGGCGCCTGTCGCCGCCGTGGCCGACGAGCCCCTGGCCGACGCGGCACCGGCACCCGCGCGCAAGGACCTGGTCTCGGTGCGCCGCCGTGGAGCCGGTACGGATCTCGCGCCCAATGCCTGATCTCGCCCCGGCCGAACTGCTGGCGCTCGACCGCGCGCACGTCTGGCACCCGTACGGCCCGATGCCGGGCCGTACGGATCCGCTGGTCGTGGAGTCCGCGTCAGGCGTCCGGCTACGGCTCGCCGAACCGGCGCACGGGCAGCGCGAGTTGGTCGACGGGATGGCGTCCTGGTGGTCGGCGATCCACGGCTACAACCACCCGGTGCTCAACGAGGCGGCGCGCGGCCAGCTCGACCGGATGAGCCATGTGATGTTCGGCGGCCTCACCCATGAGCCCGCCGTACGGCTCGCCACGAAGCTGGTCGACATGACGCCCGAGCCACTGCGGCATGTGTTTCTCGCCGACTCGGGCTCGGTCTCCGTCGAGGTCGCCGTCAAGATGTGTCTGCAGTACTGGCGTTCCGTCGGCAGACCCGCCAAGCAGCGGCTGCTGACCTGGCGCGGCGGCTACCACGGCGACACCTGGCAGCCGATGTCGGTCTGCGACCCGGACGGCGGGATGCACGAGCTGTGGTCGGGCGTCCTGCCCCGGCAGGTGTTCGCGGGGGTGCCGCCGGTCGAGTACGACGAGACGTACGCGGACGGGCTGCGCGCGCTGATCGCCGAGCACGCGGACGAACTGGCGGCGGTGATCGTGGAGCCGGTGGTGCAGGGCGCGGGCGGGATGCGCTTCCACTCCCCCGCGTATCTGCGGGTGTTGCGGGAGGCCTGCGACGAACACGACGTGCTGCTGATCCTCGACGAGATCGCGACGGGTTTCGGCCGTACGGGCACGCTGTTCGCCGCCGGCCAGGCCGGTGTCTCGCCCGATGTGATGTGTGTGGGCAAGGCCCTCACGGGCGGCTATCTGACGATGGCGGCGACGCTGTGCACGGCGAGGGTCGCCGAGGGCATCGCGCGCGGCGAGGTCCCCGTACTGGCGCACGGGCCGACCTTCATGGGCAATCCGCTGGCCGCTGCCGTGGCCTGCGCCTCCATCGACCTGCTGCTCGGGCAGGACTGGGTCAAGGAGGTGGAGCGGATCGGCACGGGCCTGCGCGAGGGACTGGCGGAGGCGGCGGAGCTGCCGGGCGTGCGTGACGTTCGGGTGCTGGGCGCCATCGGGGTGATCCAGCTCGACCACGACGTGGACATGGCGGCGGCGACCCGCGCCGCGGTGCGCGAAGGCGTGTGGCTGCGGCCGTTCCGCGACCTCGTCTACACGATGCCGCCGTATGTGACGGGTGACGACGACGTCGCACGGATCTGCCGTGCGGCGTCGGCCGCGGCGCGGGAGGGCTGACATGGGCATTCTGATCGTCACGGGTACCGGGACGGAGATCGGCAAGACCGTCGTCACGGCGGCGCTGGCGGCTGCCGCGCTCGCGCGCGGCCGGACGGTCGCCGTACTGAAACCGGCCCAGACGGGTCTGGAGCCGGGTGAACCCGGCGACGCCGCCGAGGCTGCCCGGCTGGCCGGTCCGGTCACGCCGGTGGAACTGGCCCGCTTCCCCGAGCCGTTGGCACCGGCGACGGCCGCCCGGCGGGCGGGCATGACGCCGGTACGCCCCGACGAGGTGGCCGTCGCCGCGGAGAAGCTGGCCGCCGAACACGATGTGGTGCTGGTCGAGGGGGCCGGCGGCCTGCTCGTACGGTTCGACGAACACGGCGGCACCCTGGCGGACGCGGCCCGGCTGCTGGGCGCGCCCGTCCTGGTCGTGGCGCCGGCGGGGCTCGGCACGCTCAACGCGACGGCGCTGACGACCGAGGCGCTGCGGGCGCGTGACGTGCGCCCGCTCGGCGTGGTCATCGGCAGCTGGCCGGCCGCGCCGGACCTGGCGGCGCGCTGCAACCTGGCGGACCTGCCGGACATGGCAGGCGCCCCGCTGCTGGGCGCGGTACCGGCGGGCGCGGGAGCCCTGCCCCCGGAACGGTTCCGCGCGGAGGCGGTGCGATGGCTGGCGCCGGAGCTGGCCGGGGAGTGGGACGCGACGGCGTTCGGCGCGGCGTTCGCCGCGCCATAGGCTGCCCCGCATGCGCGTACGTATCGACGAGATCGTCTTCGACTGTGAGAAGCCGCTGGAGCTGGCCCGGTTCTGGGCCGCTCTCCTCGGCGGTGAGCCGACCGGGCGGAGCGCCGACTGGGCGTACATCGACCCGCCGGAGTTCACCCGGATCGCCTTCCAGCGGGTTCCGGAGGGCAAGGCCGTCAAGAACCGCCTCCATCTGGACCTGCTGGCCGACGACATCCCGGCCGCGACGGCCGAGGCGGTCCGGCTCGGGGCCGAACAGGTCGGCGGGATCGTCTCCGACACGCCGGGCAGCTTCCAGGTGCTGCGCGACCCGGAGGGCAACGAGTTCTGTTTCGTCACCCCGGCCTGACCGCGCCCGCACCCGGAATCCGCTCGCCCCACGGGTCGCCGCTCTGCTTGGCTCGGGGCATGAGTGACCTCCAGATCCGCTGTGCCCGACTCGCCGACATCGACGCCGTGCTGTCCTTCTGGCGGCTGGCCGCCGAGGGCACCAGCATCAGCGACGACCACGACGGGATGACCCGGCTCGTCACGCGCGACCCCGAGGCCCTGCTGCTCGCCGAGCGCGACGGCCGGCTCGTCGGGACCGTCATCGCCGGGTTCGACGGCTGGCGGTGCTCCGCCTATCGGCTGGCCGTCCATCCGGAGCAGCGCAGACGAGGTGTCGCCACGGCGCTGCTGGACGCCGCCGAGCAGCGGTTCGCCGCCATCGGCGGGCGGCGGGTGGACGCGATGGTGCTGGAGGACAACACGCGGGCGCGGCGGGCCTGGGCGTCGGCCGGGTACCACCGCGAGGATCATTGGCGGCGCTGGGTGAAGCCCCTGCGGTAAGCCATTTTGCCGATCCTTTACCATGGGGGTTCGTTGTTCCGTACAACCGAAAGGTGTGAACGTCCGCTCATGGGCGAGCCTCCCAGTATCAGCAGACACCGCGCAGCCCTCCGCCAGCTGACCGATCATGTGACGGAGGTGAACCGATGACCGAAGTGCTTCTGCTCATCCTGGCCGTGCTGCTCGCGCTGCTCTGCGGAGCGTTCGTCGCCGCCGAGTTCTCGCTCACCACCGTCGAGCGGGGTGATCTGGAACGGGCCGCCGAGCGCGGCGAACGGGGCGCCGCCGGCGCGCTGAAGGCCGTACAGAGCCTCACCTTCCAGCTCTCCGGGGCGCAGCTCGGCATCACCGTCACCAATCTGGTCGTCGGTATGCTCGCCGAGCCGTCCGTCTCCAAGCTGATCCGGGGGCCGGTCGAGGCGACCGGCCTGTCGGAGTCCGTGGCGTCCTCGGTCGCCCTGGTCATCGGTACGGCCCTGTCGACCGTCGTGCTGATGGTCGTCGGCGAGCTGGTCCCCAAGAACTGGGCGATCTCGTCCCCGCTGGCCGTCGCCAAGGTCGTCGCCACGCCGCAGCGCCACTTCACCGCCGTCTTCCGCCCGTTCATCGCGCATCTCAACAACACGGCCAACCGCATCGTGCGCGCCATGGGTCTTGAGCCGACCGAGGAGCTGGCCTCCGCCCGCTCACCGCAGGAACTGGTCGCGCTGGCCCGGCACTCGGCGAAGGAGGGCGCGCTGGAGGCGGACACCGCCGAGCTGTTCGTACGGACCCTGAGTCTGGCGGCGCTCACCACGGAGAACGTGATGACGCCGCGCGTCCAGGTCATGGCGCTGGACGTACAGGCGACGGCCGAGGACGTGGCCAACGCGACCCGGGCCACCGGTCTTTCCCGCTTCCCCGTCTACCGGGGCAATCTGGACACGGTCGTGGGCATCGCGCACATCAAGGACGTGCTCGCAGTGCCGGCCGAGCGCAGGGTCCGGCACCCCGTCAGGGAGCTGCTGCGGGAGCCGCTGCTCGTCCCGGAGACACTGACCGTGGACAAGCTGCTCGACCGGCTCTCCGGACGTTCCACGATGGCGGTCGTCATCGACGAGTACGGCGGCACCGCCGGTGTGGTGACGCTGGAGGACATCGTCGAGGAGGTCGTCGGCGAGGTACGCGACGAGCACGACCCGCACGAGACCCCGGATCTGGCCCCGGTCGGCGAGGACGCCGAGGGCCGGCCGCTGTGGTCGGCGGACGGTGCCGCACGCGCCGACCAGCTGGAGAAGATCGGGCTGCGGGTGCCCGAGGGGCCGTACGAGACGCTGGCCGGTTTCGTCGCGGCCGAGCTGGGCCGGATCCCCGCCGAGGGCGACGAGGTCGAGGTCGGCGGCTGGCGGCTGGAAGTCTCCGACGCCTCGGGCCGCCGCGCGGCCCGGCTGACCCTGCACGGCGCGCTGCCCGGCGCCGACAGCGACACGGATACTGACGACACGGAAGAGGAGGCCGGACGATGACCGCGATCCAGCTGATCATCGGCTTGCTGACGCTGGTCGTCAACGCCTTCTTCGTCGGGGCCGAGTTCTCCCTGATCTCCGTGCGCCGCAGCCAGATCGAACCGGCGGCCGAGAACGGCGACCGCAGGGCGCGCAGTGTCATCTGGGGCCTTGAGCATGTGTCGGCCCTGCTCGCCGCCGCCCAGCTCGGCATCACACTGTGCACGCTGGTGCTGGGTATCGTCGCCGAGCCCGCCATCGCCCATCTGCTGGAGCCGGTCTTCAACGGCGTCGGGGTGCCGCACGGCCTGGTGCATCCGATCTCGTTCGTGATCGCGCTGGTCGTGGCGACCTATCTGCACATGCTGCTGGGCGAGATGGTCCCGAAGAACGTCGCGCTGGCGGGCCCCGTCCGTACGGCGCTGCTGCTCGGGCCTCCCCTGGTGGCCCTGTCGCGGGCGCTGCGGCCGGTGATCTTCACCGTCAACGCCTTCGCCAACACGCTGCTGAAGCTGCTGCGGGTGGAGGCCAAGAGCGAGGTGTCGGCGACGTTCTCCGACGACGAGCTGGCCCGGCTCGTCACCGACGCGGGACATGCGGGACTGCTCGACGACCGGGCGACCGAGCGGCTGCACGACGCGCTGGAGCTGGGCCGCCGTCCGGTCCGAGACGTGGTGCTGCCGCTGGAGCGGGTCGTGACGGCCGAGGTGGGGGTGACCCCCGAGGAGCTGGAGGCGATGGCGGCCACGTCCGGCTTCTCGCGCTTCCCCGTGGTCGACGCTTCGCGGCGGATCCTGGGCTATCTCCATGTGAAGGACGCGCTGGACGCGCTGCCGCGCGACGTGCCGTTCCCGGTCACGGGGATGCGCGCCATCGCGCGGGTGAAGGACGAGACGCCGATGGACGACGTCCTGACGGCGATGCGCCGCAGCCGTACGCATCTGGCCGCCGTGCTGGACGCGGACGGCAAGCTCGAAGGCATGGTGACCATGGAGGACGTGCTGCGGGAGCTGGTGGGGCGGCACGCCTGAGTCCGGTCCTACCGCACGGTAGGATCGGGCCCGCCATGGAGATGAATGCCAACTACACCAGTTTCGTCGCTGTCGGTGACTCCTTCACCGAAGGCATGTCCGACCTGCTGCCCGACGGTACGTACCGGGGCTGGGCCGATCTGCTCGCCGGCCGGCTCGCGGCCCGTAACCCGGGGTTCCGGTACGCGAATCTCGCCGTGCGCGGCAAGCTCATCGGACAGATCGTGGACGAGCAGGTGGACGTCGCCGCCGCGATGACACCGGACCTGGTGACCCTGGTCGGCGGGCTCAACGACACCCTGCGGCCCAAGGTCGACATGGGACGGGTGCGCGGGCTGCTCGAAGAGGCCGTCGAGCGGCTCGCGCCGTCCTGCAAACAGCTCGTCCTGATGCGCAGCCCCGGCAGGAACGGTCCGGTGATGGAACGTATCCGGCCGCGCATGGAGGAGCTGTTCACGTACATCGACGAGCTGGCGGCGCGGCACGACGCGCTCGTCGTCGACCTGTACGGCGGGAACGTCCTCGGTGACCAGCGGCTGTGGGACGTGGACCGGCTGCATCCCACCGCCGAGGGCCACCGGCGTATCGCCGAGGCGGTCTGGCAGGGGCTCGGCCTCGACGCCGAGGACGACTGGCGCGCGGCGCTGCCTCCCGCGGCCCCGGCCCGCTGGCTGATGCGGCGCGGCAGCGACGTACGGTTCGCCCGGCAGTATCTCGGGCCCTGGGTGATGCGCAGGCTGACCGGACGCTCGACGGGCGACGGCAGGCTGCCCAAACGCCCTGAGCTCCTGCCTTACGAGCCGTACGCGCCGGAGTCCGCCGACGGGACCCCGTAGGACCGTGGCGCGGTCCTCCGCCGGGCCCCAGTAGAATCCGCTTACGTGACTCCCGTGTCGAAGCCCCGTATCCCCAATGTCCTTGCCGGCCGCTACGCCTCGGCGGAGCTGGCCGTGCTGTGGTCCCCCGAGCACAAGGTGAAGCTGGAGCGCCGGCTGTGGCTGGCCGTGCTGCGCGCGCAGCGGGACCTCGGGATCGAGGTGCCGGAGACGGCCGTCGCCGACTACGAGCGGGTGGTCGAGCAGGTCGACCTGGCGTCGATCGCGGAGCGCGAGAAGGTCACCCGGCACGATGTGAAGGCCCGGATCGAGGAGTTCAACGCCCTCGCCGGCCATGAGCAGGTGCACAAGGGCATGACGTCGCGGGATCTCACCGAGAACGTCGAGCAGCTCCAGATCCGGCTGTCGCTCGAACTCATGCGGGAGCGTACGGTCGCCGTGCTGGCCCGGCTGGGCAAGCTGGCCGGGGAGTACGGACCGCTGGTGATCGCCGGCCGTTCGCACAACGTGGCGGCGCAGGCCACCACACTGGGCAAGCGGTTCGCGACGGCCGCCGACGAGCTGCTGGTCGCGTACGGGCGGCTTGAGGACCTGCTGGAGCGCTACCCGCTGCGCGGGATCAAGGGCCCGGTCGGCACGTCGCAGGACATGCTGGACCTGCTGGGCGGTGACGCGGCGAAGCTGGCCGACCTGGAGGGCCGGATCGCCGGACATCTGGGCTTCGCGCACGCCTTCACCTCGGTGGGCCAGGTCTACCCGCGCTCGCTCGACTACGACGTGGTGACCGCGCTGGTGCAGCTCGCGGCGGCGCCGTCGTCGGTGGCGAAGACGATCCGGCTGATGGCCGGGCACGAACTGGTCACCGAGGGCTTCAAGCCGGGCCAGGTCGGCTCGTCCGCGATGCCGCACAAGATGAACACCCGGTCCTGCGAGCGGGTCAACGGGCTGATGGTGATCCTGCGCGGCTACGCGTCGATGACCGGTGAGCTGGCGGGCGACCAGTGGAACGAGGGCGACGTGTCGTGCTCGGTGGTGCGCAGGGTGGCGCTGCCCGACGCGTTCTTCGCGTTCGACGGGCTGCTGGAGACGTTCCTGACGGTGCTGGACGAGTTCGGCGCGTTCCCCGCCGTGGTCGCACGTGAGCTGGACCGCTACCTGCCGTTCCTGGCGACGACGAAGGTGCTGATGGCAGCCGTACGGGAGGGCGTCGGCCGGGAGGCGGCGCACGAGGTCATCAAGGAGCACGCGGTGGCGTCGGCGCTGGCCATGCGGGAGCAGGGCGCCGAGCGCAACGAACTGCTCGACCGGCTGGCGGCGGACGACCGGATCCCGCTGGACCGGGCCCGGCTCGACGCGCTGATGGCCGACAAGCTGTCGTTCACGGGCGCGGCGGAGGACCAGATCGGCGCCGTGGTCGCCCGGATCGAGGAGATCGTGAAGCAGCGTCCGGAGGCCGCCGGGTACACCCCCGGATCGATCCTCTGAGATGCGCCCCGAGGAACTGGACGCGGCCCGCGACCGGCTCGTGCCCGACGTGGCGGGGCCGGGGCTGCGGGTGCTCTTCTGCGGTATCAACCCGGGTCTGATGTCGGCGGCGACGGGTCATCACTTCGCCCGCCCCGGCAACCGGTTCTGGCCGGTGCTGCATCTTTCCGGCTTCACACCGCGCCAGTTGAAGCCGGCCGAGGAGCAGGAGCTGCTGACCCACCGGCTGGGCATCACCAACGTCGTGGCGCGGGCCACGGCGCGCGCCGACGAGTTGAGCGACGAGGAGTTCCGCGAGGGCGGCGCGATCCTCACGGCGAAGGTGGAGCGGCTGCGGCCGCGCTGGCTCGCGGTGGTCGGCGTCACCGCGTACCGGGTGGCCTTCGCCGACAGGAAGGCGCGGATAGGGCCGCAGGAGCGGACGATCGGCGCGACCCGCGTCTGGGCGCTGCCGAATCCGAGCGGACTCAACGCGCACTGGACGGCGCAGACGATGGCGGAGGAGTTCGGCCGGCTGCGTGCGGCGGCCGAGGGGGACGAGGGCCCGGCCGCCACATAGCGCCGTCCGCCCGCAGGGGCGGGACGGCGCCATGTGTCCGACGCGGGGCCGGTGTTCCTTCGCTAGCTGACCATGATCGGGCCTGCGGTGGCGGTGCACTTCGTCTGGTCGGCGGCCACGGTCGCGCAGCCGCTGCCCGGGGTTGCCGTGTAGCCGGCCGGGGTGAAGATGATGACGTTGCTGTTCAGGCCCCACGCGCCCGGCGGCACGTTCACCCGGCCGACCGTCTCGGCGATGGTGCCGGTGATGTCGTAGGTGCTGCCCGGGTAGTACGCGATGTCGCTGCCCCACACGTACGAGGCGCTGACCCCGTACATGCGCACGACGACGCCGCACACGATGACCGACCGCCAGGAGAGCTGGTGGGGCTGGGTCGGGGGGTAACCGATGCCGGAGGGCATGGTGACCTCGCAGGTGTACACCCCGCCGTCGTTGTTGTTGGTGAACGTGACGAAGGCGCTGCCCGCGTCGGCCGGCGCGGAGGCTGCCGTCGGCGCGGCCGGCGCGGCCGCCTGGGCCGATCCCGCGCCCATCGCGAGTGAGAGGGCCGCGACGCCGAACGCCGCGAGGACCGCGCCGGTTCGGCGCCGGAGGGAGTGGGGGGACACGGGGGTACCGGCCTTTCGTGGGGGCGGATCACGACGGAACATGGGGGGACCGCGAAGCGCCGAGGCACGCACGCGCGCCTCGGTCACCGGACGATCGTGACTGCCGCGCCAGAGCCACGTCAAGAGTTTAGAACGTTCCAATTGGCCGACCTACCCCCTCTTACGCACCAACTCGCCTGCGTGGAGGGTGCGTTGTCACAGGTCAGGGAGGTGTTCGGGGCTAGGGCGGGTCCGTTTCCGTTATGAGGGCCATCAGTTGGTACGGCAACTCCGCACCCCACCGGGCCACGCCTATCGCCGTCCAGCGGTTCTCCGTCCGCCAGATCCACAGCGAATCCACCGCAGCGCTCAGCTCGTACCAGGGCTCGGGCAGTTCCTCGCCCGCCATGCCTCTGGCCCGCATGCTCCACAGGCTGAACCGCTGCGCGGGGCCCCAGCGCGCGTCCAGGCGGCCGGCCAGCGCCTCGCCCAGGGCCTCGTACTGCTCGGCCGCCGGGCCGCTGCCGCTGCCGTCGTCGTCCCAGAACTCCTCGCTGGTGCTGAGCGCGGCCAGGTGGTAGCCGGGGCCGCCGGTGACCGTCCCTGAGCCGCCGCGCTCCGCGGGGAAGTCCCGGGTGCGCAGCAGCTCCACGAGGGCGAGTTGCCGGGCGATGTCCATGCCTCCAGTAAACCCGCCCGCGCCGACAGTTGGCCTCCCGTCAGGCGTCGCGGCGGCGCAGCGCGAGTCCGCCCGCCAGTACGGTGGCGGCCGTCCAGCCGATCAGCACGGCAAGTCCGGTCCAGGCGCCGGGCGTTCCTGACGGGTCCAGCACGAGCATCCGCTGTCCCGCCTGGCCGGGAAAGAAGTCCGCCGCCTTTCCGTTGCCGGACACGTCCCCGAGGACGAAGGGCAGCAGCAGGAACACCGGTACGAGCACGCTCAGCGTCCCCGCCACACTGCGCAGCACCGCGGCGACACCTGCCGCCAGCAGCGAGACGCAGGTGAGGTACAGGCCGCAGCCGAGGATCGCGCGCGGCGCCGCCTGGTCGCCGAGGCCGATGCCGAACTCCGTCCCGATCAGGGCCTGTCCGCCGACGAAGCAGACGAGGCCCGTGACGAGCCCGACGGCGAGGGCCAGTACGGCGACGACGGCCAGCTTCGCCGTGTAGAAGGCGCGTCTGTCCGGTACGGCGGCCAGCGAGACCTGGATGGCGCCGGCGCGGTACTCGGACGCCATGGCGACCGCGCCGAAGACGATGGCGGCGAGCTGGCCGAAGCTCAGGCCGGCATACGACAGGAGCAGCGGGTCGAAGTCGGCGCCCGCGGTGTCGTCGGGGCCGAGCGTGCCGCAGATGAGCAGGGAGAAGACCGTCGTCACCAGGAAGGCACCGGTCAGCGAGGAGGGCAGGACCCACAGGGAGCGGACCTTGAGCCATTCGGCGTGGGCGGCTGCGGGGAGTGACATGGCTCAGGCCTCCTGCGGGTGGGGAGCGGTGGCGGACGTGTACTGCGCCACGTCCTCGGTGAGGTGCAGATAGGCCTGTTCCAGCGTGCCGACCTCGTCGGCGAGTTGCAGGATGGGGATGCCTGCGCGGGCGGCGAGCGGTCCGATCTCCACCACCCGGGCGCCCTCGACGGTCCAGCCGCCGTCGTCCTCGACGGGCGAGAAGCCCTTCGCCCGCAGCAGGGTGCGCAGCCGGGCGCCCTCGGTGGTGCGCAGTCTGACGCGCGGGCGTACCCGTGCGTCGATGAACTCCCGCAGCGGGGTGTCGGCGAGGAGTCTGCCGCTTCCCAGGACCACGAGATGGTCGGCGTAGGACGCCGTCTCGTTCATGAGATGGCTGGCGACCAGTACCGTTCTGCCCTCGTCCGCCAGCCGGCGCAGCAGTTCCCTGATCCAGCGCATGCCCTCGGCGTCCAGGCCGTTGGACGGCTCGTCCAGCATCAGCACCGGCGGGTCGCCGAGCAGCGCCGCCGCCATGCCGAGCCGCTGGCGCATACCGAGCGAGTACGTCCTGACGCGCCGCCCCGCGACGGACGCGATGCCCACCTCTTCGAGCACGTCGTCCACCCGCCGGGCGGGGATGCGGTTGCTCGCCGCGAGTATCCGCAGGTGCGCCCGTGCGGTGCGCGCGCCCAGGGCGGCTCCCGCGTCCAGCAACGACCCGACCTCGCGCAGCGGTTCGGCGAGCCGCGCGTACTGCTGGCCGCCGACGGTGGCGCTCCCGGACGTCGGCCGGTCGAGGCCGAGCACCAGCCGCATGGTGGTGGACTTCCCGGCGCCGTTGGGGCCGAGGAAGCCGGTGACCCGGCCGGGTCTCACCTGGAACGTGAGCCGGTCGACGGCGCGGATCGCCCCGTACTCCTTGGTGAGTTGCTGGATGTCGATGCTGGTCATGGCCTCAGCCTGGCCGCCGCGCCGGGCCCTGCCCTCCCCCGCCGGTGGAGACCGTCTCCCCCGGCCGGGGGAGGCTCGCACGGCGCCGCCGCTGGCACGATGGGGGGCATGCGCCGACTCCTGGGACCGCTGGCCCGCACGGTGACGTACACGCGCGTCCTGCATCTGGGCATCCCGCTCGCCCTCCTCGCGGTCTGGATGTTCGTCGATCCGAGTCATCCGTACGTCCCGCTGCTGTTCCTCGTACCGATCGGGCTGCTGCCGGGGATGCGGCTGGCGGAGGGCGTACAGGCCCAGTTGCTCCTCACGCCGCGTGAGCGGAGCGGTCCTGATCCGGTCATCTCGGCCGGGGCCTCGGCGACCTGGGCCGACCGGTGGCGGACAGTGCTGTGGCTGGAGGCACGCTCGGTGCTGTCGGTGCTGATGCTGGGGTGTGTCGTCTGGCTGCCGCTGCTCGGCGTCGATCTGATCGCGCGGGCCGCCGGGCACACGCCGCCCATGCTGCCGGTGCTGTCGGGGACGGCGCCGCGGGTGTGGTGCGCGGTGCTCGCGCCCGTACCGCTCGTCGTCGCCGCCGTGGGGGTGGTGACGATCGGGCGGCTGGCAGCCGCGGTCGCCAGGCGGCTGCTGGGGCCTTCGCCGGCCGAACGGCTCGCGGCGCTGGAGGAGCGTACGGAGCAGCTGCTCGAGCGCACCAGGATCGCCCGTGAGCTGCACGACTCGATCGGCCACGCGCTCACCGTCGCCGTGCTCCAGGCGGGGGCGGCCAGGGCGGCGGGCGACGCCGCGTTCACCGACCGTGCGCTCGGCACGATCGAGGAGACGGGCCGGGCGGCCCTGGAGGATCTGGAGCGGGTGCTTCTGGTGCTGCGGGAGTCGGCGCGGCCCGCCTCGCAGCGGCCGACGCTCGTCGACGCGGGCAGGCTCCTGGACTCGGCGCGCGCCTCGGGGGCGCTGGTGGAGGCCACCGTCACCGGGCCGCTGGAGCGGGTGCCCGCACCGGTCTCGCGGGAGGGTTACCGGATCCTCCAGGAGGCGCTGACGAATGTGCTGCGGCACGCGGCAGGGGCGGCGCAGGTGCGGGTGTGTGTCGAGGTGACGGGGGCGGCGCTCGGCATCGAGGTCACCAACCCGTTCACCTGTGCGTCCTTCGGTCCTCCGACGGCGGACGGGCCGACGGCGAACGGGCCGACGGCGGCGGACGGCGGCGGGCTGCGCGGGATCAAGGAACGGGCGGCGCTGCTCGGCGGCGAGGCGCAGACGGGGCTGCGGGGCGGGGAGTGGCGGGTCAGCGCGCTGCTGCCGCTGGACGGCAGGGCCGCCGGGGTGCGGGCATGACGGTGACCGTGCTGCTGGTGGACGACGAGCCGCTGGTCCGCGCGGGGCTGCGGGCCGTGCTGGAGGCGCAGCCCGACATCACCGTGGTCGGCGAGGCGGCGGACGGCGCCGCCGTGATCCCGCTGGTGCGCTCCTTGCGTCCCGATGTGGTGGCGATGGACGTGCGGATGCCGTTGATGGACGGGATCGAGGCGACCAGGGCGGTCCTGCGGACGGTGTCGCCGCCGCCGAAGATCCTGGTCGTCACGACCTTCGAGAACGACGAGTACGTCTACCGGGCGCTGCGGGCGGGCGCCGACGGCTTTCTGCTCAAGCGCGCCCGCCCGGCCGAGATCGTGCATGCCGTTCGGCTGATCGCGGAGGGCGACTCGCTGCTGTTCCCCGCCGCTGTGCGCTCACTCGCCGCGGAGTACGGCAACGCCGAGGCGCGCAGGGGGCTGGCCGCCGCCGGGCTGACCGGCCGTGAGGCGGACGTGCTGCGGCTGATGGCCCAGGGGCTGACGAACGCGGAGATCGCCGGGCGGCTGGTGGTGGGCGCGGAGACGGTGAAGTCCCATGTGAGCGCGGTCCTCGCGAAGTTGGGGGCGCGGGACCGCACCCAGGCGGTCATCACGGCGTACGAGTCGGGGTTCGTCGCGCCGCGCTGACCACCGGGGGGGCAGAGCTGACCACCAAGGCGGAGGGTGGTTGTGCTCAGCCGGCCACGCGGCGCAGCCGGACCACGGGGATGTCCCGTTCGGTCTTGAGCTGGTAGTCGGCGTACGGCGGGTAGACGTCGACCAGTCCTGGCCACACCCGCGCCTTCTCGTCGGCCGGCAGCGTCTCGGCGTGTGCGGCGAACCGCTCGGCGCCGACCTGCACGCGTACATCCGGGTTGTCCGCCAAGTTGACGTACCAGAGCGGGTGTTCGTCGGCGCCGCCCTTGGAGGCGACGATCAGGCAGTCGTCGCCGTCCC
This sequence comes from Streptomyces sp. NBC_00370, assembly GCF_036084755.1. Classification (NCBI taxonomy): domain Bacteria; kingdom Bacillati; phylum Actinomycetota; class Actinomycetes; order Kitasatosporales; family Streptomycetaceae; genus Streptomyces; species Streptomyces sp. NBC_00370. The sequence continues at coordinate 1,307,005 of NZ_CP107968.1, forward strand.
GGCCGTAGATGAGGACCGTACGGCGCCACTGGCCGGTCCGCCGGCCCCGGTAGTCGAGCAGCAGACACGGCGAACCCTTGAAGTCGCCGCCCTCGGCCCCGTCCGATTCGGCGTACAGCCTGGCCTGGTCCGCGACCCAGCCGGAAGGGCTGACAACGGGATCTTCGTCCTGCGGCATGGGTGATCCTCCGGATCGTTCGACGGTTGATATTCGCCTACCCTCCATCGGCACTCGCCCGGTACGCAACCAACGAGTAGCATCCGGACACACCTGTACGAGCTGGGAGGGCACACCGTGGGGCGGTTGACCGGCGGAGACCCTTCCCTGCTGCGGAGGATCAACTCCGCCGTCGTGCTGCACGCCCTGCGCGGCGCCGAGTCCCCCACCCTGACGGATCTGACCCGGATCACCGGGCTGTCCAGGCCCACGGTCGAAGGTGTGATCGAAGGGCTCATCGAGGCGGGGCTCGTCGTCGAGACGGCGCCGGAGGAGGGCGAGACCCGTAAGCAGGGGCGGCCCGCGCGCCGGTTCCGCTTCCGGGCCGAGGCGGGGCATCTGCTCGGCATCGAGATCGGTCCGCACCGGGTGGCCGCCCTGCTGTCGGGTCTTGACGGCCGGATCATCGGCGCGGGGTCGCGCGAGGTGACGGAGACGGCCTGCGCCGACGAGCGGCTCGACCGGGTCAGGGCGGTCGTCGCCGATGTGCTGCGGCGGGCCGGTGTGGCCCGCAGTTCGCTGCGGGCGGTCGGGGTGGGCAGCCCCGGCATCGTGGAGGCGGACGGGACCGTACGGCTCGGTACGGCGCTGCCGCAGTGGACGGGACTCGCGCTCGGCGAGCGGCTGCGCCGCTCGTTCCGATGTCCGGTCCTGGTGGAGAACGACGCGAACGCGGCGGCCGTGGCCGAGCAGTGGAAGGGCGCCGCCACCGACTCCGACGACATCGTCTTCGTGCTGGCCGGGCTGAGTCCGGGCGCGGGCGCGCTGATCGGCGGACGGCTGCACCGCGGTTTCGGCGGCGCGGCCGGCGAGATCGGCGCACTGCACCTGCTGGGCCGTGAGGCCACCCCGGAAACACTGCTGTCGACCACGGACGAGCCGCTGCACCCGCTGGACGAGCACGCGGTGGCCAAGGTCTTCGCGCTGGCCAAGCAGGGCGACGAGCGGGCGCAGGAGGCCATGGAGCGGTTCATCCAGCGGCTGGTGCACGACGTGGCCGCGCTGGTGCTCGCGCTCGATCCCGAACTGGTCGTGATCGGCGGCTGGGCGGCCGGGCTCGACGGCGTACTGGAGCCGCTGCGCGGCGAGTTGTCACGTTACTGTCTGCGGCCACCGCGGGTGACGCTCTCGCTGCTCGGCGAGGCCGCGGTGGCGACAGGTGCGTTGCGGCTGGCCCTCGACCATGTCGAGGAGCAGCTGTTCGCCGTGGAGGGAACAGTGACGGCCCGCCGCTGAGTGCGGACGGGCCGTATGGGGCAAGACAGTTGTGCGGCAAGGCAGTTGTGCGACGACGCTGTTGAGGGTCGTCGCGACCGCCCGGCAGGAGGTCAGGACGCCTGGCGCTCCGGGGGCTGGTCGGTGATCTGCAGGTCACCGGAGTCACCGAAGGTGAGCCGGCAGGTGTCCGCGCGGTAGGTGGCCATCGACACGGCGGCCGTGCGGCCTTCGGCGATGTAGCGGGTGGTGACGACGAGGACGGGGGCGCCGGGCAGCCGGTCGAGCTCCCTGGCGTCGTCGGCGCGCGCCGAGCCCAGCTCCACGGCGCGGTCCTGGCCTTCGAGCCCCAGATGCTGCAACTCACGCAGCACGGCGCGGGCCCTCGCGGGCCCTGAGGGGGTGTCTATGGCGGACAGTCCCGGCACGGACGAGGCGGGTACGTACAGCAACTCGGCGGCCACGGACTGGCCGTGGGTGACCCGGATGCGCCGGACGACATGGACCTCTTCGCCGGACGGCGAGTCGAGGAGCTTGGCCACGGCGGTCGGCGCCGGTTCCGTCACACAGCCGATGGGCTGCCAGGCGTCCTGGTCGGCGCCGGGCCATTCGTGCTGGGCGGTGGAGACGTCCACGCCGACGCGCGGCGGGGCGACGGTGGTACCGACCCCGCGCCGGCGCTGCAGCCTGCCTTCCAGCTCCAGCTGTTCCAGCGCCTGCCGGAGGGTGGCGCGCGCCACGCCGAACCTGGCGGCGAGTTCGCGCTCGTTGGGCAGCACCTCCCCCACGGCGAAGTCGGTGTCGAGCGCTTCTGCGAGCACGGTCTTCAGATGCCAGTACTTCGGCTCCGGCACCGTTTCCAGCTGCGTGGTCCCCACCCTGATCCTCCGCAATCGCCGTGTCCCCGGCGGGTTTTCCGTGCCCTTGTTTATTAAAGGTTCCTGCACTAACTAATGACGATAGGGCGGCTCAACCCTTTGGTCAAGACCAATCCCCCGGCCGTCGTACGCGGTCCTTCCTGCACGTACCCGTCCTGTGAGCACCCCGGAGCCCAGCGCGACTCCCGCTCCGACGAGCAGACTCCCCGCCGTCTGTGCGGCGCCGTACGAGCCCGTGCCCACCAGGGGCGCCGAGAGCGCGGCCGACACGGGGATGAGGCCGGAGAAGAGCGTGGCCCGCTCGGCGCCGATCCGCTGCAGACCCAGGTACCAGCAGAGGAAGCCGACGACGGTCACCACGACCGCCTGCCAGAGCAGCGCCACCGCCTCCACCCCCGTCGGCAGCGGCGGCGGCCCGCCGTCCACGACGGCGGAGACCAGCGCCGCCTGCACCGCGGCGACCCCGCAGACGGCGGTGGACAGCAGTCGCGGACCGAGCGGTCCGAGCGGTCGCAGGACGGGTACGGCGATGACGGCGAACCCCGTCTCGCCCGCCAGCGCGCCGACCGACCAGACGATGCCCGGCAGATCCGTACGGCCCCAGCCCTGGACGACACAGGCACCGGCGGCCACCAGCAGCGCGCCGCAGACGACAGGCGTGGTGGGCCGGCGCCGGTTCAGCAGCGGGAGCAGTACGGCGACCACGACCGGCGCGCAGCCGACGAAGACACCGGGGACGGCGGGTTCGGCGGTGCGCTCGGCGGCCAGGATCGCCAGGTTGAACCCGACCATGCCGACGGCGGCGAGCGCGGCGATCCTGCCCCACTGCCGGGCGGTGAGGGTACGCAGCGTGGCCAGGGCGGGCCGGCCGGTCAGCGGCAGGAGCAGCAGGCAGGCGACGCCGTAGCGCAGGGCCTGGCCCGCCGCGTACGGGTAGTCGCCCAGCAGGCTGTTGGCGGTGAAGGAGGCGCCGACGAGGACACAGGCGAAGGCCGCGAGGAGCGCCCCGCGTACGGAGGTGGCTGTCATGGCACCGACGCTAAGGATCACGGCGGTCCGGTTTAAGGTCCATTCCCATGGCACCATCGGGGACCAATGCGCGCACCGTGGCCTGGGAACTGCTGCTGCCGGCCGTGGCGGCGCCGCAGCGCGGCCGGGGGCGCGCCCTGCAGTCGGCGCTCCGTGACGCGGTGCGGTCCGGGCGGCTGACGGCAGGCACCCGGCTGCCGTCGAGCCGTGAACTCGCCGCCGATCTGCGGGTGTCACGCGGTCTGGTCACCGAGGCGTACGAACAGCTCACCGCCGAGGGGTACTTGCGCAGCGGCCGGGGCGCGGGCACCTGGGTGGGCGGAGCCGCGAGAGCCGCGGCGCTGCCGGCCCGCGATCTGGCGCCGCGCGCTCCGGTGGCCTCGGCGGACTTCCGGCCCGGCACCCCTGATCTCTCGCTCTTCCCGCGTACGGCCTGGGCGGCGGCGCACAAGGCGGTGCTGGCCCGGCTGCCCCACCACGTACTGGGCTACCCCGATCCGCGCGGGCTGCCTGAGCTGCGTACGGCACTGGCGGCGCTGCTGGCCAGACGGCGCGGGGTGGCGGCCGACCCGGAGCGGCTGATCGTGTGCTCGGGGGTCGCGCAGGCGATGACACTGCTGGGGTTCGTGCTGCACGGGCGGGGGCTGCGGACGGTGGGTCTTGAGGACCCGGGCAGCCCCGAACACACGGCGCTGTTCGCATCGGCGGGGCTCGGCGCCGTACCACTGCCGCTGGACGAATCCGGCCTCGATTCCAGCCAGTTGGGACGGTCCGGGGTACGTGCCGTGGTGACCACGCCCGCCCACCAGTTCCCCACCGGCATCGCGTACTCGGCGCAGCGCAGGGCCGAACTCCTCGACTGGGCCCGGTCCGTGGCCGGTTTCGTCGTGGAGGACGACTACGACGGCGACTTCCGCTACGACCGGGCCCCGGTGGGCGCGTTGCAGGGGCTCGATCCGGAACGCGTCGTCTACACCGGCTCTGTGAGCAAGTCGCTGGCCCCGGGGCTGCGGCTGGGCTGGCTGGTGGCGCCGCGTGAGCTGCTGGACGAACTCGTCGAGCGCAAGCGGACGATGGACCTGGGCAATCCGGCGCTGGACCAGGCCGTACTCGCCGACTTCGTCCAAGGCGGCGGTTACGACCGGCAGTTGCGCCGCTGCCAGCGGGCGTACCGGGAGCGGCGCGACACACTGGTGGCGGCGCTGGCGGAGCACTTCCCCGGCACGGAGGTGTCGGGGATCGCCGCCGGGCTGCACATCATCGCCCGGCTGCCCGCGCGTTACGGTCCCGAGGACGCGTGCGTGCGCCGGGCCGCAGGGGCGGGCGTCGCACTGCGGACGTTGGCGGAGTGCGGGGCGGCGGGGCGCGGGTGGTCAGAGGCCGCCGACGGCTCCGTACGGCTGGTCATGGGGTACGCACAGCTCACCCCGGGCGAGATCGTGCGCGGGGTGCGGACGCTGGCCGGGGCGGCGGGCAGGGGGACGGGCGGCGCGGTGCGCTGAGATCAGGAGTTGGACCAGTCGCGCACGCTGAGAACGAGCCGGTAGCCGTCCGGGTCCTCGATCGTCACGCCCCACTCGTTCCAGTACGGGTTGGGCGACGCGACCCGCCGGCCGCCGTGCTCCACCAGCCTGGCGACCAGTTCGTCGGGCACCGCACCGGCCAGATAGATCACCAGCAGGTCCTCCTCGGTGGGACGCGGCTCGACGGGCGCGGCCGGCTCGTGGACGAGTTCGAGATGCCAGCCCGCGTCCGGCCAGCCCAGCATCAGCAAGGCGTGCTCGCCGGGCGCTTCGCCGCCCTCGGCGCGGTAGACGGGGGTGAGGCCGAGGCCCGACACCCAGAACCGTTCGGCGGCGGCGAGGTCCCTGGAGGGGCGGGCGATCCTGATGTGCGCCTGGCCGCCGATCGGCATGCGGGGCTCCGTTCGTCTCTTCGGTGGTACGGGTGCTGCCTGCCGCCACCGTAGGCGGCGGACGATCACCACGTCGATCGGCCGATGGTCCTCGGCCTTGCGAACGAGCACCGGCGTTCGCCGCGGGGCCGATTGTCAGTGCCTGGCTCTAGCGTCTTCCCCATGACGCGATCCATGCAGGCACTCGCCTATTCCCGTCCGTCCGCGCTGGAGAGCGCGCCTGACGGCCAGTTGCTCGGTCTGGAGACTTCGGGCGGTCTGACGCCCCGTGGGGCGCAGGCGCATCCCCAGTTCTTCACCGGTTTTCTGACCTCGCCGCGGACGGCGGCGCAGGGGCTGCTCGCGGTCGCCGATGTGGCGGCGGCGCGCTACTACCAGCCGATGCTCCGTGCCTCGCTCGACCCGGTGGTCACGGGCAACGGGGACCGGTTGCGTTTCGAGTCGTTCTCCGGGTGCTGCGGTGTGTACGCCAGGCTCGATGTGCTGCGCGCCGGTCTCGACGGCGCGGACACGGGCCACGGCACGACCAATGTGGATGTGAACAACCCCCTGCGTGAGGCGCTTTCGCGGCTGGCGGGCGACGATCCGCTGCATCTGCGGGTGGGCCCTGACGAGATGGCGGTGACGACGCTCGACGGTCCCGTGGTCGAGAAGAAGGTGCCGCTGCCCGACCGGTGGCTGCGCGGGTTCGCCGAGGCGCAGGTGGCTTCCGCGGCGTTCGACCTGCGGGCCGAGCTGTCCGCCGCTGAAGCGGTGCGCTTCCTGCGGTCCCTGCCGCGCCCTTCGGGCCGGTCGGGCGGCGCTTCGCGCGGCGCGATGTGGGTGATACCCGCGGGCCGTACGCTGCGCCCGACGTCGCGTCCCGTGCCCGGCGCCGTCTGTCTGCCGGGCCCGGAGCGGCTGGCCGCGCTCCAGCGGGTGCTGCGGGACGCGACGGCGCTGCGGGTGTACGGGCCGGTGGCCGACGGCGCCGCCACGGCGAGCGCGTGGGAGGTGACGCTGCCGGGGATGCGGCTCACGCTGACGCTGTCGCCCGAGGTGGCGCGCGGCTTCTCCGGTGAGGGCGGGGTGCTGGAGGCGCTGGCCGCCGACGAGTCGGCCGAGGACGCCGAGCTGGTGTCCGTACTGCTGGCCTGGGAGCCGGCCATCGAACCGGCTGATCTCGCGGCGCGCGCCGGGCTGAGCGTGGCGCGGGTGCGCGCGGCGCTGACCAGGCTGGGCTCGGCGGGCCGGGTCGGGTACGACATCGCGGACGCCGCGTACTTCCACCGCGAGCTGCCCTACGACGCCGGCCGGGTCGAGCGGCACAACCCACGGCTGGCCGCCGCGCGTGCGCTGATCGCCGAGGGGGCCGTACGGCTCGAAGGCGAGCTGGCGTCGGTGGCCTCGGGCGAGCGGCGCTACCAGGTGCGGGAGGCGGCGGGTGTCCTCAGCTGCACCTGCGCCTGGTGGGCGGGGCACCGGGGCGGGCGCGGTCCGTGCAAGCACGCGCTGGCCGTCCGGATGGCGCGCCGCGGCGCGGTTCTGGTCTCGGGCGGTGCGCGATGAGTGAGCTTCTTGACGCGGTGCGGGCCGGTGACCACGAGTCCGTTCCCGGGCTGGTCAAGCCCCTGACACCGGCGGACCGCAAGGCGGCGCTCGCGGAGCTGAAGGCGCTGCGCTCCGAGGTGCGCGGCTGGCACTGGGACCGCTGGCGGGAGCGGTCGCGGGTGCAGCGTGCCCTGCTGGTGGCGGGTGCCGGCTGTCTGACGGGGGCGGCGGCGGCCGCCGCCTGGATCGGGGCCCGCGATCTGCGTAACGGCGACCGGGCGCCCTGGGGCCTGGCCGATCTGCTCGCCGACCGTGATCCTGCCTGGCTCGGCGAAGTGGCCCGCAGGCTCGCCGAGCGCAGCTCGACGGCGGAGGACGACTTCTCCCTCATCCGGGAGCTGAGCGAGCGGGCCGGCACGCCGCTGCCGGACACGGACGCGGTGGTCCGGGGCTGGGCCGACACGGTCGGGGACCGCGAGCGGTCCCTGCTCGGCGGGCTGCGCAAGGACCCGCACGTGACGGCGTTTGTGCCCCGGCTCTTCGAGCTGGCCGAGCTGCCCAACGGCATCAGCTGGCGCACGGACGCGCAGGACCCGGACCACTGGCCTTCGCTGCTGGCGGTCCTGGCCGAGGAGGGGGTGGTCGAGCGGGACATGCTGGTGGACGCGTGCGTGGCCCGGCTGCTGCGCGGGGGCCGGCCGCGCGAGCTGGTCTTCTTCCTCAATGTGGCCAGGCGGCTGGGGCTGAGCCCGGCGGAGGAGACGGCGCACACGGCCGACTGGATCGGGATGGCCGCCGACGGTCCTTCGGCGGTCGCGGGCTACGCCCATGGGGTGCTCGCCCGGATCGCGGCCGACGGCGCGCTGCCGGTCCGCAGCCTGGCCGATATGACCGGGTCGGTGCTGTTCCGGCCGGAGAAGAAGCTGGTGCGGGCCCAGTTGGTGCTCGTCGGCAAGGTCCTGCGCAGCGACCGCGGCGCCGCTGACGAGTTGCTGCCGGTGCTGGCCGATGCGGCGTTCGGGCATCAGGACACCGACGTCCAGGAGCGTGCGCTGAAGCTGGTGGCGCGCTGTCTCGCCGACGTGGGCGAGGAGTCCCGGCAGGCGGTGGCGGCGTCGGCCGCGCTGCTGAGCCCGGTCCACCGGGCGCGGGCGGTCGAGCTGTTCGGCGAGCAGCCGGCGGCGGGCGCCGGCCTCGTGTCGTACGAGGAGATCCTGCCTCCCGTGCCGCTGCCGGTACGGCTGGCTCCGGCGCCTTCGACCGTCGCCGAGGTGGTCGAGGAGGTGGTGGTGCTGTCCGGCGGGCGGGACGGTGACACCGTGTCGTTCGAGCGGACCCTCGACGGGCTGGTCAGGCTCGCCTACCAGGACACGGCTGCGCTGACCGCCGCGCTGCGTGACGCGCTGGCGGACCGTTGGTGGTTCAAGGGCGAGACGCGGATCGGCTCCGACTCGTGGTTCGTACGGGCGGCCGATGTGGGCCTGGTCGCCGCCGCGTTGCTGGAGAAGGTGTCGGCGCGGACGCTGACGATCGTGAAGTCGCGGTGGACGGCGAACGGCAAGTGGTGCGCGCACGAGGCGCTGGACGGTGTGCTCAACGCACGGCTGCGGGAGGTCGCTTCGCTGATCCGGACTAGACCGCTGCCCTTCCTGCTGGCCACCCCGACCTGGGAGTCCGGGACACTGGATCCGGATGTGCTGGTGGAGCGGCTGCGTGAGTACCAGCGGCTGTGCGCCACCCCCGCACCGGTCGACTTCGCCCAGGCGCTGCTGCGGGTGCGGCGCGGCGGCCGGCCGGAGACGGCCCGCGCCGCCGCGGCGCTGGGCACGCCCGAGGCGCGCCGGCTGGCCGACTGGCTCAGCGGCGAGGGGACACCGGTGCCCGCGCTGGTCCGTGACGATTCCGAAGAAGCCGTCGGTTCTGCGGCAGGTGGCGAAGGGCTGGTGCCGAGGGCCCGGAGGCTGCTGGCCGGTACCCGTGAACGGCGGGTGGTCGAGAAGGACTTCCCCCGTGAGTTCCACTGGCTGGGCCGGTCGGACGTCGAGGTGGCGCGGTACTGCTACCACTGGAGCGGCGGCCGGAACACCAACTGGCCCGCGGTGCTGCCCGAGAACAGCGAGGTGCTGGCCCACTGGCTGCTGCCCGGGGTCGAGGGCTGCGCGGCGGACGGGCAGCGGGGCGGTACGTGGTGTCTGCCCGTGCTGGCGGAGATCGCCGAACTGCCGGGGCCGGGCCCCTCGCTCCATCTGGCGCTCGCTTACGGGCTCGGTGCCCGGCACCCCGGCGACCGGCTGGCGGCCGTGGACGGGCTGCTGATCCTGGCGGCCCGTGGCGGTCTCGAAGGGAAGCTGCTGGGTGAGCGGCTGGGGGCGCTCGTGGACCAGGACTCGGTGAAGCTGAACCGGCTCACCGACTCGCTCCGTACGGCGGCGGAGAGCGGCGCGGCCGGCACCGTCTGGTCCGTCATCCGCCCTGCTCTGCCCGCGCTGTTGGCCCCGGGGACCAAGCGGACGGGGCTCGGGGAGATACTGGCGGTGGCGGCCGACTGCGTGGAGCGCTGCGGCGCCGCCGGCGAAGCGCCGGCCGGTCTCGCCGCGCTGGCCGCGCGGGGCGGTGGTTCGCGGGTGACGGCTCAAGCGGCCCGGCTGCTGGCCGCGTTGGGGCAGCAGAACGATCACTCCACGCCAAAAACGGTTAAAACCAGCCTAAACTAAAACAGACCCATCCTTAACCCATCAGTCACAAACCGTTCGTGATCGCGAAACACCGCTCGGTCACAGTGGGGCCATGACAGATGTGACTTCGGCGAAGAGTTCCCGCCGCCCCCACCACTGGCGGCGGGATCTGGTCGAGCTGGCCGCCCTGTTCACCGCGGTGGCGGTCGCGGACGCCATCGCGAACACGATCGCGCATGTCCCTGACGGGGTCTTCCTGCTGGTGGCCTCGGCCGTGGCGCTCGTCGCCACGGCCACGTTCCACACCTGGTGGGCACGCAGCCACGGTCACGCCCCACCGGAACGGGCTGCGGCGGCCGAAGAGCCGGACACGTCCGACGAGCCGACGGCGCTGTGGCGGATGCGGACGACGGTGCGGGACGAGCCGGGCACGCTCGCGAAGCTGTGCACGGCCCTCGCCACGCACCGCGTCGACATCCTGACCCTCCAGACGCATCCCCTGGCCGACGGCACCGTCGATGAGTTCTTGCTGCGCTCCCCCGCCGCACTCCAGGCGAGCGACCTCAGCGCGACCGTCTCGGCGGCGGGCGGCTGCCGCACCTGGATCGAGCGGGCCGACGCCCATGACCTGGTCGACACCCCGACCCGGGTCCTCGGCCTGGCGACCCGGACCGCCCTGGACGCGGCGGAACTGCCCCTGGCCCTGCGCCAGTTGCTGGGGCGCTGCACCATAACGTCACGGCCGGCCGTCTCCGTCACCGGCCGTCCGACCGGCGAGTTCGCGCCGGTCGAAGGCGTGCTGGACGGTACGTCGATGCGACTGCGCGACCCGAACGGCGGCACGATCGGCGTGGAGCGCCCGTATCTCCCCTTCACACCGACCGAGTTCGCCAGGGCCCGGGCCCTGGTCGAGCTGGACGCCCGGCTCGGCCCCCGGATCCCGCGCGGCCAGCAGCCGCTCACCCTCCCGCAGGGCGAGGAGATCACCGTCCGCAGGGCGGACGAGGACGACCTCGAAGCGGCCCTCGCCATGCACGCGCGCTGCTCCGAGCGCACCCTGGGGCTGCGCTACCACGGCCCGGTCGGAGACGCTGACCGCTATCTCACCCATCTGCTCTCGCCCCGGTTCGGCCGGACCCTCGCCGTCTGCACGACGTCGGGCCGACTGGTCGCTCTCGGCCATCTGCTGTGGGACGGCGAAGAAACCGAGATCGCCCTGATGGTCGAGGACGCCTACCAGCAGCGCGGTATCGGCGCCGCCCTGCTCGGCCGGCTGACGGAGCTGGCCGCCGAGGCCGGCTGCGCGCATGTGTACGCCGTCACCCAGTCGTCCAACACGGGCATGGTCGCCGCCATGCGCGGCCTGGGCCTGCCGCTGGACTACCAGGTGGAGGAAGGCACCCTGGTCGTCACCGCCATGCTGGACCCGACAGCCGTGCACTCGCTGCCCCCGCACGGGGACTCCGGACGGCGCTAGGCGCCCGGCGGGGCGGCGCGGCGGGGCTCGCGTGGAGTGCCTGACAGGGACCCGGCAAGGGTGTGTGACAAGCCAACGACCGGCATTGATGTGACGCGGCCGGTCGTGTTCGAGAAGATGTCCCCATGTCAGACACAGCCGGCAGCGCGCTGCCCCGCCAGGTCGCCGACGCCTACGTCGACGCACTCATCGAACTGGACCCCATCACCGGCACCGTTCTGGGCGTCCCCGAGAGTTCGGCCCGCCTTCCCGACTACTCCCCCGCCGGCCGGCAGGCCCTCGCGGATCTCGCCGTCGCCACCCTCGCCCGGCTCGACGCCGCACAGCGGCTGCCCGGCGCCGACAGTGAGGCGGAGGTGCGCTGCGGCCGGCTGCTGCGCGAACGCCTCACCGCCGAACTCGCCGTCCACGAGGCCGACGAGGAGCTTCGCGCGGTCAGCAACATCCACTCGCCCGCCCACGCGATCCGCGACGTCTTCGCCGTCACCCCGACGAACACGGACGCCGACTGGGCGGCCGTCGCCGCCCGGCTGCGCGCCGTACCCGCGGCGCTCGAAGGGTTCCGTGCCTCGCTCGCCCTCGGCCTCGACCGCAAGCTCCCGGGCGGCCCCCGCGCCACCGCGACCATGATCGACCAGCTCACCCGGTGGGCGGGCGACAAGACCGGCTGGTTCGACGACTTCGCCGCCACGGGCCCCGACTCGCTGCGCGCCGAACTCGAACCGGCGGGCGCAGGCGCCACCGCCGCCGTCGTCGCACTGCGCGACTGGCTGCGCGACGTGTACGCGCCGGCCGTCGAGGACGCGCCGGACACCGTCGGCCGTGAGCGGTACGCCCGCTGGTCGCGCTACTTCAACGGCACCGACCTCGACCTGGGCGAGGCCTACGCGTACGGCTGGGCCGAGTACCACCGGCTGCTCGCCGAGATGACGAAGGAAGCGGCGAAGATCCTGCCCGGCGCCACCCCGTGGGAGGCGCTCGCCCATCTCGACGAGCACGGCAAGCACATCGACGGCGTCGACGAGGTCCGCGAGTGGCTGCAGGGCCTGATGGACGAGGCGATCGAGGCGCTGGACGGCACGCACTTCGAACTCGCCGAGCGGGTACGGAAGGTGGAGGCCAGGATCGCCCCGGCGGGCGGCGCGGCCGCCCCGTACTACACCACCCCCTCCGAGGACTTCTCGCGCCCGGGCCGCACCTGGCTGCCGACCATGGGCGAGACCCGGTTCCCGGTCTACGACCTGGTGTCGACCTGGTACCACGAGGGGGTGCCCGGCCATCATCTGCAGCTCGCGCAGTGGACGCATGTCGCCGACCAGCTCTCCCGCTACCAGGCGACGGTCGGCATGGTCAGCGCCAACGCCGAGGGCTGGGCGCTGTACGCGGAACGGCTCATGGACGAGCTGGGCTTCCTGCCGGACGCCGAGCGCAGGCTCGGCTATCTCGACGCGCAGATGATGCGTGCCTGCCGGGTCATCGTGGACATCGGCATGCATCTGGAGCTGGAGATCCCGGCCGAGTCGCCGTTCCACCCGGGCGAGCGCTGGACGCCCGAGCTGGCGCAGGAGTTCTTCGGCAACCACAGCGGCAGGCCCGCCGACTTCGTGGAGAGCGAGCTGACCCGCTATCTGTCGATGCCGGGCCAGGCCATCGGCTACAAGCTGGGCGAGCGCGCCTGGCTGCTCGGCCGGGAGAACGCCAAGAAGCGGCACGGCGACGCGTTCGACGCGAAGGCCTGGCACATGGCGGCGCTGTCGCAGGGCTCCCTCGGCCTCGACGATCTCGTGGACGAGCTGTCCAAGCTGTGAGCTGAGGCCGACCTGAGGCGGCCGGGCCCAGGGGGGTGTCCCGGGCCCGGCCGCCCGCAGTTCCCATACGACTCGGGGGTGGCATCACACATGGGTTTCCTTCTCTGCTCCGATCCGCTGCGAGCCAGCCGGACCGATCCGGCGTTCGCCACCGAATCGGCGCTGGCCAGGTCGTCGGCGGAACGGGTGGCGCTCGTCGACCACGACGCGCTGCTCGCCGGGGACACCGCCGCGGCGCTCGCCCGGGTGCCGCGTGACTCGGGCACGTACTGGTACCGGGGCTGGATGATGCCGCCCGAGGTGTACGCGGCGCTGGAGCGCGGGCTGGCCGAGCGCGGCTGCGCGCTGTTCACCGACGCGGCCGCGTTCCGCCGCGCGCATGAACTGCCCGGCTGGTACGCGGATTTCACCGGGCTCACCCCGCGCAGCGTCTGGCAGGCGCGGCCACCGGGCGCGCCGCCCGAGCCGGCGGCGCTCAGCGCGCTCGCCGCCCCGCTCGGCGCGGGTCCCGGCGTGGTGAAGGACTTCGTCAAGTCCCGCAAACACGAGTGGGACGAGGCCTGCTTCATCCCCGAACTGACCGACCAGGCAGGGCTCGTGTCGGTGGTGGGCCGCTTCGTCGCGCTCCAGGAGGAGTTCCTGGCCGGCGGTGTGGTGCTGCGCGCCTTCGAGCCGTTCGTGGCGGGCGGCGAGGCCCGTGTGTGGTGGCTGGACGGCAAGCCGGTGCTCACCACCGCGCATCCCGACACCCCGGAGCGGGTTCCCACGCCGGAACTCGACGCGGTGGGCGCCGCCGTACAGGCGCTCGGCTGCCCGTTCGTGACCACGGACATGGCGCTGCGCGAGGACGGCGCATGGCGGGTGGTGGAGGTCGGGGACGGTCAGGTCAGCGGGCTGCCCGCCGGGGCGGACGCCACGGCGCTGTTCACCGCGCTCGGCGCCCGCTGAGCCGGAGTTCGGACACCGGTCCGGTCAAGCCCGCCGGACCGGTCAGCCGCTGGTCCGGTCCGCGTCCAGGGCGAGGATCGTCGATCCCTGCCGCTCCTTGACGACCTCCAGCTGGGCCGGGATACGGCGGCGCAGATCGGCGACATGGCTGACGATGCCGACGCTGCGGTCCCGTTCGCGCAGCGAGTCCAGGACGTCCAGGACCTCGTCCAGGGTCTGGTCGTCCAGGCTGCCGAAGCCCTCGTCGATGAAGAGGGTGTCGAGCCGTACGCCGCCCGCCTCGTCGGTGACGACGTCGGCCAGGCCGAGCGCGAGGGCCAGGGAGGCGAAGAAGGTCTCGCCGCCGGAGAGCGTCGAGGTGTCGCGGGCGCTGCCGGTCCAGGCGTCGACCACCTGGAGGCCGAGCCCGGAGCGCGACCGTCCTGCCGCCCTGGCGTCGGAGTGCAGCAGCGCGTACCGCCCGGCGGACATCCGCTGGAGCCGTACGGTGGCCGCCGCCGCGACCTGTTCCAGCCGGGCGGCGAGCACGTACGCCTCCAGGCGCATCCGGCGTTCGTTGTCGCTGGACGTGCCCGCCGCGAGCCCGGCGAGCCGGGCCACCCTGTCGTACTCCTCGCGCAGCGGGCCGAGCGCGCGCACCTCGCTCTCGGCCTGCCGGGAGAGCCTGGCCAGTTCGGTGCGGCGGTCGTCGGCGGTGGCGCGGGCCGACGACGCCTCGCGCAGGGCGTGTTCGGCCATGTCGTGGGCGGTGCGGGCCGCTTCGGGGTCGGCGGCGGGGCGGGCCGCCGCGTCCGCTGTGTCCGGTTCGGCCAGCCGTTCGGCGATCTTGGCCGCTTCGGTCTGCCACTCGTCCACGAGACGCTGGGTGGCACGCCGGCCGGCCGTGTCGAGCAGCGCGTCGGCAGCGGCACCCGGGGTGTCGAAGCCGGCCCGGAAGGCGGCGGTCGCCAGCTTGTCGTCGGCCTCCTTGAGCCGTACCGCCGTGGTCTCCACGGTCCGTACGGCGTCGGCTGCGGCGGCCAGCCAGCGCGCCCCCGACTCCAGTTGGGCCGCGCGGGCGGCGACACTGGGGGCGTCGCCGCGTGCCTTGGCCAACTCGTCGCGCAGTGCGGCCTGTTCGGCGTCGAGAGCTTCGCGCCGCGAGGTGCGGGCGGCGATCCTGCGCTCGGCGCCTGACTGGGCGGCCAGCCGGTTCCGGTGTTCCCGCTCGGCGCTTTCCAGGGCTTCGCGCGCCGCGTGCGTGCCCGCCGCGAGCGTGTGCGCCGCGCGGTGTTCGTCCTCCAGCCGCCGGGTGAGATCGGTGAGTTCGGCGACGCTCGCACCGTCGGCCTCGGCCTCGGCGGCGACGTACCGCTCCCGTACGGCGCTGTGCGCCACGTCGGCGCGGTCGCGTGCCTGGCCCAGGCTGCGGTACCGGTTCAGCGCGGATTCCTCGGCCGCCGGGTCCACCTGCCCGTCCGTCGCCCTGGCCGGGGCCGGATGGTCGGCGGAGCCGCAGACCGCGCAGGGTTCGCCGTCCGCGAGTCGGGCCGCCAACTCCGCTGCCATGCCGTGCAGTCTGCGCTCGCGCAGCTCCAGCCAGCGTTCGTGGGCCTGGTTGGTGTGTTCCTTGGCCGCGTTGAGGGCCTGCGCGGCGTTCTCGACCGCCCCCTGGAGGTCGTCGCGCCGACGGGCGGCGGCGAGCTGCCGTGCGGCGGGGTCGAGTTGACCCGCGAGCTGTTCGGCGCGGGCGGCTGCCACCTGCGCCTCGTCGATGCGCGCCAGCAGTGCGGCCCGGGTGGACTCCCAGCCGCTCAGCCATCCGACGGCGTCCGCAAGGATCGCTTCGTCCGACCGCGCCTCCTGGTCGAGGGCGGCGCGGTCCTGGGTGATGTGAGCACTGCGCTGCTCGGCGGTCCTGGCGGCGTCGAGGGCGCCGAGCTGTTGGCTCACCGACCTTTCCAGCGCGACGAGTTGTTCCGCTCCCGCCTCGGCGAGAGCGGCCGGCAGGTGGGCGGGGCGACGGTGCAGTACGCGGTCGTGTTCCGCCGCGGCGCCGCGGTGTGCGCGCTCGGCGTCCTCGCGCAGCTCCAGCGCGGGCGCGACGAGTTCCGCCTTGTGCGCCCGGTCGAGGGCGGCCTGGGCCTGGTCGCGCGCCGGGCGGCGCTGCTCCAGGGTGTCGGCGCGCTGCCGGGTCTCGGCGAACCGGTCCTGGAGTCTGGCCAGTTCGCGCTCGCTGTCCAGAGCCGTGCGGGCAGCGGCCTGTCTGCTCCCAGCCGCTTCGAGCGCCGCAGCGGCGATGTCGGCCCGCTCGACCGCGAGGGAGCGCGCGAGCGCCGCCCACTCCAGCACGGCGGGGGCGAGGCCCGGGTCACCGGGCTGCCGCTCGGGCAGCGGCGGCGCCGAACTGTCCCGCGCCGCCTGCGCGATGCGCTGCGCGACGGACAACAGCCGCTCGTCGCCCGCGCGCACCTGGTGTTCCGCCGCCCGGCGCAGTTCGGCGAGCCGGTCCTCGACGGCTGCGAACCTGCGGGTGTCGAAGAGCCGGCCGAGCAGTTTGCCACGCGCCTCCGCGTCGGCCCGCAGGAAGCGGGCGAAGTCGCCCTGCGGCAACAGGACGACCTGGCAGAACTGGTCCCTGCTCATCCCGCCGAGGAGTTGGCTGATCTCCTCACCGATCTCCTGGTGGGAGCGGCTGAGCGCCCGCCAGTCGCCGCTGTCGGCGTCGTACTGGCGCAGCCAGCTCTGGGCCTTCTCGGTGGTGAAGCCCGTACCGCGCAGCTTGCGGCGGAGCTGGGCGGGGCGCCGGGTGATCTCCAGTCTGCGGCCGGCCACGGTCAGTTCGAGGCTGATCTCGGTGGCGGTCCCGGCCGCCGCGTGGTCACTGCGCAGCGCGGCCCCCGCCCCCTGCCGGGCGCCGGGCACCTCGCCGTACAGCGCGTAGCAGACGGCGTCCAGGATGGAGGTCTTGCCCGCGCCCGTCGGGCCGTGCAGCAGGAAGATCCCGGCGGTGGACAGCGCGTCGAAGTCGACCTCCTCGGTGCCGGCGAAGGGGCCGAAGGCGGCGACGGTCAGCCGGTGGAGTCTCATGGGGTCACCTCACGCACGCTCGCTTCGACCCGTACGTCGTCGAAAGCGCCGCGCAGCACGGCGCGTTCGCGGGTGTCGGGCCCGGATCCGCCCCTGACGTGCGCGACGAAGTCCTCGGCGATCTGCTGGTCGGTGCGGCCGTGCAGCCGGCGCGCGTAGGAGGCGTGCGGGTCGTCGTCGGTCCTGTCCGGGTCGAAGACCAGGCTGAGCGTGTGCGGGAAGCGCTTGGTGAGCCGGGCCATGGGTTCGGCGGGGCGGACCGGGTCGGTGAGGGTCACCTCGGTCCACGCGTCCTCGTGCCGGGCCAGCGCCGGGTCGTCGAGGAGGTCGTCGATCCGGCCGCGCAGCCGGGCCAGCGCGCGGGGCACGGGGCAGTCGATCCGTTCGGCTTCGAGCTCGCCGCCGGGGCCGAGCTCCACCAGCCACATCGTCTTACGGTGGGTGGCCTCGGAGAACGAGTAGGCGAGCGGGGATCCGGCGTAGCGCACGCGCTCCGTCACGGTCTGCGCCCCGTGCAGATGGCCGAGCGCGGCGTAGTCGACGCCGTCGAAGACCGCGGCGGGCACGGACTCGACCCCGCCGACGGTGATGTCGCGCTCACTGTCACTGGGTGCGCCGCCGGCGACGAAGGCGTGGGCGAGTACGACGGAGCGGGTGCCGGGGGCACGGGCGGCGAGGTCGGTGCGTACCCGCGCCATCGCCGCGCCGAGCACCGCCTCGTGCCCGGTCTTCGGGGCCTTGAACTCGTCGCGTACCAGGGCCGGTTCCAGGTACGGCAGGCCGTAGAAGGCGACCTCGCCGTGGGCGTCGGCGAGCAGGACGGGGGTGGCGCAGCCCGCCGGGTCGGTCCGCAGATGGATCCCGGCCCGTTCGATGAGGCCCGCTCCGACGCCGAGTCTGCGGGCGGAGTCGTGGTTCCCGGAGATCATGACGGTCGGTACGCCCGCTGCGGCGAGCCGGTGCAGCGCCCGGTCGAACAGTTCGACGGCGGTCAGCGGCGGCACGGCCCGGTCGTAGACGTCGCCCGCGACCAGCAGGACGTCCACGGCGCGGTCGACGGCCGTCGCCACGAGATGGTCGAGGAAGGCGGCCTGGGCGTCCAGCAGACCGACCCGGTGGAACGAGCGGCCGAGATGCCAGTCCGACGTGTGCAGAATCCTCAACAGACAGCTCCGAGCCCCATCGTTCCCTTCCCCCACCCGCGCGCCGTACGCACGTCACTCAACAGCCCACCACGCCAGGGCCTGCCCGGCGGCTCATGGCCGGGTCCGCGACGCCTGACACGGCAACTCGCGGCGTTGCCGAAACGCCCCGATAGCTCCGCTATCGAAACGTCCCGGCGCCTTGCGATTCACCGCGCCAGACCCCGCGGTCTGTCCGACCCTGATCCGCCGGACAGACCCTAGCGCCGATCCTTCCCCGCTCCCCCACGGACCTCCGTTTTGCTCACGCGTCGCCGTACGCCTCGGCGCCCAGCTCCAGTACCGCTGTGCCCGCCGTCGTGTCGGCGAGCCAGGCGCCGAACGCGGCCACCTCCGCGTCGGGGAGCGCGATCTCGATCGTGACGACCGCCGCGTACCGGACCTCGCGCACGGTGCGGCCGGTGGAGCGCAGGTCGTTCTCCAGCTTTCCTGCGCGCTGGTGGTCGACGGTGACGGTGGCGAGCCGCAGCCGCTGCCGGGTGCGGGTGCCGACCGCGTCCAGGGCCTCTCCGACGGCTCCGCCGTACGCCCTGATCAGACCGCCGGCGCCGAGCTTGACGCCGCCGAAGTAGCGGGTGACGACCGCCACGACGAAGCGGGTCTCTCGGCGGAGCAGCATCTGGAGCATGGGGACGCCCGCCGTGCCGCCCGGCTCGCCGTCGTCGCTCGCCCGCTGTACGGAGGCGTCGGCGCCGATCACGTACGCGAAGCAGTGGTGCCCGGCGGTCGGGTACCGGGCGCGTACGGCCGCGACGAACTCCTGCGCCTCCCGCTCGGTCGCCGCGGGCGCGAGCGAGCAGATGAACCGTGAACGGTTCACCTCTGTCTCGTGCTCGCCCGCGCGGGCGATCGTTCTGTACTGCTCCTGCATTCGCCCCACCCTATGTGCCGGGAATGGCCCGGTCGCACGGGCCGTTGTGCAGGTCATGGACGCAGAGACAGAGACGATCCGCAGGATTCTGACCTCGACGGGCGACACCTGGGCGGTGGTGGGCCTGTCGAACAACACGGCGCGCGCCGCCTACGGGGTCGCGGGGGTGCTCCAGCGTTTCGGCAAGCGGGTCGTACCGGTGCACCCGAAGGCCGAGGCGGTCCACGGCGAGCAGGGGTACGCGTCGCTGGCGGACATTCCGTTCCCGGTGGACGTGGTGGATGTGTTCGTCAACAGCGACCTGGCGGGCGCGGTCGCCGACGAGGCTGTCGCCGCGGGCGCCAAGGCCGTCTGGTTCCAGCTGGACGTCATCGACGACGCGGCGTACGAACGTACCCGCGCCGCCGGACTCGACATGATCATGGACCGGTGCCCCGCCATCGAGATTCCGAAGCTGGGCTGAGGCCCCGAAAGAAGCGTCCCGCTTACGGTTCGGTCAGGACGACCTGCACGCCGCGTGCACGCAGTGCCTCGACCACCGGCGCCTCGGCAGCACTGTCGGTGACAAGGGTCCAGCCCGGCGGCAGTTGGGCCCAGGCGTGGAACGGTCCCCGGCCGAGCTTCGCCGCGTGCGCGAGGACGTACACCTGCTCGGCGCGGCGGGCCATCAGCTCCTTGAGGCGGGTCTGACGCAGATCCGCCTCGCAGATGCCGTGTTCGGGCGAGACGCCGTCGGCGCCGAGGAAGACCCGGTCGAAGGTCATCCGGTCCAGCGCCGCCTCGGTCAGCGGGCCGACGAAGCCCTGGCTGAGCGGGCGCAGGGTCCCGCCGAGGCATTCGATGTGCAGGGTCTCCACGTCGGAGAGTTCCTGAAGGGCCGTCAGACCCGTGGTGGCGATCGTCAGTTCCTTGGCGGTGCGCAGTTCGTGCGCGAGCGCCCCGACGGTGGATCCCGCGTCGAGCAGGATGGTCTCGCCCGCCCCTATCTGTGCCGCCGCCCAGCGGGCGATGGCTTGTTTCGCCTCGAACGCCTCGCCGGTGCGCTGGCGCAGCGACGCCTCGGGGTGGGCGGCGAGCGCCATCGCACCGCCGTACGTCCGGGCGAGCCGCCCGTCGCCGGTGAGTTTCGCCAGGTCGCGCCGGATCGTCGAGGCCGTCACACCGAACAGCTGGGACAGCTCCTCGACGCTGGCGAGGCCCGTGGTGTTGGCCAGTTGGACGATACGGTCACGGCGAGCCGTGGATCCGATCGGGGACATCGGCACTGATCCTCTTTCGACGGATTCCCGCACCGGTTCACTCACCGGACGGCTGCTCACCGGACGGCTGCGGATGACATCTCGGCCGCCTGGCGCAGGGCCTCGACCATGCTACCGGCCTCGGCGACGCCGGTGCCCGCGATGTCGAACGCGGTGCCGTGGTCAACTGAGGTGCGGATGACGGGCAGTCCGACCGTGAGATTGACGCCGGCCTCGATGCCGAGCACCTTCACCGGGCCGTGTCCCTGGTCGTGGTACATGGCCACGATCAGGTCGTAGTCGCCGCGGCCCGCGAGGAAGAACGCGGTGTCGGCGGGGAGCGGACCGCGCGCGTCGATGCCGTCGGCGCGCAGGATCTCGATGGCGGGCACGATCTTCTCCTCCTCCTCGCCGTAGCCGAACAGGCCGTTCTCGCCGGCGTGCGGGTTGATGCCGCAGACCCCGATGACGGGTTCCGGCACGCCGGCCCGCACCATCGCCTGGTGGCCTCTGCGCACCGTGCGTTCCACGAGCCCCGGCTCGATGCGGTTGACCGCGTCGATCAGTCCGATGTGGGTGGTGACGTGAATGACCTTCACCTTGGGCGTCGACAGCATCATCGACACCTCCTTGACGCCGGTGAGATGGGCCAGCAGTTCGGTGTGCCCGGGGTAGAGGTGGCCCCCGGCGTGCAGCGCCTCCTTGTTGAGCGGCGCGGTGCAGATGCCGTCGGCCCGTCCGCCCACGGCGAGTTCGGCCGCGACCCGTACGTAGTGGTACGCCGCGTCGCCCGCGACGGCGGACAGCCGGCCCCAGGGCAGGTCGGCGGGGAGCAGCCCCAGGTCGATGACGTTGACCCGGCCGGGGGTGAACTCGGCGTCCTCGGGCCCTTCGACGGGCACGATCTCGCAGTCGAGGCCCAGCAGCGCCGCTGCCTGGCGCAGCCGGCGCGCGTCGCCGACGACCACGGGCCGGCAGCGGGCCAGCGTGTCCGGGTCGAGCAGCGCGGGGACGATCACCTCGGGGCCGATTCCGGCACCGTCGCCCATGGTGACCGCGATGACGGGGAGCCGGGCGGTGTCGCTGCCGGTCTGCTGGGCGCTGTCGGCGGTCGGGCTTGCGTTCACAGGGCTTCTCCTTGCGGTACGGGGTGGGGCCGGAGGCCGGGGCGGAGCGTGCGGACGATCCGCAGCAGCGAGTCGGCGTCGCCGAAGCTGCCCGGCCGGGTGACGACCGAGCGGCCGTCGGCCGTGGCGCTGTGCACGGCGCCGTGCTGGATCTGTCCGAGGGGGAAGAGCTGGGTGACGCCGAGGGCGTCGAGGACCCGGCGGGCGGTCTCGCCGCCGGTCAGTACGAGATCGGCGGTGACGGGCGGGCCGACCGCGGCCAGGGCGGCCACGGTCCTGGCGAGGCCGGCCACCAGGGCGCGCGCGGTGCCCGGCCGAATGCCGCCGCTCCCGTCGATGCTGAGGACCGTGACCCAGCCGGGTGCGACGCCGGGCAGGACGGGCGCGCCCGCAGGTGCGCCGAGGGTGTCGGGCGGGAGCGCGATGTGGTGCGCGCCGACGGCGGTGAGTTGCGCGATCTGCGCAACGGCGGTGGGTTCGGCCGTGCCGACCACCACGAGCAGCGGCCGAACCCGCCCGCCCACGAGTACGGGTGACGGCGCGTCAGGGCTGTCCGTGAGCCGTCCGACGGCGGCGGCGAGGCCGCCCGTCCCCATCAGCCGTACGCCGGGGCCGCAGCGGGCTGCGGCGCGGACGACCGCGTCGAGGTCGGCGTCGCTCTCGCCGTCGCAGACGGGCGTGCGACCGTCGGCGACGAGGGTGCGGAGCCGCTGACGCAGCTGTTCGGCCGGGCCTCTGACCACGGCGAGCGGGACGACCTCGGCGCGGATGCCGGTGTCCCGGGCCGTCCGGCCGAGCGCCTCGGCGACGGAGCGCGGCGGCGGTGCGCTCTCGGCGCGCCAGGCGTCCGTCTCGTGCAGCGGGGTGCCGTGCAGATGGACGACGCCGCCGCGTGCGGTGCGGCCGACGGCGGGCAGCGCGGTGGCGATGACCAGCCCTTCGGCGCCGTGGGCGAAGGCGGCGGCCTCCGCGGCGAGATTGCCCCGCAGCAGCGAGTCGGTCTTCTTCAGGACCAGGGTGTCCGGTGCGCCGACGGCCGCGCCGAGCCCGGCCAGGGCGGCCGCCACCGTCCCGTGCGCCTCGTCCGCCGAGAGGTGGCGGGTGTCGAGGTCGAGGACGACGGCCTCGCCTTCGGCGGGCGCGGGCGCGGCGGCGGGCCCGAGGACGACCGTGCTGCGGATCCGCAGCAGGGCGGCCGTCTCGGCGGCTCCGGACAGGTCGTCCGCCAGCGCGATGACGCGGTCGGGCGGACGTATGCCGTCGCTGTTCGGGGACACGGGTGCGGTTCTCTCCTCGGGTGACCGGGACGGCGGACCTGACGGACCGCCTCGGCGGCTGATGATGGCACACCTTGCGCGAAATGCGCGAGACCCCTTGCGCGAAACACGCAATCGTGCGACGTTTTGCGCCGCGACAACCTGCCGCCCCCGACACACCGGGCGGCGGTCCGAGCCAGTCGCGTCCAAGAACCCGAGAAGGTCAACGATGACCCGTACTCCCCTGAGTGAGACGCTCAGCCGTCGCACCCTGCTGCAGTGGGGCGCGGCCGGCGGAGCCGCGATCACGCTCGGCCCGCTCACCGCGTGTGCCGGGCCCACCGGCGCCCCCGGGCCCGGCACGCTGACGCTGGGCCTGAACCGCTCGCTGGTCAGCCTCGACAACAAGCTCAACCAGTTCGACGCGGCGGTGACCGTACAGCGCGCCGTCCGGCAGACCCTGACCCGCATCGGGCCCGGTATGAAGACCCAGCTGGTCCTCGCCGACCGGTTCGAGATGACCGGGCCCACCGTCTGGGACGTCCGGCTGCGCGCCGGGGTCCGTTACTCCGACGGCAGCCCGGTCACCGTCACCGATGTCTCCACCGCCCTGACCATGTACGGCAAGGTCAACGGCTCGTTCCTGCTCGGGCTCTTCCCCGAGCTGCCCACCGTCGAGGCCACCGGGGCCCGCACCTTCCGGCTGCACACCAAGAAGCCGGTGCCGGTGCTGGATCTGCTGATGGCCAACATCCACATCACGCCCGCCAAGGCGAACCGGCCGGAGGAACTCAGCTCCGGGATCGGCTCAGGCCCCTACAAGGTGCTCAGCGCGAACGGCGGCGCCGGTGAGTACACCCTCGGCCGCAACCCCCACTACTGGGGGAAGCCGCCCGCCGTCGAGAACGTGCGGGTGCGATTCGTACCCGAGGAGTCCAGCCGGGTCGTCGCGATCCGCAGCGGCGAACTCGACGTGATCGACACGCTCACGCCCGACTCGGCAGAACAGCTCCAGGGGCTGCCGGGCGTCACCCTCGAAGAGACCGCCGGCACCCGGCTGTGCGTGCTGTTCTACAACTTCCGCAAGCCCAAGGGCCACCCGCTCGCCGACCCCCGGGTCCGCAAGGCCCTCACGTACGCCATTGACGGCAAGGCCCTGGTACGCGACGTCCTGACCGGCTCGGCCGAGCAGACCGACGGGGTCGTCCCGCTGGCCCTCCAGGGCGCGATACGCACCGGCTCGTACGCCTTCGACCCCGGCCTGGCCCGCAAGACACTGCGGACGCTCGGCGCCGACGGGCTCAAGGTGAAGATCATCTGGGAGTCCGGCGAGTTCGCCGCCGACGCGTCCGTGATGGAGGCCGTCCTCTCGATGCTGGGGGACGTCGGGGTCCGTGCCACGCTCCAGGAGTTCGAGCCGGGCGGCGACATCCTCAAGTGGCGCCAGGGCCGCGGCGGCGACTGGGACATCATCGGCAACGGCTTCGGCAACCCCACCGGGCTCGCGCTGACCACCCTGCAAGGTCTCTACGGCGGCACGCCCGCCAAGGAGCGCACCGGCGACGCGTTCATGGGATATGTGAAGCCGGACATCGAACAGGCCCTGTCGGCCGCGGCCCAGGAGGTCGACCCGGCCGAGCGCACCACCCGCCTCGGCGACGTGCAGCGCGCCATCTGGGACACCTGGCCGTGTCTGTGGGCCTTCGCGCCGAAGACCCTGCTCGCGCGCCGCGACCGGGTGGCCGGGCTCGATCTGCTCCCGATCAACTCCTACGACCTGTCCGCAGTGCGGCTGGGGGGCTGAGCCGTGCCGATGTATCTGGCCCGCCGTGTCGGGCAGAGCCTGCTGACCGTATTTCTGACCCTGTCCGCCGTCTTCGTGCTCGTACGGCTCGCCCCGGGCGACCCGGCCGCCGCCTACGCGGGACCTTCCGCCACCACCGCCGACCTGGCGCACATCCGCGCGCAGTTCGGCCTCGACAAGCCGATGATCACGCAGTACGGCATCTTCCTGCGCGACCTGGTCACCGGGGATCTGGGCACGAGTTACTCGTTCCACTCCCCGGCGCTCCAGGTCGTGCTGGACCGCATGCCGTACACGCTCACCCTGTCCGTAGCCGCGATCATCGTGACCGTCGTCGTCGGTGTCCCGCTCGGCGTCTGGATGGCCCGCAGGGCGGACACCAGCCGCGAGGTCGGCGCCAACGTACTGACCATCGCCGGGCAGTCCATGCCGGACTTCTGGACGGGCGTGATGCTGCTGACCGTCTTCGCCGTCCTGATCCCGGTACTGCCCGCGTCCGGATTCACGTCGTGGAGCGGTCTGATCCTGCCCACCGTGACCGTCGCCATCCTGCAACTGGCGCTCGTCTCCCGGCTCGTACGGCGCGAGATGACAACAGCCCTCGCCTCTCCCTACATCACGGTCGCCCGTTCGCGCGGTGTCGGTGAATCCGCGCTGACCTGGCGCTACGCGCTCGGCAACTCGGGGGTGCCGCTGCTCACCGCGATCGGCACCCGGTTCGCCGCGATGCTCAACGGCGTGGTGGTGGTCGAAGTCGTCTTCGGCTGGCCCGGCGTCGGCTCCCTCGTCGTACGCGCCCTGGAGACCCGCGACTACCCGCTCATCCAGGCCACCGTGCTCGTCACAGCGACCCTCGCGATCCTCGTCCAACTCCTTGTCGACCTGGCCTATCCGCTGCTCGACCCGCGGGTACGTCTCGGAAAGGCGGCCTGAGCCATGAGTGCCACCCTCACCCGGCCGAGCGCGGTCACGCCGCGCCAACTGGCCCGCGCCACCGCGACCCGGCAACAGCGCGCCGCACACGTCAAGCTGTGGGCGGGCGCGGTCTGCACCGTGATCGTCGCCCTGCCCGTGGCGCTCGCCGGAGTGCTGCCGCTGCCCGCGGCCGACGCGCAGGACCTGTCGGCGCGCCGGCTGGCCCCCTTCACCGACGGGCATGTCTTCGGCACCGACCAGCTCGGCCGCGACCTGCTCTCCCGTGTCCTGCACGGCGGGCAGGTGTCCCTGACGGTCGGTCTGCTCGCCGTGCTCGTCTCCGGCGTCATCGGCCTGGTGGCGGGGTCGGCCGCCGGCTACTTCGGCGGCTGGGTCGACGCGGTCGTCTCCCGCGTGCTCGAAGCGCAGCTGGCCCTGCCGCTGCTGATGATGCTGCTCCTGGTGGTGGCCCTCTTCGGGCCCTCCGTCACCGTCATCACCTGCGTGATCGCGGTGGCGCAGTGGCCCGAGGTCGCCCGGCTGACCCGCTCCCTGGTGCTCGTCGAGCGGGAGAAGCCGTACGTGGCCGCCGCCCGGGTGCTGGGGCTGCGCAACTGGTCGATCCTCGGCCGGCACATCGTGCCCAACATCATCCGCCCCGCCAGCCTGGTCATCCTGCTGCTGCTCGCCCAGGCCGTCCTGCTGGAGAGCGCCCTGAGCTTCCTCGGCGCCGGACCGCAGCGGCCCTTCGCGACCTGGGGCCGCATCATCTCCGACGGACAGGACTACCTGACCACCTCGTGGTGGCTGGTGACCCTGCCAGGACTGGTCATCGCGCTGCTGGTCGTCGGGGTCAACCTGATGGGTGACGGGCTGCGCGACCGCACCCGCACCCGCACCACGAAGGGAGCCTGAGCCATGACCGGCACACCGGTGTCCGAACGTCCCGACACCACCGACGCACCGCTCCTCGACGTGGCGGGGCTGCAGATCGAACTGGTCACCCCGCACGGCGTGGTGCGCGCCGTCGACGGTGTCGACTTCACCGTGCGGCAGGGCGAGACCGTGACCCTCATCGGCGAGTCGGGGTCGGGCAAGTCGACCACGGCCATGGGGGTGCTGCGGCTGCTGCCCGACGGACTCGCCGTCATGTCCGGCAGCGTCCGTATCACCGGAACGGACGTGATCGCGGAGCCCGGCGCGGTACGGCGGCTGCGCGGCCGTACCGTCTCGCTCGTCCCGCAGGACCCGATGACGGCGCTGAGCCCGGTCCACACGATCGGGCGCCAGCTCGGCGACGCCGTACGGCTGCGGCATCCGGAGCTGTCCAGGGCCGAGGCCAGGGAGCGGGGCACCGAGCTGCTGGCGCGGGTGCACATCCCGCGCCCGGAGACCCGCTGGAAGGCGTATCCGCACCAGTTCTCCGGCGGCATGCTGCAGCGCGTCCTGATCGCCGTCGCACTCGCCGCCGAACCGCGGCTGCTCGTCGCCGACGAGCCGACGTCGGCGCTGGACGCCACCGTCCAGGCGAGCGTGCTGGGGCTGCTGATGGAGCTCCAGGAGCGCACCGGCATCGGCATACTGATGATCACGCACGATCTGGGGGTGGCCAGGATGGTCTCCGACCGGATCCATGTGATGCGGGAGGGCCGGTTCGTCGAGTCGGGCACGGCGGAGCAGATCGTCGAGTCCCCCGTCGAGCGGTACACCCGTGATCTGCTGGCCGCCGTGCCGCGCCTCGGCCCCTGGGACGAGGACGGCCGGAGCACGCCCGGAGCCGGGACAGCCACCGGCAGCGGCTCAGGGACCAGCACCGGCACCGGCACCGGCACCGGCACCGGCACCGACATCGCAGCGCAGGGAGCAGCCCGGTGAGCACACCACTGTTGTCCGTCGAGAACCTCACCGTCGAGTACGCCACCCGGCAGGGGCCCTTCCGGGCCGTGGACGACGTCTCGTTCACCCTGGAGCGCGGCGGCCGGCTCGCGGTCGTCGGCGAGTCGGGGTCCGGCAAGTCCACCCTCGCCCGTGCGCTGGTCCGGCTGCTGAAGCCGGCCTCCGGCCGGATCCTGCTGGACGGCGAGGATCTGGCGGCCCTGCCCGAGCGGCGGCTGCGCCCGCTGCGCCACCGGGTGCAGATGGTCTTCCAGGACCCGTACGGCTCGCTCGATCCCCATCTGAGCGCCCAGGACATCGTCGCCGAGCCGCTGAGGCTGGCCGGGGTCCGGGACAAGGCGGAGCGGGCCAGGCGCGCCGCCGTCCTCATCGACAGGGTCGGCCTGCCGGCGGCGGCGCTGCACCGCCGCCCGCCCGAGTTCTCCGGTGGCCAGCGCCAGCGCATCGGTATCGCCAGGGCGCTCGCCTCCAGCCCCGAACTGCTGGTGTGCGACGAGGCGACATCGGCCCTCGACGTGTCGGTCCAGGCCCAAGTGCTTGACCTGCTCCGGGAGTTGCAGGCCGAGACCGGGATCGCGTATCTCGTCATCGCGCACAACCTCGGCGTCGTACGGGAGATCAGCACCGATGTGGTGGTGCTGCGCGCGGGGCGGATCGTGGAGACGGGACCGACCGCCGACGTGCTCGCCGCGCCCGCCGACCCGTACACCAGGGCGCTGCGCCGCGCCTCCCTCGACCCCGTGGCGATCAAGGGCCGCAAGCCGCGCGCCCTGCTCACCGCCGTACCGGAAGGAACCACCCAGTGACCACCGGCACCGACTCCACCGTCGGGTCCATCGAACTGCCGCAGGTGCCTGCCCCGCTGTCCCGTCTGGTGCTCGGCACCATGACCTTCGGCGACACCGTCGACGCGGCGGGCGCCGCCGCGATGCTGGACACCGCGCTGGACGCGGGCCTCACCGGCGTCGACACCGCCAACGGCTACGCGGGCGGCGCCAGCGAACGCATCCTCGCCGGTCTGCTGCCGGGGCGGCGCGAGCGGATCGTGCTCGCCACGAAGGCCGGCATCCCGCACCCGGACCAGGGCGACCACGCGCCGCTGTCGGCCGCCGGGTTGCGGGCCGCACTGGAGGGCAGCCTGAAGCGACTCGGCACCGACCGGGTCGACCTGTTCTATCTGCACCAGCCCGACCGGGCCACACCGCTCGCCGAAACCCTCGGCACGGTCGCCGAGTTCGTCGCCGAGGGGAAGGTGCGCGCGCTCGGCGTCTCCAACTTCGCCGCCTGGCGGATCGCCGAACTGGTCCGCACCGCCGACGAGGTGGGCGCGCCCCGGCCGGTCGTCGCGCAGCAGCTGCACAATCTGCTGGCCCGCAGGATCGAGGAGGAGTACGTCGAGTACGCGGCGGACAGCGGGCTGCGCACGATGGTCTACAACCCGCTCGGCGGCGGACTGCTCACCGGCAGGCACCGGTTCGCCGAGACGCCGTCGTCCGGCCGGTTCGGTGACTCCAAGCTCGCCGGGATGTACCGGCAGCGCTACTGGGACGAGCGGCTGTTCGACGCCGTCGGACAGCTCACCACCATCGCCGAAGGGGCGGGGCTCGCGCTCACCGAACTGGCTCTGCGCTGGCTGCTGGGCCGTCCTTCGACCGACGCCCTGCTGCTGGGCGGCTCCAGCACCGCCCAGCTGACCGCCAACATCACGGCGGCCGCCGCCGGGCCGCTGCCCGCCGACGTGGCGGCCGCCTGTGACGAGGTGGGCCGGGCCCTGCGCGGACCGATGCCCGCCTACCACCGCTGAGCCCAGCGGCCGGTACCGAACCCCCCGCACCGACCCCCCACATCACACCCCGCAAGAAGGAGCACCTGCCCATGACCCCCGCCGCGTTCGCCACCGCCCTGCGCGCCCGTCAGGAGCTGATCGGCTACTGGTCGGTCCTGGACTCGCCCGTCTCCACCGAGCGCGTCGCCAGACTCGGGTACGACTATGTGGCGCTGGACGCGCAGCACGGGCTGATCGAGTACCGCGGGCTGCTCGCCTCGCTGACGGCCGTCGACACCAAGGGCAGCACGGCGGTCGGTCTGGTGCGGGTGGAGGCCAACGAGGCGGCGGCGATCGGGCACGCGCTGGACGCGGGGGCGGCCGGGGTGATCGTGCCGCTGGTCGACTCGGCGGCCGACGCGGCGGACGCCGTCGCCGCCGTACGCTACCCGCCGCTCGGGCGGCGCTCGTACGGGCCGATGCGCTCGGCCCTGCGGATCGGCCCCACACCGGCGGACGCGCACGAGCAGACGGTCGTGATCGCGATGATCGAGACGGCCGAAGGGCTCGACCAGGTGGCGGCGATCTGCGCGACCCCGGGGCTCGACGGCATCTACGTCGGCCCTTCGGACCTGCGGATCGGCCTCGGCGGCGCCACCCCGAACGACCCCGCGCTGGACGGGGAGTTCGAGGCGGCGCTGGTGACGGTCAGGGAGGCGGCGGCAGCGGCGGGGATCGCGGCCGGCATCCACAACCCGGACGGCGCGAGCGCGGCGCGCCGGCTCGCCGAGGGGTTCACCTTCGCGACGGTCGCCAGCGACCTGGTCCATCTGGAGCAGGCCGCGAGCGGTCATCTCGCCGCCGCCCGCGCCAAGTAGCTTCGCGTAACGGTCTGTTCAGCCGCCGAGACCGGCCACGACGACGGCGCCCGGCAGGCCGCCGAACACCTTGCCCGGCACGATCAGCTTGCCGCGGCGGCGGCCGCTGCCGATGAGGACCCATTCGGTGTCGACGACCGCGGGGTCCACGAGCAGCGGCCAGCCGGCGGGCAGGCCGATCGGGGTGATGCCGCCGTACTCCATGCCGGTCTCCTGCACAGCCGTGTCCATCGGTGCGAACGACGCCTTGCGGGAGCCGAGTTGCTTGCGCACCACACCGTTGACGTCGACCCGGGTACGGGACAGGACGACACACGCGGCCAGGGTCGTCTCACCGCCGCGCCTGCCCGCGACGACGACGCAGTTGGCCGACACGTCGAACAGCTCGGCGCCGTAGTGCTCCACGAACGCGGCGGTGTCGGCGACTTCCGGGTCGGTGTCCACGAACACCAGCTGCTCGGCGGGCACATCGCCCTGCCAGCCGCGTACGGCGTCGGCGACCGGCGGGGTGAGCAGGTCGAGGCAGTCGGGGGCCGGTGTGGCGTCGGCGAAGTTTCCGATGGGAGCGCGCATACGCCGCACGCTAACAGGGGGGGGCGGGCCAGGGTCTGCTGCGGCAGGTCCTGGGTCAGCGCACGGGCGGGATGGAGACGGACATGATCAGCTCCACCGGTTCGGCGCCGTCGTTGCGGTAGCCGTGCGCGACGTTCGCCTCGAAGGTCGCCGACGAGCCCGCGGGGACGGGATGTGTCTCGCCGTCCACGACGAGTGTCAGCTCGCCGGCCGTCACATGGAGCAGTTCGGTCGTGCCGTCGGGGTGCGGGTCGGAGCCGCTGGAGTCGCCGGGCATCAGGACCCACGACCACAGTTCCAGCGGGCCGCCGGACTCGGTCCCGACGAGCAGGGTGGAGCTGCTGCCGGCCGGGGTCGACCACATCCGTACGGTCTGCTCCCCCGGCACCACCCTGACCTGCGGACCCTGTTCGTAGTCGAGCAGCGTGGTGATGCTGACGCCCAGCGCGTCGGCGAGCTTGACCGTCGTGCCGACGCTGGGGTTGGTGCGGGCCTGCTCGATCTGGATGATCATGCCCCGGCTGACCCCGGCCCGCGCCGCCAGCGCGTCGAGCGTGAAGCCCCGCTCCCCGCGCCAGCGTTTGAGGTTACGGGCGAGCGACTGGGTGAGCTGGTCGAGGTCCGACACATTCCGTCCAATATAATCAATTGATGAGTTCAACAGACTGCACTACGGTGTGGTGCACCAATCGTGCACCGAACTGTACTGCGAGGGTCCCATGACCGCACTGTTCGCCCTGGCCACCAGCCTGCTCTGGGGCATGGCCGACTTCGGCGGCGGACTGCTGACGCGCCGGATGCCGGCGCTGACGGTCGTGGTGCTCTCGCAGACCGTCGCCGTGGTGGTGCTCGGCTGTGTGGTGGTGGCGACAGGCGGCTGGTCGGAGGCGGATCCGCGGCTCTGGTACGCGGTGGGGGCGGGGGCCGTCGGCCCGGTGGCGATGCTCTGCTTCTACAAGGCGCTCGCGCTCGGCCCGATGGGGGTCGTCTCGCCGCTCGGCTCGATCGGTGTGGCCGTACCGGTCGGCGTGGGGCTGCTCGTCGGCGAGCGGCCGGGGCTGATCCAGTTCGCCGGCATCGCCGTGGCCGTCGCCGGCATCGTGCTGGCGGGCGGCCCGCAGCTGCGCGGCGCTCCGGTGCGCCGCCGGGCGATCCTGCTCACCCTGGTCGCCGCCGTCGGCTTCGGCACGGTGATGACCTTGATCTCCCACGCCTCCACCACCATCACCGGGCTGTTCCTGGCGCTCTTCGTGCAGCGCGTCACCAACGTCGCCGTCGGCGGCGGGGCGCTGTACGTGTCGACCCGGCGCGGCGCCCCCGCGCTGCCGCCCGCCGAGGACGGCGGGTTCGGCGTCGTACGGGCGGCGCTGCCCGCGCTGGCCTTCGTAGGCCTCGCCGATGTGGCCGCCAACGGGACGTACTCGATCGCCGCCCAGCACGGCCCGGTCACCGTCGCCGCCGTACTGGCCTCGCTCTACCCGATTGTGACGGCGGTCGCCGCGCGCGGGGTGCTGGGGGAACGGCTGCGCGCCGTGCAGGCCGCCGGTGCCGGACTCGCCCTGGTGGGCACGGTGTTGCTCGCCGCCGGCTGACAACAGTCAGGAATCCTGGTCCAGTTCGGCCAGCGCCAGCAGTTGCTGCGGGGTGATGCCCTCCGGGATCGGCACCGGCGCCGGGGTGCGCAGCGGCGGCTGCCAGCCGCGCTCCGGGTGCCAGCTCCGTACGACCTTGGCGGGCGCGCCCGCCACCACCGCGTGGTCGGGCACCTCGCCCCGTACGACGGCGCCGGCGGCGACGACCACGTTACGGCCGAGCCTGGCGCCGGGCAGGATCACCGCGCCTGTGCCCAGCCAGCAGCCCGCGCCGATGGTCACGGGTGACATCCGGGGCCACTGCTTCCCGACGGGGGCGTGCGGATCGTCGTAACTGTGGTTGGTGGTCGTGATGTAGACGTACGGACCGCAGTAGGTCTCGGGCCCGATGCTGACCGTGGTGTCGGCGATGACATGACTGCCCCGGCCCAGCACCACCCCGTCGCCGACCATGAGGATCGGGTCGGGGCCGAGGTCGAGTCCGGGCATCATCCCGGCGGTGAGGGTGACCTGTTCACCGATGACACAGTGGTTGCCCAGCTCGATCCACGGCTCGCCGAAGACGGTGCCCTGCGGAAAGGCGAGCCGGGTGCCGGGGCCGATCCTGCCGAACCGCAGCCGCCCCGGATGCTCGGCGGTGACGGCGCCCGCGCGCTGGATCCACCGCCAGCCGCCCTGGACGACCCGCGTGGCGAGACGGCGCCGCCCGCGCGTCAACGCGCCGGTCAACGCGGCGAAGGCGGTGGTACGGCTCTCGGGACTCTTCAGCACACGGCCACGCTAGTACCCGTCGGTAGCGCGCCGGTACTCCGTACGGCACACGGTCCCCTTGTGTACCACGGTCACCGGGCGCGGTGGGTGTCTTCCGCGTGGACTCCCCCGGACGTGTGGCCCGCGCACGTTCTGCGGGTAACCACGCGACTGCGCGTGGTTAGCATGAGCGCCACATATGGAGTCCCGGCCGTTGCGCGCTGGCCGGCCGGTCTTTCCCCCCGCACTCAAGCACCGAGGGACCGCGGAATGACAGTGCCTGTCGCCCCCAGCCCGCACCGCATACGGAAGGTGAGCCCGTTTCCCGTCGCCGTACCTCTCGCCCTGCTGGCGGTGGCGGCCGGCACGGGCGGCGGTGTGGCCGCGGCGGCCCCCGCCGGCGCGCGGGCCTGGGTGGCCGTCACGGTCGTCACCGCCTGGGTGTGCCTGGCGCTCACGGTCCTCACGGCCGCGCTGCTGGTCCGGCGCAGCAGGCGCGCTGCGGGCGCTGCCGAGGGCGACGCACAGGGGGCGAGCACGCGACTGGCCGCGCTCACCGCCGAGTCGGCCCAGTTGGTCAACGTCACGGTGCCCGCCGTGCTGAAGCGGCTGCGGGACGGCGCGAGCGCCGACGAGGCCCTTGCCACCGCGCCGCGGCCGGTCGATCCCCGGCTGCGCGAGGTGCTGCGGCTGTTCGCCGGGGAGATCGCCGCCGACGAACAGCGCGCGGAGAAGGCCGTCGCCGCCAACGAGACGGCCGTCGGCCGGCTGGTCGAGGCCGCCGACGGCCTCGACCGGCTGATGACGAAGACGCTTCCCGACGCGCTCGACGGGCTGCGCCAGGGCAGTTCGGCCGACACGGTGCTCGGCAGGCTCGAAGCGCCCGCCGATCCCCGGCTGCGGGTGCTGCTGGAGACGCTGGTCAGGGAGTTCGCGGTCAGTGAGCGGCGCGCGATGGCGGCGCAGGCGGCCAGCGCCAAGGCGCTCAGCCGGGTGCAGGCGAAGGCGGTGAGCATGCTCGCCGATCTGCGTGAGATGCAGGACCGTTACGGCGAAGAGGTGTTCGGTGATCTGCTGAAGCTCGATCACAACACCTCGCAGTTGGGGCTGCTCACCGACCGGCTCGCGCTGCTGATGGGCGGCCGGGCCTCGCGCGCCTGGAACAAGCCGATCGGGATGGAGTCCATCCTGCGCGGCGCCGTCGGCCGGATCGCCGCGTACCGGCGGGTGCGGCTGCACTGCTCCAGCGACGCCGCGATCGTCGGGTTCGCCGCCGAGGGTGTGATGCACCTGCTGGCCGAACTCATGGACAACGCGGCCAACTTCTCCCCGCCCATCGACGAGGTGCATGTCTACGTCGAGGAGCGCACCGCCGGCATCGTGGTGACCATCGAGGACAGCGGTCTGAAGATGGCCGACGCGGCGATGCGCCGGGCCGAGGAGTCCGTGTCGGGCCGCTCCAACGACCTGGCGACACTGCGCGGGACCCGGCTGGGGCTCGCCGTGGTCGGCAGGCTGGCGGCCAAGTACCGCACGAACGTGAGCTTCCGGCCGTCCTCACGCGGCGGCACGGGCGTGGTCGTCCTGATCCCGCCGCAGCTGCTCGCCCAGCAGCGGGGCGGCACGGCCGAGCAGTACCTGCGGCCCCCGGCCGCCGAGGCAGCCGAGGTAGCGGTGCCGGCGCCCGCCGCGCCGCAGGAACCGGCAGCCGTGCCACCGCCCGCAGCGGCCGGCGGGCCACGGGTCGCGACACCGGGCGGACTGCCGGTACGGCCGCCGGGGCGCACCATGGCCGCCGCCGACCGCGACCGGCACCCCGACGAGTCCGGGTCCGCGCCCGTACCGCCGGCGCGGGACGCGGGAGCGCAGTTCGGGGCCTTCCACCGGTCCCGGCGCGCCCCGCGGCGTCCCGACGCCGAAGGCCCCGCCAGTTAGGCCGGGCGCACCCCCCACCGGAAAGCGAGGCACCCCATGCAGACCACTGACAACAGCCTGACCTGGCTCCTCGAAAGCCTGCTGGAACGCACCCCGGCCACCCGGCACGCCGTGGTCCTCTCCCGGGACGGACTCAAGCTCTGCTGGAGCCGCCATCTCACCCTCGACCAGGCCGACCAACTGGCCGCGATCTGCTCGGGGATCCAGGCGCTGGCACAAGGCGCGTCGGTGGAGTTCGGCAACGGCAACGGCGGCGTACGGCACTCGATGACCGAGTTCCACGGCGGGCTGCTGTTCATCGTCGCGGCGGGCGACGGCGCCCATCTCGCCGTCGTCGCCGAGGACGGCGCCGACCCGGGTGTGGTCGGTCATCAGATGACCGAACTGGTCGAGCAGATCGGTGAGCATCTGCGGGCCGAGCCGCGCACCCCGGCGCAGGGAGGCTCCTCGTCGTGACACGCAGGCCCGTCGATCTCGGGGACCCCGACCGGCTGTACACCGTGACCGGCGGGCGCAGCCGGGTCGACGACGACACCTTCGACCTGGTCACGCTGATCGTCAGCGAGTGCGAGCCGACACCGGGCACCCAGTCGGAGCACGTCAGGATCCTGGAGCTGTGCCGCCATCCCACGGCGGTCGTGGAGGTCTCCGCCGAGCTGCGGCTGCCGGTGACGGTGGTCAGGATCCTGCTCGGCGACCTCCTGCTGACGGGCCGGATCACCGCGCGCCGTCCGCCCAGCCCGCGCTCCGCCGCCGCACTGCCCGACTCCGTCCTTCTGAAGGAGGTGCTCCATGGACTCCGTAACCTCTGAGCAACCGGCCGCCCGGATACCGCTGACCGATGCGGCGGAGACAGGTCTGAAGATCGTCGTCGTGGGCGGTTTCGGGGTGGGCAAGACCACCCTGGTCCGCTCGGTCAGCGAGATCCGACCGCTCAACACCGAAGAGGTCATGACCCAGGCCGGGGTCGGTGTCGACGACGCCGCGGGGGTGGCGACCAAGACCACCACGACCGTGGCCTTCGACTTCGGCCGGATCAGCCTCAACAAGCGGATGGTGCTGTACCTGTTCGGGGCGCCTGGGCAGGAACGGTTCTGGTTCCTGTGGGACCGGCTGTTCTCCGGGACGCTCGGCGCCGTCGTGCTCGTGGACACCCGGCGGATGAGCGAGTCCTGGTACGCGGTCGACCGGCTGGAACACCACAAGACGCCGTTCGTGGTCGCGGTCAACCGGTTCGACTCGGACGCCTCTGCGTTCTCGCTCGCGGAGATCCGCCAGGCGCTGTCGCTGCCCGAGCACGTCCCGATGATCGACTGTGACGCACGGGTGCGCTCGTCGGGGAAGAACGTCCTGATCACCCTCGTGGACCACCTCTACGAACTGGCCATGGCACGGGAGATGACCCCATGACCGATCCATCCGCACCCCGGCCGCCGGACCCCCGGCACGTGGACGCCGTGCCGCTGAGCGGCCTGGCCTACCAGCAGACCCCGTCGCAGATCTACCGCGAACTGCGCAGGGAGCACGGCGCGGTCGCTCCGGTGCTGCTCGACGGTGACATCCCGGCCTGGCTGGTCCTCGGCTACA
The DNA here is from genome assembly GCF_036084755.1 of Streptomyces sp. NBC_00370. Classification (NCBI taxonomy): domain Bacteria; kingdom Bacillati; phylum Actinomycetota; class Actinomycetes; order Kitasatosporales; family Streptomycetaceae; genus Streptomyces; species Streptomyces sp. NBC_00370. Next base: position 1,343,155 of record NZ_CP107968.1, read on the forward strand.
ACGAGGTCTCCTACGTGACGGGGCACGACGAGCTGTTCGCCCGCGATTCCCGGCGCTGGAACCAGTGGCCCGCCATCCCGGCCGACTGGCCGCTGATGCCGTACGTGGGGTACCAGCCCTCCGTGCTGTTCACCGAGGCCGCCGAGCACCAGCGGCGGGCCGGGGTGATCACCGAGGCGCTGGAGGCCGTCGACCAGTTCGAACTGGCCCTGATGTGCCGGGAGATCAGCGACGGGCTGATCGACTCGTTCGCCGGGAGCGGGCAGGCCGAGCTGATGTCCGGGTACGCGCACGCGCTGCCGATGCGTGCCGTCGTACGGCTCTGCGGTATGCCCGCGGGCGGCGGGGACACCGAGGAGCTGGTGCGGGATCTGCGGATCTCGCTGGACGCGGCCGAGGGTGACGACCCGGTGGCGGCGTATCTGCGGGTGCAGAGCCGTATCGAACGGCTGGTCAAGGACAAGCGCAACAGTCCGGGCTCCGACGTGACGTCCCGGATGCTGACCCATCCGGCGGCGCTCGCCGACGACGAGGTCGTCCAGGACCTGATCACCGTGATCGCCGCCGCCCAGCAGCCGACCGCCAACTGGATCTGCAACACGCTCCGGCTGCTGCTGACCGACGACCGGTTCGCGCTGAACGTCTCCGGCGGCCGGCTCAGCGTCGGCCAGGCGCTGAACGAGGTGCTGTGGCTGGACACCCCGACCCAGAACTTCATCGGCCGCTGGGCGGTGCGCGACACCCAGCTCGGCGGCCGGCAGATCAAGGCGGGCGACTGTGTGGTGCTCGGTCTCGCCGCCGCCAACACCGATCCGCAGATCTGGCCCGAGGGCCATGTCGGCGCCGAGAACTCCTCCCATCTCTCGTTCAGCAACGGCGAGCACCGCTGCCCCTATCCGGCTCCGCTGCTCGCGGACGTGATCGCGCGTACGGCCGTGGAGACGCTGCTCGAACGGCTGCCTGACGTGGTGCTGTCGGTGGACCCCGCCGAGCTGACCTGGCGTCCCTCGATCTGGATGCGCGGGCTGATGTCGCTGCCGGTCCGGTTCACTCCGGTCGTGCAGTGACGGGTGTGAAGCGCACCGGCAGCGAGGCGGGTCCCCGGGTGAACACCCCTTGTTCCACGGGGTCGAAGCCGTCGTCGAGCCGTACGTCGGGCATGGCGTCGAGGAGCTGGTCGACACCGGTCTCGATCTCGGCCTTGGCGAGCAGCGCGCCGACGCAGAAGTGCCGCCCGAGCGCGAAGGCCAGATGGTCGGCGGCCGCGGAGAAGGCGGTGGTGGCGGTCAGGTCGTCCCGGAAGATGTCGAAGGTGTCGGGGTCCCGGTAGTGCGAGCCGTCCCGGTTGGCGGCCCCGATCAGACAGGTGACCGTGGCGCCCGGCGGTATCGTGCCACCGCTCAGTTCGACCTCCGTCGCGGTCTGCCGCATGATCATGTGCACCGGCGGGGTGAACCGCAGCGTCTCGGCGAAGGCGCGCGGTAGCAGCGCCCGGTCAGCGCGTACGGCGGCGAGCTGTTCCGGGTGGAGCAGCAGGTTCGCGAAGATCGAGGCAATCGCCTTGTCCGTGGTCTCGCCGCCGGCCGCGAGAAGCAGGCTGCAGAACGCCTTGATGTCCTCGTCACTCATCCGTACGCCGTCGACCTCGGCGGCGCAGAGCGTGGACAGCAGGTCGTCGCCCAGATTCTCCCGGCGGTCCCTGATGATCGGGATCATGTACTCGGCGAACTCGGTCCGGGTGCGCTCGCCGGCCGCCGTGACGGCGGCGTCGCCGGACAGATTGCCGAGGAAGGCGATGACGGCGGTGTACCAGCCGTGGAACTTCTCGTGGTCGGCCCGGTCGAGGCCCAGCATGTCCGCGATGACATTGACGGGGAAGCGCGTCGCGAAGCCGCCGACCAGGTCGACGGAGCCGGTGTCCCGGAAGGCGTCGATCAGCTCGCGCGCGTTGCGGTCGATGACCGGCAGGAACTTCTCCCGCAGGTCCGCGCCCCGGAAGGCGGGGGCGACCAGCGCCCGGCGCACCGCGTGCTCACGGCCGCTGAGCTGCAGGATGGTCTTGCCGTGCACGGGTTCGATCTGCCAGTCGTAGTTGTCGGTGGTGAAGACCGAGTCCCGGTCCTTGAAGACGCGTTCCACATCGTCGTAGCGCGAGATGATGTAACTCCGGGTGGCCTCGTGCCAGATGAGGGGCGCGCTCTCGCGCATCACCCGGTACGCCGGGTAGGGGTCGGCGGCGAACTCTGCCGACAGGATGTCGGGTATCTGCTGTGCGGTCGCCATGGAACTCCCTCGGTCGGGACCGGGCCGGTCAATAACTGGCAGTACCACCAAGGCTATTGATCGTCGGCCGACGGAAACAGCCAACTCCTGGCCGACCTGGCGTCAGCGCGCGCCGGCCGGTCGCCTACCGTGCCTGTGACGACCGGTGATGAAGGAGAGCACGGATGACACAGCGGGCATGGGTGGCGGGCGTCGGCGGCAAGAGCCCCGAGATCGACCCTTCGGCCTTTCTGGCGCCGACGTCCGTGGTGGTCGGCGAGGTCTTCGTGGCGGCTGGCGTCAGTGTCTGGTACCACACGGTGCTGCGGGCCGACTGCGGCGCGATCCGGCTCGGCGCCGACTGCAACATCCAGGACAACTGCACCCTGCACTCCGACCCCGGCATGCCGCTGACCGTGGGCGAGCGGGTCTCGGTCGGGCACAACGCCGTGCTGCACGGCTGCACCGTCGAGGACGACGTGCTGATCGGGATGGGTGCGACGGTGCTCAACGGCGCCCATATCGGGGCCGGGTCGCTGGTCGCCGCGCAGACCCTGGTGCCGCAGGGGATGCGGGTGGAGCCGGGGTCGATGGTCGCGGGGGTACCGGCCAAGGTGCGGCGCCTGCTGACCGAGGAGGAGCGCGCGGGGATCAAGCTCAACGCGGCGGTCTATCTGGATCTGGCGAAGGCGCACCGCGAGGCGCGGGAAGTCTGACGGCGGCCGATCGGCCGGGGCGGTCCGCCGGGACGGGCGGTCAGTCGGTGCTGACCGCGCGGACGGAGTCCTGGTCGCCCGTCGCGCGCTCGGCCTCCATCCGCTCGTGCGCCTTCTTGGCGCGGTTGCGCACCAGGAGCATCGAGCCGGCGCCGACCACCACGGCGGCGGCCAGGCCCACGTACGAGAACCGCTTGAGCCAGTCCTCGGCGACGACGCCGACCTCGTAGACGACGACGGTCGTACCGCCGGCCCAGACGATCCCGCCGAGCAGGTTCGCGGTCAGGAACTTCCAGTACGGCATGTGCAGCACACCGGCGAGCGGTCCCGCGAAGATCCGCAGCAGGGCGATGAAGCGGCCGAAGAAGACCGCCCACATGCCCCATTTCTCGAACGACCGCTCCGCCATGGCGATCTGGGGTTCGCCGAAGTGTTTGGGGAATTTCCCGGCGAGCCAGGCGAGCAGGGGTCTGCCGCCCTTGCGGCCGATCGCGTACCCCGTCGAGTCACCGGCGACGGCTCCGGCCGACGCGCAGGCGGCGAGGACGTACGGATTGATCTCCCCGTGCTGGGAGGCGAGCAGCGCTGCCGCCACCAGGACGAGTTCGCCGGGCAGCGGGATGCCCAGGCTCTCCACCCCGATGACCACGGCCACCAGGATGTAGACGCTGACCGCCGGTACGGACTCTAGCCACTCCTGGACGTGCAACGCCTGTTCCTCCCGCTGTCCCCTGGTGCGCCCCGCGCAGCCGACCGGCCTGCCCCGTCCGGAAGCACACCTGTTCACCCTACCCGCTGGGCGGGGTGGTTCAGGGGCCCCGCGGGTGTGGTGCGGGCGACGCTCCGGGAGGCAACGCGCATCCAGCCGGTTTCCGTCTTGACAGCCGCGCGCCGGGGGTTTCCGGGGTCCCGGCACGGGGCGGGCGTGCCAACAGTTGCATGCCCCCTCTATGGTTACTCGCCATGTGGCCAGGACAGCAGCCGCCCGGGGGCGAGCAGAACCCGCAGGACCCGAATCAGAATCCGAACCCGTATCAGCAGCCGGGGTACGGACAGCAGCCGAATCCGGCTCCCAACCCGTACCAGCAACCGGGGTACGGCCAGCAGCAGCCCGGCTATCCGCAGCAGCAGCCGGGGTATCCGCAGCCCAATCCGTACCAGCAGCCGACCGTGCCGATGTACGGCCAGGGCGGGCAGCCGGGGCCGCCGAAGCCGCCGGGTGACGACCGGCGGAAGACGAAGATCACCGCGATCGTCGCCGTCCTCGCTGTCCTGGTGGCGGCGGGGGTGACCGGTTTTCTGGTGCTAGGCAAGGACGACGACAAGAAGCCGGTGGCCGATTCCAAGTCGTCACCCTCACCTACCGGTTCCGGCTCCCAGGAGCCGAGTCCCAGCACGTCGCAGGCCAACCCGCGCGACGGCTCCGCGGGCGCCAAGCCGCAGGTCGCGGGGTGGAAGGTGGTGACCAACCCGCAGCACGGGACGGTCTTCGACGTCCCGCCGGAGTGGGAGGTGCAGAAGGCGGGCATCATCGCCGGCTTCGAGGACTCGAAGAAGGGGGACGGCACCCCGTACATCTCCTTCTCGGCGCCGGCCTATCTGAAGTCCAAGTGGTGCCAGTCGGACCCGGACCACGACGGCCAGATGTCCGACACCAGCCTCGCCGGCACCGGTACCAAGGGCGGCCAGGGCGCGAAGGACACCCAGACGGCGGCGCGCAACGAGGCGGGGGCCTGGGTCTTCGGCGCTTACGCGCAGGAGGACCCGAAGGGCAAGGACAAGATCACGGTCAGCAAGGCCAAGCCGTACACCACCAAGTCCGGTCTCACCGGGAGCTACGCCACGGCGTCGAGCAAGGGCCTCGCCAAGAAGACGAAGTGCGACACGGACGGCAAGTCGGTCGCCTTCACCTTCAGCAACACCAAGGGGGACTTCACCACGTGGGTGCTGTACGCCAACACCGGGGTGACCGGTGAGGTGCCGGACGCCACGGTCATGAAGATCCTGAACACGGTGCGGCTGCCGGAGTCCGCCTCCTAGGTCCCGGCCGTGGTGGGGAGCCGCCCGGCGCAATCGATTTGATAGCCGGGTGGCGGTCCGGGATAGTCCCGGGGTGACCTCTCCACGCCGCAACTACCGACTGCTGACCGCCGCGGCGATCATCACCAACCTGGGCAGCCAGGGCGCGTTGATCGCCTCGGCGTTCGCGGTGCTGGACGCGGGCGGCGACAGCGGCGACGTAGGTCTGGTGGCCGCCGCCCGCACCGTGCCGCTGGTGGTGTTCCTGCTGGTGGGCGGCGCGGTGGCCGACCGGCTGCCGCGGCACCGGGTGATGGTCGCCGCCAACGCGCTCAACTGTCTCTCGCAGGCGGCGTTCGCGGCGCTGGTGCTGGCGGGCCACGCCCAGCTGTGGCAGATGATGGTGCTCGCCGGACTGGGCGGCACGGGCCAGGCGTTCTTCAGCCCCGCGTCCGAGGGCATGGTGATGTCCAGCGTCAGCGGTGAGCAGGCGGGCAGCGCCTTCGCCGTGTACCGGATGGCGATGAACGGCGCGGGGATCGGCGGGGCCGCCCTGGGCGGCGCGCTGATCGGTGTGCTCGGTCCCGGCTGGGTGCTCGCCGTCGACGCGGGCGCGTTCCTGGTGGCGGGGACACTGCGGGCCTTCCTCGACGTGAGCCATGTCCCGGCGCGCGAGAAGGGTGGCGGGGTGCTCGCCGACCTGCGGGACGGCTGGCACGAGGTCATCGGCAGGCCCTGGCTGTGGACGATCGTGATCCAGTTCTCCGTGGTCAACGCGGTCATCGTGGCGGCCGAGTCCGTGTACGGGCCGCTGGTGGCCAGGGACTCGCTGGGCGGTCCAGGGCCGTGGGGTCTGGCGCTGGCCGCCTTCGGGGCCGGGACCGTCGGCGGTGGTCTGCTGATGACGCGCTGGAAGCCGCGCAGGCTGCTGCTGGCGGGCTCGCTGGGCATCCTGCCGCTCGCGCTGCCTTCGGCGGGTCTGGCGCTGCCGCTGCCGATCGTGGCGCTGACGGTGGTGATGTTCCTGACGGGGGTCTCGGTCGAGATCTTCGGTGTGTCGTGGATGACCGCGCTGCACCAGGAGATCCCGGAGGAGAAGCTGTCCCGGGTCGCCTCCTACGACTGGTTCGGCTCGGTCGGCATGGTGCCGGTCGCCGCCGCGCTCGCGGGGCCCGCCGAGAGCGCCTTCGGGCGCTCGGCCGCGCTGTGGGGCTGTTCGGGACTGATCCTGCTGCTGACGCTCGCCGTGCTGTGCGTGCCCGACGTACGGCGGCTGACGCGGCGCCGGTCGGACGTGCCGGTGCACGGCTCGGTGCAGGGAGAAGGCTCGGTGCACGGAGCGGGTGCGGCGGGCGCTCTTCCCGTCCCCGGTCCTGCCGTTTCCGGTTCTCGCGTCCCCGGTTCCGCCGCCGTCTCAGCCGATGCTGAAGGCGCCGTCGGGCGGGAGGGGTGACGGTACGGCGCCGGTGTCCTGTACGGCCGTGGCGTCGCCGATGAGGCGGCGCAGCGAAGCGCCGTATTCGACCCGTGCGGGGAAGGCGTCGCCCGCGGTCCTGCGGGCCAGCGCCGTCGTGTCGAGCGGGGTGTGCGAGGCGAGGAGTACGGCGTTGCCGAAGCGGCGCCCGCGCAGCACGGCCGGTTCCGCGATCAGCGCCAGTTCCTCGAAGACCGTGGCGAAGGTGGCCAGTTGGGAGCCGAGGAAGTCGAAGGGCGCGGCGTCGGCGAGGTTGGCGGCGTAGATCCCGCCGGTGCGCAGCACCCGCTCGGCCTCGCGTGCGTACTCGACGGAGGTGAGGTGCGCGGGGACGCGTGAGCCGCCGAAGACGTCGGCGACGAGCACGTCGAAGGAGCGGTCCGGCGCCTGTGCGAGCCAGCTTCTGGCGTCGGCGGCGTGGACGTCGATGCCCACGCCTTCGGGTATCGGCAGCAGTTCGGCGACGAGGTCGAGCAGCGGCGCGTCGGAGTCGACGACCGTCTGCCGGGAACCGGGGCGGGTCGCCGCCACGTACCGGGGCAGGGTGAGGGCTCCCCCGCCGAGATGGAGCACCGCCAGCGGCTCGCCCTCGGGGGCCGCGCAGTCGAGGACATGGCCCAGCCTGCGGACGTACTCGAACTCCAGATGGGCCGGCTCGTCCAGGTCCACGTAGGACTGCGGCGCGCCGTCGACCGTCAGCAGCCAGGCCCGCTCCCGGTCCACGTCGGGCAGCAGCTTCGCCGTGCCGCAGTCGACGGCGCGGATGACAGGAATGGGCTCGTTCACCTCCCCATTGTGCGCCCGCCCGCCCGGCCGCCCGCCCCGCTCTCGGGCCCTGCGCGGTGGCAGGCCCCGAGAGCGGGCGGTACGGCTCAGAGCACGGTCGTGACCGTGCCGGCGCCGACGGTGCGGCCGCCCTCACGGATCGCGAAGCCGAGTCCCGGCTCCAGCGGTACGTCACGGCCCAGCTCGACGGTCAGGGTGACCGTCTCACCGGGGCGCGCCACCCCCCGCTCGCCGAGGTCGATGTCGCCGACCACGTCGCCGGTACGGATGTAGAACTGCGGCCGGTAGCCGCTGCCCACCGCCGTGGTCCTGCCGCCCTCGCGCGCCGACAGGACGTACACCCGCGCGGTGAAGCGTCTGCGCGGCACGACGCTGCCGGGCGCCGCCACCACGTCGCCGCGGCGGACCGCGTCGCGCGGCATGCCGCGCAGCAGCAGCGCCACGTTGTCCCCGGCCTCCGCGGACTCCATCGGCTTCCCGAAGGTCTCAAGACCGGTGACGGTGGTGGTCTGCGGCCCGGACCCGGCGCCCAGCACCTCCATCCGGTCGCCGACCCGTACCGTGCCGCGCTCGATCGCTCCGGTGACGACCGTGCCGCGTCCGGTGATGGTCAGGACGTTCTCCACCGGAAGGAGGAACGGCGCGTCCGTGTAGCGCTCGGGCACGGGCACGTACGTGTCGACGGCGTCGAGCAGCGCCTCGACGGCGGCGGTCCAGCGCGGGTCGCCGGCCAGGGCGCGCAGTCCCGACACCCGTACGACGGGCGCGCTCTCGCCGCCGTAGCCGTGCTCGCTGAGCAGTTCGCGCACCTCCAGCTCGACGAGGTCGGTCAGCTCGTCGTCGCTCGCGTCGGCCTTGTTGAGGGCGACGACGATGTGGTCGACGCCGACCTGCCGGGCGAGCAGGACGTGCTCGGCGGTCTGCGGCATGATCCCGTCGAGTGCGGAGACGACGAGGATCGCCCCGTCGAGCTGGGCCGCTCCGGTCACCATGTTCTTGATGTAGTCGGCGTGGCCGGGCATGTCGACGTGCGCGTAGTGCCGGGTGTCGGTCTCGTACTCGACGTGCGCGATGTTGATGGTGATGCCGCGCGCCGCCTCCTCCGGGGCACGGTCGATCCGGTCGAACGACGTGTAGGTGGTGCCGCTGTCCGCGCGGTCGCTGAGGACTTTGGTGATGGCCGCTGTCAACGTGGTCTTGCCGTGGTCGACATGGCCCATGGTGCCGATGTTGAGGTGCGGCTTGGTGCGCACGTATGCCGTCTTGGGCATGATTCCTGCCTGGAGCTCGAAGCGTGGGCGGGACCCCGGTGCCTTGCCGACCCTCCCCCTGTGGGGTCCGCCGGACGATCCGGGAAGGGTCAGCTTCGAGCGCCGTCGACGGGCGCCGCGGCGGGGGCCGCCGCATAGGCCGCCCGGGCCGCGAGGAACGCGGCAGCCTTCGGCGCGGCCGCTGCTGCGGACCGTGCGTCGAGGAAGGCGTACCGGAACATGTCACTGATCATCGCGCACCCGCGGTGCGGCGTCGAACGGTTTTTCAGCGGCCGTTGTCCGCCGGTGTGCCGGGGTCGCGGTCGTCACATTACGGCGATCACACCGGCGAGTCGGTTAGTCTCCACTGATGCTCGACACCGGTCCCCGGCCGTCTTCCGGCCTCGTTGTCCGCTGTTCCAGGGTGCTGCTCTCGCCCTGGTCCCGATTCTCGATGCTCGTGGTGGTGCTGGGCTGCGCGGCCGCGGCCGTGCTGCTGTACGAGCCACAGAGATTCCTCTCGGCCGGCTGGCCGCCGCACGTGGGCGGTGGCGCGGCCGTGGTGCTGTTCGCCGTCGCGTACGGGCTGTGCGCGGTCGCGTTCGTGCCGCGGCCGCTGCTGAACCTCGCGGCCGGGGCGCTCTTCGGTACGCAACTCGGGCTGCCGGCCGCTCTGGTGGGTACGGTGCTGGGCGCCGGGATCGCCTTCGGGCTCGGCAGGTTCCTCGGCCAGAGCGCGCTGCGCCCGCTGGTGAGGGGCCGTTGGCTGACGGCCGCCGACGGGCAGCTCAGCCGGCACGGCTTCCGTTCGATGCTGGCGATCCGGCTGTTCCCGGGCGTGCCGTTCGCCGCGGCCAACTACTGCGCCGCCGTGTCGCGGATGGGCTGGCTGCCGTTCCTGCTGGCGACGGGGCTCGGTTCGATTCCGAACACGGCCGCCTATGTGGTCGCCGGCAGCCGGGCGGCCTCGCCGATGTCGCCGACCTTTCTGGCGGCGATGGGCTTCATCGTGCTGTCCGGTCTCGGGGCCGCCGTGGTGGCCTGGCGCAAACGCCACCGCATCGGCGGCAGTTGATCCGTCCGTCAGCTCCGGTCGGCGGCGCCGAGCGCGCCGCCGGGCGGTGTGGCGGAGAACCGCGCCACGTCCGCCTCGGTGACGCCCGCCAGGTCGGCGGGTGACCAGTGCGGGGTGCGGTCCTTGTCGATGACCTGGGCGCGGATCCCCTCGACGAGGTCGTGGGTGGCCAGCGCGGCGCAGGAGGCCCGGTACTCCTGGTCCAGGACCTCTTCCAGGGTGGCAAGGCGGCGGGCGGTGCGCAGTGCGGCCAGCGTGGCCTTGAGCGCGGTGGGCGAGCGGGTCAGGACGGTCGCGGCGGCCTCCTTCGCCGCCGGGTCACCGTGGTCGAGGAGCCGGCCGACGATCTCCTCGATGGTCTCCGCCGAGTAACACGCGTCGATCCAGGGCCGGCCGTCCGCCAGGTCACCCTCGGGCGCCGGCTGCTCGTAGGGCCGTACGGCCGCCCGCAGGTCGCCGGTCGTGGTGGCGGCGAAGGCGGTGTGCAGCTCGGGCAGCAGTTCCGACGGGACGAAGTGGTCGGCGAGGCCGCACAGTACGGCGTCGGCGGCGCGCACCACCCGTCCGGTGAGGGCGAGATGGGTGCCCAGCTCGCCGGGCGCCCGGGACAGCAGATAGGTGCCGCCCACGTCGGGGACGAGGCCGATGCCGGTCTCCGGCATGGCGACGGCGGAGCGTTCGGTGACGATCCGCACGCTGCCGTGCGCCGAGACACCGACCCCGCCGCCCATCACGATGCCGTCCATGATCGCGGCGTACGGCTTGGGGTAGCGGGCGATCCGGGCGTTGAGCAGGTACTCGTCGCGCCAGAAGCCGGGGGATTCGGCGCCGCCGGTGCGGGCGTCCTCGTACACGGCCCGGATGTCGCCGCCCGCGCACAGCCCGCGCTCGCCGGCGCCGGTGATGACGACGGCCGCGACGTCCTCGTCGTGTTCCCACCGCGCCAGGGCGGCGTCGATGATCCGCACCATGGGTCGGGTCAGCGCGTTGAGTGCCCGGGGACGGTTCAGGGTGAGCTGGGCCAGCCGTCCTGTCCGGCCGGTCAGCACCGGTTCCTCGGGTCCTTCGGCTGCCATGCCGCCACCGTTCCGTTCGCTGTTCGGACGCGTCGTTCCCGTATCCGGTCAGACTCTAAGTGGTGTCCGGCCGGCGGTCCTCGCCGGGCAGGGCCAGCGCCTCGATGATCCGCTCGGCCGCGAGGGTCGCCGTCAGCGTGCCGTCCCGTACCCGCTGTTCCAGTCCGGGCGTGAGTGCCCGTACACCGGGGTCGTCCCGCAGCCGGTCCAGCAGATGGTCCCGGACCATGGCCCAGGTCCAGTCGACCTGCTGGTCGCGCCGTTTGCGCGCCAGCCGGCCCTCGGACGCCAGGACGGCGCGGTGCTGCTCCAGCCGCTCCCAGACCGCGTCGAGGCCCGTGCCCTCGCGGGCGCTGCAACTGAGCACCGGCGGTGTCCAGGCGGCGTCCACTGGGGTCATCAGCCGCAGCGCGCCCGCCAGTTCACGGGCGGCCGAGCGGGCATCGCGCTCGTGGGGGCCGTCGGCCTTGTTGACGGCGATGACGTCCGCCAGCTCCAGCACCCCCTTCTTGATGCCCTGGAGCTGGTCGCCGGTGCGGGCGAGGCTGAGCAGCAGGAAGGAGTCCACCATGTTGGCGACGGCCGTCTCCGACTGGCCGACCCCGACGGTCTCGACGAGCACCACGTCGTACCCGGCCGCCTCCATCACGACGATGGTCTCGCGGGTCGCCTTCGCGACGCCGCCGAGCGTGCCGGCCGTCGGCGACGGCCGTACGAAGGCGTGCGGGTCGACGGCCAGCCGCTCCATCCTGGTCTTGTCCCCCAGGATGGAGCCGCCGGTCCTGCTGGACGACGGGTCGACGGCGAGCACGGCGACCCGGTGGCCGAGTCCGGTGAGCAGGGTGCCGAGCGCGTCGATGAAAGTCGACTTGCCGACACCGGGCACCCCGCTGATCCCGATGCGCCGGGCGTTTCCCGCGTGCGGCAGCAGCTGGGTCAGCAGCTGCTGGGCCAGCGCCCGGTGGTCGGGCCTGGTCGACTCGACCAGCGTGACCGCGCGTGCGATGTGGGAGCGCGAACCGTCGAGGACACCCTTGGCGTAGCTGTCGATGTCGATCGGTCGGGGCATCAGCTCACCGCTCGTGGCCGAGCGAGGCCGCGAGCGCCGTCAGCAGGTCGGCCGCCGCGTCCGGGATGACCGTGCCGGGCGGGAAGACCGCTGCCGCGCCGGCCCTGTGCAGCTCCTCGATGTCCTGCGGAGGGATCACCCCGCCGACGACGATCATGATGTCCTCGCGCCCCTCGGCCGCCAGCTCCTCGCGCAGCGCCGGGACGAGCGTGAGGTGTCCCGCGGCGAGCGACGACACCCCGACGATGTGCACGTCGGCCTCGACGGCCTGCCGTGCCACCTCGCCCGGCGTCTGGAACAGCGCGCCGACGTCGACGTCGAAGCCGAGGTCGGCGAAGGCCGTCGCGATGACCTTCTGGCCGCGGTCGTGGCCGTCCTGGCCCATCTTGGCGACCAGGATGCGCGGCCTGCGCCCCTCGGCGCGCTCGAACTCCTCGACGGCGGCGCGGGTGCGCTCGACGGCGGGGGACGTTCCTGCCTCGTTGCGGTACACACCGGAGATCGTACGGATCTGGCCCGCGTGCCGGCCGTACACCTTCTCCAGCGCGTCCGAGATCTCGCCGACGGTCGCCTTGGCGCGTGCCGCGTCGACGGCGAGCGCCAGCAGATTGCCTTCGAGTCCCGGCCCGGGGCCCGCCTCGGCCGCCGCGGTGAGCGCGCGCAGCGCGTCCTGGCAGCCGTTCTCGTCCCGCTCGGCGCGCAGCCTGCGCAGTTTCTCGATCTGCTGGTCGCGCACGGACGAGTTGTCGACCTTGAGCACGTCGATCTTCTCGTCGGTCTCCACCCGGTACTTGTTCACGCCGATGACGGGCTGGCGTCCGGAGTCGATCCGCGCCTGGGTCCTGGCGGCGGCCTCCTCGACCCGGAGCTTGGGGATGCCGGCGTCGATGGCCTTCGCCATGCCGCCGGCCTCCTCGACCTCCTCGATGTGCTGCCAGGCGCGCCGGGCGAGGTCGTACGTCAGCTTCTCGACGTACGCGCTGCCGCCCCACGGGTCGGTGACCCGGGTGGTGCCGGACTCCTGCTGGAGCAGCAGCTGGGTGTTGCGGGCGATCCTGGCGGAGAAGTCGGTGGGCAGGGCCAGCGCCTCGTCGAGGGCGTTGGTGTGCAGGGACTGGGTGTGGCCCTGGGTGGCCGCCATGGCCTCGACGCAGGTGCGGGTGACGTTGTTGAAGACGTCCTGCGCGGTGAGCGACCAGCCGGAGGTCTGTGAATGGGTGCGCAGCGAGAGCGACTTGGCGTTCTGCGGGTCGAACTTCTTGACGAGCTTGGCCCACAGCAGCCGGGCCGCGCGCAGTTTGGCGATCTCCATGAAGAAGTTCATGCCGATGGCCCAGAAGAACGACAGCCGGGGCGCGAAGGCGTCCACGCCGAGCCCGGCGCCGAGCCCGGCGCGCAGGTACTCGACCCCGTCCGCGAGGGTGTAGGCCAGCTCCAGGTCGGCCGTCGCACCGGCTTCCTGGATGTGGTAGCCGGAGATGGAGATGGAGTTGTAGCGCGGCATCTTCTGCGAGGTGTAGCTGAAGATGTCGGAGATGATCCGCATCGAGGGCGTCGGCGGGTAGATGTAGGTGTTGCGGACCATGAACTCTTTGAGGATGTCGTTCTGGATGGTCCCCGCCAGCTTCTCCGGCGGTACGCCCTGTTCCTCGGCCGCGACGATGTACAGGGCCAGTACGGGCAGTACGGCGCCGTTCATCGTCATCGACACGCTCATCTTGTCGAGCGGGATGCCGTCGAAGAGCTGGCGCATGTCGTAGATCGAGTCGATCGCGACGCCCGCCATGCCGACGTCGCCGGTGACCCTCGGGTGGTCGCTGTCGTAGCCCCGGTGGGTCGGCAGGTCGAAGGCGACCGACAGGCCCTTCTGACCCGCCGCGAGGTTGCGCCGGTAGAAGGCGTTCGACTCCTCGGCGGTGGAGAACCCGGCGTACTGCCTGATCGTCCAGGGCTGGTTGACGTACATCGTGGGGTAGGGCCCGCGCAGGTACGGCGCGATCCCCGGGTAGGTGGCGAGGAAGTCGAGCCCGGCCGTGTCCGCCGCCGTGTACAGCGGTTTGACGGCGATGCCCTCGGGGGTCTCCCAGTACAGGTCGGCGTCCGACCTGCCGGTGGCCTCCTTGACCGCGGCACGCCACTGGTCGTCGGTGACGGCGCCGGGTGCCCCGTCGCCGAGTCCGATCTCGGAGAAGTCCGGGATCCGCATCACGCCACTCCCATCCGGTCGAGCAGGGCGGTCAGGACGGCGACGGCGTCGCCGCCCGCGACGACGAACTCGTCGATCCCGGCCCGTTCATAGGTCTCACGCTGTTCGCCGGGCCGCCCGGCGAGCAGCACCCGGTCGGCGCCTGCCGCCTTCAGCGCCTCGGCGACGGGCACGGCCTGCTCCGCGTAGAGCGCGTCGCTGGAGCAGACGCAGGCGACGGTGGCGCCGCTGCGGGCGAAGGCGTCGCCCACGGTGGCCGCGTCCACCGTCACCGGGTCGTGCACGGGTTCGATGCCGCCGGCCCGGAAGAGGCTCCCCGCGAATCCGGCGCGCGCCGTGTGGGCGGCGGCGGGTCCGAGGGCGGCCAGGAAGGCGCGCGGGCGGGCGCCGGTGGCGGCGAGGTGCGCGTCGGAGCGGGCCCGCAGGGCCTCGAACGCCTCGTCGCGCCGTACGGTCGGCAGCCCGCCGCCGGGAGGTACGGGCGCGGGGTCGCGGACCACCGCGACCTCGGTCAGCTGGGGGAACTCACTGACTCCCGTGACGGGTTCGCGGCGCGTGGCCAGCCGGTGCGAGCGCTCCCGCCAGGTGTCGGCGATCCGTTCGCCGATCAGCCCGGAGCGCAGCGCGGCCCGCTGGCCCCCGGCGCGTTCGATCTCCTGGAACCACGCCCAGCCCGCCTTGGCCAGGTCGTCGGTGAGCCGCTCCACGTACCAGGAGCCGCCGGCCGGGTCGACGACCCGGCCGAGGTGTGACTCCTCCAGCAGGATGGTGGAGGTGTTACGGGCGATCCGGCGCGCGAAGGCGTCGGAGAGGCCGAACTCCTGGTCGAACGGCAGTACGGTCACCGAGTCGGCGCCGCCGAGTCCCGCCGCCAGTGCGGCGACGGTGGTGCGCAGCATGTTCACCCACGGGTCGCGGCGCGTCATCATCACCCGCGAGGTCACGGCGTGCTGCCGCTGCGCCGCGGAGTCGCTGCCCGCGCCACTGACCTCGGCCACCCGCGCCCACAGCCGGCGCGCGGCACGGAACTTGGCGATCGTCAGGAACTGGTCGGCGCCGGCCGCGTAGCGGAACTCCAGCTGCCCGCAGGCCGCTTCGACGCTCAGCCCCGCCTCGGTCAGGTCGCGCAGCCAGCCGACGCCTGTCGCCAGTGAACAGCCCAGCTCCTGGGCGTCCGAGCCGCCCGCCTCGTGGTACGGCAGCGCGTCCACGACGACGGCCCGCAGGCCCGGGTACTCCTGGTGGCACAACTCGGCGAGGCGCGCCGCCTCTTCGGTGTGCCCGGCCGTCTCCTGTCCGGTGCGGGCGAGTTGGCCGACCGGGTCGGCGCCGAGGTTGCCGGCGGCCGCGGTGCGCGGTACGCCGCGCTGCTCGTACAGCTTCAGCAACTCCCGCGCGGCCGGGCCGAATTCGTCGCCCGCTTCGAGGGCGATCGGCGCCAGGTCCAGATAGACACCGTCAAGTGCCGTCGCCAGGGCGGAGACCGGCGCGCCGCCGGCTCCGACGGCGAGCCAGAGCGAGGTGACCCCGTTCTCCAGATCGGCCAGCACGGCCTCGTTGAGCTGTACGGGGTCGGGCCGGCCATGCCGCTGTCTGAGGTCCCAGCCGGAGACAGCGCCGCCTTCGGGGCGGGCGCCCCTGGTGAAGGGGGCGAAGCCGGGGAACCCGCCGTCGGCGGCGACGTCGGCAGCGGTGTAGAGAGGACGGGTGGTGATCCCGTCCTGCAGGGCGGTGGAAAGGGCTGCCTCGGCCGCAGGACCCGACACGTCCCGACCCGATTTGCGCAGGACCCCTGCTACCAGGTCCTGCCACTGTTCATGGGTCGCGTCAGGGAACTCGGCTGCCAGCGAAAGCCCGTCATCAGGCAGGACCGTCATGCGTCGATGCTAGGGCAGCGAGGTCGGGCCGCAGCAGTGTGCATCGCCACAAACATCCCTCGACTTCCGATGGCCCTTTCATGTTTAACCGCAGATCCAGTACCTCCCGGCCGGGCGGCTGATCGCAGACGCTAGGCTGCCCACTCGGCCTGTTCGCGCATCGACCGTGATTACTTCCTGGGCGGCTCTGTACTCCATGTCTTGGTTCGAATCCTTCATCCTCGGGCTTGTCCAGGGGCTGACCGAGTTCCTGCCCATCTCGTCCAGCGCGCATCTGCGGCTGACCGCCGCGTTCGCCGGCTGGCACGACCCGGGGGCCGCCTTCACCGCGATCACCCAGATCGGTACGGAGGCGGCGGTCCTGATCTACTTCCGCAAGGACATCGCCCGGATCGTCTCCGCCTGGTTCCGCTCGCTCGGCAACAAGGCGATGCGCGCCGACCACGACGCGCAGATGGGCTGGCTCGTCATTGTCGGCTCGATCCCGATCGGTGTGCTGGGCGTGACGTTCAAGGACCAGATCGAGGGTCCGTTCCGCGATCTGCGGCTGATCGCCGTGACGCTGATCGTGATGGGTGTCGTCCTCGGCGTGGCGGACCGGCTCGCCGCCCGCGACGAGACCGGCGGCAAGCACCGCGCGGTCAAGCAGCGCAAGGGGCTGCAGGACCTGGGCGTCAAGGACGGGCTGATCTTCGGCTTCTGCCAGGCCATGGCCCTGGTGCCCGGTGTCTCCCGGTCGGGCGCCACCATCAGCGGCGGACTGCTGATGGGCTACACCCGCGAGTCGGCCGCGCGCTACTCGTTCCTGCTCGCCGTCCCCGCGGTCCTGGCCTCGGGTGTGTTCGAGCTGAAGGACGCGGGCGAGGGCCATGTGGCCTGGGGACCGACGATCTTCGCCACGATCATCGCGTTCGTTGTCGGATATGTCGTTATCGCGTGGTTCATGAAGTTCATTACATCCAAGAGCTTCATGCCGTTCGTGATCTATCGGATCCTGCTCGGCATCGCGCTGTTCTTCCTGGTCAGCACCGACACGCTGAGCCCGCACGCGGGCGAGTCGGCCGCCTAGTAACCCATATTCCCGGCTTTTCAAACCCCGAGTGTGAGCAAGGCCGCTAACGAAATGGTCACGTGGCGGCGGCCTCTGCCCATAGGGTTTGTCGTATGTCCTCTCCTTCCGCTTCCGTTCCTTCGGCCTCCGACGCTGTCGTGGCCAACGAACGGATCCGCGCGCTCGTGGACGCGGCCGACGGGACGTGGCCGGCCGAGGCGTACGAGGTCCTGTTGCTGGAATGGGCAGCCGCCCTCCACAACGGGGTCGACGAAGCCGCCTGATCCACGCCGCCCGACCCGCGCGCCGCTTTCCACGCGCACCACACGCCCCTGCGGGCCGTCTGTCCTTACGACAGGCGGCCCGCACTTCGTTGTCCCGGGCGCCCGCGGCTCGCGCACAGGGCACCCCGGTTCGACCGGGCGAACATCCTTTACCGCATGCTGGCTCCGATCGGGACACGCATCACATCGGCACCATGAGACCGGTAGAGGAGACCTCCGTATGGCATCGCGCATCGGAGTGGTGAAGGAATCATCGCCCGGCGAATCCCGGGTGTCGGCGACACCCACCACGGTTCGGCAGTTGTTGTCGCTCGGTTACGCGGTCGCCGTGGAAGCAGGCGCCGGGGAGCGGTCGAGCTTCACCGACGAGGCGTACGAGGAAGCCGGCGCCGCCGTCGTACCCGCAGGTGAGGCATGGGGCAGCGACATCGTCCTGAAGGTCAACGCGCCGAACCCGGACGAGATCGGGCGGCTGCGCGACGGGGCCGTGCTGGTCGGCCTGCTGGCACCGGCCCTCGATCCGCAGCTCGTCGAGACGCTGGCGCTGCGCCCGATCACCGCCCTGGCCATGGACGCGGTACCGCGTATCTCCCGCGCCCAGTCGCTCGACGTGCTCAGCTCGATGGCCAACATCGCCGGCTACCGCGCGGTGATCGAGGCGGCGCATGTCTTCGGGCGGTTCTTCACCGGTCAGGTCACGGCCGCGGGCAAGGTGCCGCCGGCCAAGGTGCTGGTGGCGGGCGCGGGCGTGGCGGGGCTGGCCGCGATCGGCGCCGCCGGCAGCCTCGGCGCGATCGTCCGCGCGACGGACCCCCGGCCCGAGGTGGCCGACCAGGTCAGATCCCTGGGCGGCGAATTCCTCGCCGTGGAGGTCGCCGAGCAGCAGCAGAGCACCGACGGCTACGCCAGGGCGACCTCCGAGGACTACGACCGGCGTGCGGCGGAGATCTACGCCGAGCAGGCCGCCGACGTCGACATCGTCATCACCACCGCCCTGATCCCGGGCCGGCCCGCGCCGCGGCTGCTGACCGAGCGGGACATCGCGAGCATGCGGCCCGGCAGTGTCGTCGTCGACATGGCGGCGGCGCAGGGCGGCAACGTGGCGGGTTCTGTGGCGGGCGAGGCAGTGGTCACCGACAACGGTGTGACGATCATCGGGTACACGGATCTCGCCGGCCGGCTGCCCGCGCAGGCTTCGCAGCTCTACGGCACCAACCTGGTCAACCTGCTGAAACTGCTGACCCCCGGCAAGGACGGCGAGGTCGTCCTCGACTTCGACGACGTCGTGCAGCGCGCGGTGACCGTCGTACGCGACGGTACGAAGACGTGGCCGCCACCGCCGGTCCCGGTGTCGGCGGCGCCCGCCGTCGCCGCGCCGGCCGCGCCGCCCGCCGTACGGGAGCAGAAGCAGCCGCTCACGGCGCGCCGCAAGTACGCCCTCACCGGGGTGGGTGTGGTGCTGCTGTTCCTGCTCACCGCGTTCGCGCCCGCGCAGCTCATCGGCAACTTCACGGTGTTCGTGCTGGCCATCGTGATCGGCTACTACGTCATCGGCCATGTCCACCACGCCCTGCACACACCGCTGATGTCGGTGACGAACGCGATCTCCGGGATCATCGTGGTGGGCGCGCTGCTGCAGATCGGGCGCGCGGACACCGTCATCACCGCGTTGTCCTTCGCCGCGATCCTGCTGGCCAGTATCAATATCTTCGGCGGTTTCGCCGTGACCCGACGCATGCTCAGCATGTTCTCGAAGGACTGAGCCGCCATGACTGCCGCAACCGCCGCACAAGCGGCCTACATCGTCGCCGCCCTGCTGTTCGTCCTGAGCCTCGCCGGGCTGTCGAAACACGAGACGTCCCGCTCCGGTGTGGTCTTCGGGATCTCCGGCATGACCATCGCGCTGGCCGCCACCATCGGTCTGGCGTCCCGGTCCATCGCCGCCACCGGCATCGTGCTCATCGTCGTCGCCATGGTCATCGGCGCGGTCATCGGGATCCTGCGGGCACGCAGTGTCGAGATGACGGGCATGCCCGAACTCATCGCGCTACTGCACAGTTTCGTCGGCGCCGCCGCCGTACTCGTCGGCTGGGACGGCTACTTCGGCGTCGAGTCGAAGGGCTCGCACGAGATCGAGATCGCCCACGATCTGCTGCGCATCCACCATGCCGAGGTGTTCATCGGTGTGTTCATCGGCGCCGTCACCCTCACCGGGTCCGTCGTCGCCTTCCTCAAGCTGTCGGCGCGCATCAACTCACGGCCGCTGATGCTGCCCGGCAAGAACCTGCTCAACATCGGTGCGCTGGCGGCCTTCGTGGGGCTGACCGTCGCGTTCGTCATCCACCCGAGCCTGGGGCTGCTCATCGCCGTCACGGCGGTCGCGCTCGCGCTCGGCTGGCATCTGGTCGCCTCGATCGGCGGCGGCGACATGCCGGTGATCGTGTCGATGCTCAACAGCTACTCGGGCTGGGCGGCCGCCGCTTCCGGTTTCCTGCTGAACAACAATCTCCTGATCGTCACGGGCGCGCTGGTCGGCTCGTCCGGTGCGTATCTGTCGTACATCATGTGCCAGGCGATGAACCGCTCGTTCCTGTCGGTCATCGCGGGCGGCTTCGGCGCCGAGGCGACGGGCGGTGACGACACCGACTACGGCGAGCACCGCGAGATCAGTGTCGCCGACACCGTCGACCTGCTGAAGAACGCCACCTCGGTGGTGATCGCGCCCGGCTACGGCATGGCGGTGGCGCAGGCGCAGTTCCCCGTCGCCGATCTGACCCGCAAGCTCAGGGAGCGCGGGGTCGACGTGCGGTTCGCGATCCATCCGGTGGCGGGACGGCTGCCCGGCCATATGAACGTGTTGCTGGCCGAGGCGAAGGTGCCGTACGACATCGTGCTGGAGATGGACGAGATCAACGACGATTTCGCCGGCACGGCGGTGGTGCTGGTGATCGGCGCGAACGACACCGTCAACCCGGCCGCCCTGGAGGACCCAAGCAGCCCGATCGCCGGTATGCCGGTGCTGCGGGTGTGGGAGGCGGAGAACGTGATCGTCTTCAAGCGGTCCATGAGCCCGGGGTACGCCGGCGTCCAGAACCCGCTGTTCTTCCGCGAGAACAGCCAGATGCTGTTCGGCGACGCGAAGGAGCGGGTCGAGGACATCCTGCGCACGCTGTAGGCACGGGCCCGCACGGGCCGTCCGAGAACGGGCGGGGACTGGCGGCCGTCACCCACCAGCCCCCGTCCGCTCAGCGCAGGCGCGACGTGTCGGAGCCGCGGTCGTCGTCGTTCTCGTCGTCCTCCCCCGGTACGTGCACGTCCAGCACACTGATGTTGACCTCGGCCACTTCGAGCCCCGTCATGCTCTCCACGGCGTCGGACACACCGGACTGGATGTCCTCCGCCGCCTTCGCGATGGGGGTGCCGTACTCGACCACCACCGTGAGGTCGATCGCCGTCTGCTTCTCGCCCACCTCGACCTTGACGCCCCGCGTCAGGTCGTCGGAGCCCATGCGCCCGCGTACCGCACCCAGCGCGCGGGACGCGCCGCCGCCCATGGCGTACACCCCGGAGGTCTCACGGGTCGCTATGCCGGCGATGGTCGAGACGACCGAGTCGGCGATCGTGGTCTTGCCCTTGACCGTGCCGTTCTTGTTGCTGGAGACGGTCATTGTGGATCCGTCGGATGCCATGAGGATTTCTCCCTCTCGAAGCGGACTTCCCCCTTCCCACCATGCGCGCGTTGCCCGGGGGCCGCCATTCGGGTGAGGCAGCGTGACCGTCCGGTGTCTCTCCGTCACACCGATATCCCCGTGCCGGAGCCGTGGACGCGCGCGTAGGCTGTGCCGAATGAGCAGCTCACAGAAGGCCGGCCGGGCCTCGGTCCGGCAGCGCGCACAGGGTATGACGCACCATCAGGTCGCGGCGGCGCTCGACGAGGCCAAGGAAGCGGACGGGCCGGCCGACGACGAGCGCGGCTCGGCCGAGATCGCCGAGTGGGAGCGGATCGAGGAGCTGCTCGCCGATCACGACGGTCCGTACGACCCGGACAGCGACCCCTTCGTCCAGGGCGAACTGACCGCGCGGGCCGGCCGGGAAGCGGCGGAGTCGAAGGCACAGGCCCAGGCGGCATCGGCCCCGCAGGCACCGGCCAAGGCGGCCCCCGCCCCGGCCAGGGCCGGCAGCGAGACGGTCGACGCCGAGAACGCGCTGCGCTCGGCGCTGATCCGTACCGGCGCGCTGGATTCCGTCGGCCCCGACGACGACACGGTGGTGCGGCTGATCGCCGGCGCCGACCCGGGAGCCGCGCTCGCCCTGACCGAATGGCTCGTCGCCGCCTACAACACCGGCCGCGCCGGGCGCTGATCACCGCCAACTAGCCCGTCCCCGTACCCACTTCAGCCCCGCCTCCGACGACGGTCGGCCGGTCCCCCGCCCGGCGCGTCGAACATCGGTCGCGGGGCATTTTCACGTTTGATCGTGTTGTAATCACGCAGTGAATATCACGGACAAATCATCCGCCACAAGGGTCGTACCGCTGCGCCGCAAGGCCGGTCGAAGCGGCGCCCAGCGGGAGTTCCGGCACGATGAGGGGCAGCGAATCGGCGCTCCGCCACGACCCTTGACACTGCTCGCGGGGGGCTCATAGTCTCCACGCCACAGAATTGACGTTAGTTTTCACATTGAAGGATGATCATCTTCACGCCGGTCCGGTGCGAAGGGAGGACCTGCCTGTGTCCGCACTGCGGCCCTATGCCCTGCGGTGCGATCACCGCACCACCCCGCTCGGAATCGACGACTCCGCTCCGCTGCTCTCCTGGCGGCTCGCCTCCGACCGGCGCGGCGACGACCCCGTCGCGTACCGGGTACGGGTCGCCGAGCGGCCCGAGGCACTGGCGGACGGCGGGCAACCCCACTGGGACAGCGGCCGGGTCGATGACTCGTCGGCGATCGGCGCCGGGTACGCGGGCCCCGCCCTGCGGGCGCGCACCCGGTACCACTGGCGGGTCGAGGTCTGGTCGGCGTCGGACGGCGCCCCCGCGGACGCCGTGTCCTGGTTCGAGACGGGTCTCGCCATGCCGTCGGGCGCGGCGGGCCAGTCGGGCAAGTCCGTGTGGCGCGCCTCCTGGATCACCCACAACCCCGACCCGGTCGACGTGGTGGACGCGCCGACCGAGGGCGAGCGCGCCCTGGACGACCACGGTCTCGCCCCGTGCCCGCTGCTGCGCCGGGTCTTCTCCGGATCGGCCGTCTCACCGCTCGTCCTGGCCAGGCTCTATGTGAGCGCGCGCGGGCTGTACGAGGTACGGCTCAACGGCGCCCGGGTCGGTGACGCCGAACTCGCCCCGGGCTGGACCGACTACACCCGCCGGGTGCAGTACCAGACGTACGACGTGACCGACCTGGTCAGCCAGGGTGAGAACGTCCTGGCCGCGACGATCGCCGACGGCTGGTGGAGCGGGTTCGTCGGCTTCGAGCCGCGCAGGGCGGGCGCGCACTACGGCACGTTCCCGCAGTTCATCGCCGAACTCCAGCTGACCCACGCCGACGGCAGTGTCAGCACGGTCGTCACCGACGACAGCTGGGTCACGCACACCGGCGCGATCCGGCACGCCGATCTGCTGATGGGTGAGTGCCACGACCTGCGGCGCGCGGTCGACGGCTGGGAGCTGCCCGGCTTCGACGCGCGGGACTGGTCGCCCGCCCGGATCACCGACGCGGAGCACCGGCTGCTGGTGGCCTCGGTCGACGAGCCCGTACGCGCCATGGCCGAGGTACGGCCCGTCTCGGTCACCCGTGTCTCGCAGGACACGCACATCGTCGACTTCGGCCAGAATCTCGCCGGGCGGGTACGGCTCGGTGTGGACGGACTCGCCGCCGGCGCCCGGGTGGTCGTCCGGCACGCCGAGGTGCTGGACGAGAACCAGCGCCTGTACACCGCCAATCTGCGCACGGCCGCCGCGACGGACGTACTGATCGGTGACGGCCGCCGGCACATCGACTTCGAGCCGAAGTTCACCTACCACGGCTTCCGTTACGCGGAGATCACCGGCGTACCGGCGCTGAGCGGCGACGACGTGGTGGCTGTCGCACTGCACAGCGACACCCCCTGGGCCGGTTCCTTCGACTGCTCGGATCCTGACATCCGCCGGCTCCACGCGTGTGTGGAGTGGGGGCAGCGCTCCAACTTCGTCAGTGTGCCGACCGACTGCCCGCAGCGTGACGAGCGGCTCGGCTGGCTGGCCGACGCGCAGGTCTTCCTTCCCACGGCCGCCCTCAACGCCGATGTGGCGGCCTTCTTCACCAAGTGGCTGCGCGACGTGGACGACGCCCGCACGCCCGAGGGCGGCTTCACGAACGTGGCACCGCGCCTCGCGGGTGTCGCCGACGAAGGGGCGCCGGGCTGGGGCGACGCCGGGGTGATCGTGCCGTGGCACCTCTACCGGACCTACGGTGACCCGCGGTTCCTCTCCCGCGCGCTGGACGGCATGCGCGGCTGGGTCGCCCTGATCCACCGGCACAACCCCGATCTGATCTGGCGCCACCGGGTGGGCCCGCACTTCTCCGACTGGCTCGCCCCCGGCACCCCCACCCCGCGCGAGGTCATCGCCACCGCCTACTTCGCGCACAGCGCCCGGCTCACGGCGCTGGCGGCCGACGCGCTGGGACGGCACGACGTGGCGGAGGCCCACCACCGGCTGGCCGCGGCGGTCAGGTCCGCGTTCGTCGAGCGCTTCGTCACCGTCGAAGGCCCGGAAGGCGGGGAATCCGAACGGCGGTTGCGGGTGGCCGGTGACACGCAGACCGGCTATCTGGTCTCGCTCGCCTTCGGCCTGCTGCCCGACCACCTCACCGAAGGCGCCGCGAAGCGCCTCGCCGAACTGGTCGAGGCGGCGGGACCCGCTCTGCAGACGGGATTCGTCGGTGTGGCGCTCGCGGCGCCCGTGCTCGACGCGTACGGGCGCGCCGATCTGGCCCACGCGCTGCTGCGCCGCACGGAAGTGCCGTCGTGGCTGTTCCCGCTGCGGCACGGTGCCACCACCATCTGGGAGCGGTGGGACGGCTGGACGCCCGACGGCGGCTTCCGGGCACCGGCGATGAACTCCTTCAACCACTACGCGCTCGGCTCCATCGGCGAATGGCTGTACCGAGGCGTCGCCGGTGTGGACCAGGCCGAGGACTCCGTCGCCTACCGGCGGCTGCGAGTACGGCCCGAGCCCGGCGCCCTCACCTACGCGAGCGCCCGCTACGAGTCGGCGCGCGGCACCGTGGCAGCCGGCTGGCGGCGCAGGGGCGACGGTCTCAGCCTGCGGGTGCAGGTACCGCCGGGTGCCACCGCTGACGTGTTCGTCCCCACCACCGATCCCGGCTCGGTGCGCGAAGCCGAAGCGGCGCCGGGCGACAGCGGCCACGCCGCCCTGATCGGTACGGGCCCCGGCCACGCCCACTACCGGGTGGCTTCGGGGGCCTACCACTTCACCGCGGCATTCTCTCCGGCGGAGCGACCGCCCGCCGGTCTCCATGAGGAGGACACACCATGAGCACGGGTTCCCGAAGTCTGCCCGGCCGGGGCACGGTGAGCCGCCGGGGGTTCCTCCGCGTCGGCGGCGGGGTCGTGGCCGCCACCGCGCTCCCTTCGGTCCTCACGGCGTGTTCGGGGTCGAGCGGCGGATCGGGCAAGGTACGTATCGTCGGTGTCGCCGACGAACAGAAGCCGATCACCGACCTGCTCGCCGTCTACCGCAAGAGCCACCCGGACACCGCGTTCAGCACCTCCTTCGCACCGACCGACCAGGTGCAGACGGTGGTGCGGACCCAGCTCGCCGGCGGCAACGCCCCTGATGTGCATGTGCTCTACCCGGGCAGTGGCAGCGCGATGTCCATGGTCGAGCTGGCCAAGGCGGGGCTGCTGGCCGACCTCGACGACCAGGCGTGGACGAAGACCATCCCGAAGGGCTTCGACGCCGCGTACCGCAGGGACGGCAAGACCTATCTGTACTCGGCCGGCAGCAGCACCATCGGCGCCATCTACAACAAGAAGGTGTTCGCCGACGCCGGTGTCGAGCCGCCCAAGACCTGGTCCGAACTGCTCGAAGTCTGCGGCAAGTTGAAGGCCAAGGGCGTGGTGCCGATCGCACTGGGCGCACAGACCCCGTGGGTCACCCAGCTGATCACCTACGCACTGGTGCCCAACGCGGTCTACGCCGAGAACGCCACGTTCGACGACGACATGGCGGCAGGGCGCGCCAAGTTCGCCGACTCGGGCTGGGCCGACGCCATGGGCAAGTACCAGAACCTGCAGAAGCGCGGCTTCTTCAACGACAACCCCAACGGCACCACGTACGAGCAGCAGACCTCGATGGTCGCCACGGGCAAGGCGGCCATGGCCGTGCAGGTGTCGTCCGTGCTGACCAACTTCCGGCAGGCCGCGAAGACCCCGGACGACATCAGCATGTTCCCGTTGCCCGGCGGGGACGACCCGGCGAAGCTGTGGATCCCGGCGGGTGTCGTGGTCGGTCTCGGGGTGTCGGCGCGGGCCAAGAACGCCGCCAAGGGCAGGCAGTTCATCGAATTCCTCGGCAAGCAGGAGAATCTCAACGCCTGGGCGACGGCGGTCTCGGCCATCCCGTTCACCCGGGACTCCACCACCCAACTGGACCCGGCGCTCAAGGAGTTCCTGCCCATCATCGACGACAACCGCGCCGTCCCCTTCATGGACCAGCGCTGGCCCAACGCCGAGGTGCAGCCGGCCCACTTCGCCGCCGTACAGGACCTGCTCGCCGGCAAGACCGATGTGAAGGGCGCACTGGGCGAGATGGACAAGGCCTACGGGAAGCAGTCGTGAAAGAACCTCGTACCGCGGGACCCGAGCCCCGGACCGCCAAGCCCCGGCCCCGTACCGTACCCCTCCGGCTCCGTTTCGCCGGACCCCGGCCCGGCCGCCGTGACCCCACCGTTCCGCCGTGGATGTTCGTCGTTCCGGCGCTCGTCGTGTACGCGATCGTCGTCCTGTACCCGAGCATCGCCGGTGTGGTCTACGCGTTCACCGACTGGTCCGGCATCGGATCGTTCTCGTTCGTGGGCCTCGCCAACTTCCACACCCTGCTCGGTGACGACCGCGCCATCCAGTCCGTCACCAACACCCTGCTGCTGACCGTCGCCGTCGTCGTCGTGCAGAACGGCATCGGGCTGCTGCTGGCGCTCGGCGTGAACGCCAACATCAAGTCCAGGGCGCTGCTGCGGGTGATCTTCTTCGCGCCCGCCGTGGTCAGCCCGGTGATGGTGGCGTTCCTCTGGAAGTACGTCTACAACCCCGACAACGGCGCGGGGCTCAACGGCATTCTCGGCGCCGTCGGTCTGGGCAGTCTGCGCCAGGACTGGCTGGGCAACCCGTCGCTCGCGCTGTGGTCCGTGGCGGCGATGGTCGTGTGGCAGTACGCCGGCTACTCGATGGTGATCTTCCTGGCCGGTCTGCAGGGCGTGCCCGCCGAACTCCACGAGGCGGCGCGGATCGACGGCGCCGGCACCTGGCAGCGGTTCCGCTACGTCACCTGGCCGCTGCTGGCACCGGCACTGACCATCAACCTGATGCTGTCCACGATCGGCGGCCTGAAGCTCTTCGACCAGGTGTACGCGGCGACCAACGGCGGCCCCGGCACATCGAGCGAGACGCTGTCGACCGTGCTCTACAAGGAAGCGTTCGTGTACGGGAAGTTCGGCTACAGCACGGCTGTGGCGCTGGTCCTCGCGCTGTTCGTGGCCGCCGTCTCCCTGATCCAACTCCGTTATCTGCGTGCCCGGGAGGTCACCGCGTGAGTACCTTCACGGCCGGCGGGGTCAACACCGGCGCCGAGCGGCCCGTCACGGCACGCCGCAAGCGACGGCCCGGGTACGGGCGTTACGCCCTCGAACTGGTGATGATCGCGGCCGCCGTCGTCTTCCTGTTCCCGGTGTACGCCCTGCTCACGCTGGCGCTCAAGTCCCCGTCGCAGATCGCCGACTCACCCCTGTCGCCGCCGACCTCACCCACCTTCGACAACTTCGGCAACGCCTGGTCGTCCGCGTCCCTCGGGTCGGCCCTGGTGAACAGCGCGGTCATCACCGCCGTCAGTCTGCTGCTGCTCATCGTGGTCGGCTCGACCGGCGCCTACTACCTGGCGCGGTGTGTCCGGGGCCTCGGCTACGGGCTGTACGTCCTGTTCCTGCTGGGGATCGTCCTGCCGTTCCAGCTCGGCATGATCCCGCTGTACAGACTGGTCGACGACCTCGGCTGGCTCGGCACCTACCAGGGCATGATCCTGTTCTACACCGGCATCCAACTGCCGTTCACCGTCTTCCTCTACACCGGATTCATCCGGGCGCTGCCGGCGGACTACGCGCAGGCGGCGCTGATCGACGGGTGCAACCACCGGCAGGCGTTCACCCGGATCGTCTTCCCGCTGCTGCGGCCGATCACCGGCACCGTGATCATTCTGAACGCGGTCTTCATCTGGAACGACTTCTTCACCCCGCTGCTGTACCTGGGCGGCTCCGGCAAGGAGACCGTGCCGGTGGGGATCTTCTCATTCGTCGGGCAGTACGTCTCCGACTACGGTCTGGTCTTCGCGGGTCTGGCGCTCGCCGCGCTGCCGATCCTCGTCATCTTCCTGTTCCTCCAGCGTTTCGTGATCAAGGGGTTCGCAGGTGGGCTCAAGGGCTGACGGCCTCCCGGGAGAGATAGCCGCGATCCTCGCCGCACCGCCGAGGGCCTTCTCGCCCACCGCCATCTGGTGGTGGAGCGGGGAGCGCCTGGACCGGGCGCGGCTGCGGGCGCAGCTCGAACGGTTCGCCGAGGGCGGGGTGTTCAACCTCGTCATCCTCAATCTGGCGCCGTCAGGACCCCTGTTCGGCTCCGACGCGGACGACCCGCCGTTCATGAGCGACGCCTGGTGGGCGCTGCTCGACGGGGTGTGCCAGGACGCGGCCGAGCTGGGCGTGTTCCTCTGGTTCTACGACCAGTTGGGCTTCTCGGGCGCCGATCTGCAGGCCCGCCTCGTGGACGAGCGGCCGCAGTACGCGGGCCGCCGGCTGGAGCGGGTGCGTGCGGTCGTGGACGGTGCCGGTGAGCTGAGCTGCCCGCCCGAGGGGCAGCCGGTCGGCGGTCACGCGGAACCCCTCGACCAGGCGGGGCGGGTCACGGGGCCGCCCGTCGCCGTCGCCGTCGACGGGCGGACCGTACGGCCGCCGGGCCCGGGGCGCTGGCGGCTGACGCTCCATCACCATGTGCCTCTGGGCTTCGACTACCTCGGCGCGGAGGCGTGCGCCGCGCTTCTCGACCGGGTGCACGGCGCCTTCGAGCGGCATCTCGGCGACCGGCTCGGGACCGTCGTCGTCGGCTCGTTCCAGGACGAACTGCCGTCCCTGCCCACCTGGTCGGCCGGGTTCGCCGCCGACTTCCTGCGGCTGCGCGGCTACGACCTCGTGCCGTACCTCGACGCGCTGTACGACGGCAGCGCCGGGGCGGGACCGGACACCGGCCGGATACGCCACGACTACCAGCTGACCCGGGCGGAGCTGGCCGAGGAGGCGTTCTTCCGGCCGCTCGCGGGGTGGCACGAGCGGCACGGGCTGCTCGTCGGCTGCGACCAGCAGGACCCGGCACGCGCCGGACACCCGGTCGGCGGCGTCGAGTTGTACGCGGACTACGCCAGGACCCACCGCTGGTTCTCGGCCCCCGGCTCGGACCACCACGGCGACGCCCGTATCCACTCCTCGCTGGCGCATCTGTACGGCGGCCGGCGCACCTGGATCGAGGCGTTCCACTCCACCGGGTGGGGCGGGACCCTGGAGGAGACGTTCGACTGGCTGCTGCCGTGGCTGCGCGCGGGAGCGACCCTCTACAACCCGCACGCGGTGTACGCGACGACCAAGGGCGGTTGGTGGGAGTGGGCGCCGCCGGGCACCGACTGGCGGCAGCCGTACTGGCGCCACCACCGGGTCTTCGCCGACGCGGTGACGCGGCTGTGCGCGATCCTGAGCCTCGGCCGCCATCTGTGCGAGGTCGCGGTGCTGCTGCCCACCACGACGGCGCAGGCCGGCACGGCTCTCGACGGTGTGTCGGCGGCAGCGGCCCGCGCCCAGGCGGTGTATCTGGAACTCGTCGGTGACATGACCTGGTTCCACACCAGGCCCGGGGTGCTCGACCAGCTCGGCCATGACGCCGACGTGATCGACGACGCCTCACTGGCGCGGGCGGCGGTGCGCGACGGAGGCGCCGACGGGACCCGGCTCTGTGTCGCCGATGAGCGCTACGCGACGGTGCTGCTGCCCGCGTGCACGGTCCTTGAGGCGCACACCGTGCGGCGGTTGGTGGAGTTCGCTTCGGCGGGCGGGCGTCTCGTCGCGCTGGGGGCCGTACCCGAGGAGATCGTGGGCACGGACGCCGACGCTGATTCCGTCACGCTTGCGGCGCTGCGGGCCTGCTTCGCCGACGGCCGCGCCGTGTTCGTACTCACGGCGCAGGAGCTGGCGGGTGTGCTGTCCGATGTGCTTCCCGGGCAGCGCCCGGCCGTCGAGGCGACGGTGCCCGTGCTCGCCCGCCGGGTGGGGGACGCCACCGTGGTGTTCCTGACGGCGGGCGCGCCGCGCGCGACCCGGGCGGCCGTCGCCGCGCCCGACGAGCGGGGTGCCGCGCTCGGCTGGCTCGACGCGCGCTACGACTTCGACCCCGGCCGCTACGCGCGCACCGCGCGGGTGCGGGTACGCGGCGTGGCGGGACCCGCCGTACTGCTGGACCCGTTCGGCGGTGCGCCCCGCCCCCTGCCGGTCGGGGACGCCGCGGACGAACCGGGGTGCCGCGAGGTCGATGTGCCCTTCGACGCGGGTCCCGCCGCTGTGCTGGTGTTCCCCGCCGGTTCCGATGACCCGCCGGGTCCGGAGGCCGTCGGGTCCGCCGGCGCGGACGGCTCTGTGGTGATCCCCGCCGAGGCGGACTGGGACATGTGTCTCGTGCCGACGGCGGACAACACCTGGGGCGACTTCGACCGTCCCGCTGCCGTGGTGCGGGACGGTCAGGTCCACACCGAGCTGCGTACGTTCCGGCACCGGGCGGAAGGCCCCGGCGACGACGGCGTACGCGACGGGTGGGCGGTGTCGGGGGGCACCGCCCCTCCGGCCAAGGAACAACAGCCCCTCGTGCACGCCACGTTCGGACCGCACGCCGTGCTGCGTGACGCGGACGGGGAGACAGTCAGGGTGCTGGAGTGGTCCAACTCCCTTGGCATCCACAAGGATCCGGTGCACCGTCCCGTCCTGGGCCCCAAGGGCCATGTGCCGGAGGAGTTCATCCACATCGGCCCGACACCGGCCGGGACGACCGTACGGGTGGCGGTCGAACTGCTCCTGTCCGAGGCCTTCGAGGGACATCTCGCGATCGGCGCCGCGGCGGCGAAGTCCGCCCGTCTCGCCGGGCAGCCGGTCGGCCTGGACGACGGCGGACATCTCGCCCTGGGAACAGTCCAGTTGGGTGCCGGCCGTCAGCTGCTGGAGCTGGAGCTGACACCCGACCAGGACGTCGAGCTGCGCGCCCATGTGGCGCTCGTCCGCGATCCGGACCGCTACCGGCGGCCCGAGTGGATATCGGCCGGGGCAGGTCCCGATACCGCACGCGTCGGTACGACCCTGACACTGACCGGGACGCCGACCCGCGCCGTGGTTCAAGTGGCCGCCCGTGGGCGGTGCGTGCTGTGGGTCAATGGTCACGTGGTCGGCAGACAGGGCGGGTTCGACCCGTACGCCGAACACGCCGTACCGCGCGTGCGCCGGCACGACATCACCGGCGCTCTCCGGGCGGGCGACAACGAGATAGCGGTGGAGAGCACGGGCGGCGATCCCGCCGTCCTCGTGGACGCGATCTGCCACGACGGCGAGGCGGCCGTCGTCGCGACCGCCCACAGCGACGCCACCTGGTGGGCGGAGCGCGACGGCGAACGGGTGCCGGTGGCGGTACGCCGCGAGCCGGTGGGCGATCCGGCGGCGCTGTATCTGCGCCGCAGACCGCACCCGCTGCCCGGGGCCGCCTGGCTGGACCCTGACGCTGACGACGGCACGGTGGTCCCTGTCGGCTTCGCCGTGCCGGGCGCCCGGCCGTCGGTGGAGTGGCTGTGGTTCGAACTGCCGCCCGGCGCACGACGGTTGACGGTGCAGCTGCACGGCAGGGGCACGGTGTACGTGGACGGTGTGGCACGCGGCACGACGGCGGACGCGGACGGCACACTGACCGCCGACCTGGCGGAGGGCGGCGCCGCCACCGGCGTACGGTCGGCCGCCCTGCGGGTGGAGCCGCACCCGGGCCATGAGGGCGGGGCGGCCCTCGCGGGGCCGGTGCGCTGTGAGGTCGGCCCGGGGCGGATCAGGACCGGTGACTGGGAGGCCAACGGCCTCGCCGAGTACAGCGGCGGGATCCGCTACAGCCGGGTCGTGCGGCTCCCGGCCGACGCGGCGGACGGCCGGGTCTCCCTCGACCTCGGCCGGGTACGCGGGACGGCCGAGGTGTCGGTCGGCGGTGTCGCCGCAGGCGTACGCGTCTGCTCGCCGTACGTCTTCGACCTGACCGGGCTGACGACGCCGGGACCGAACACCGTCGAGGTCACCGTGTTCGGCACGCTCGCGCCCCGGCTGGACGCGTCGAGCCCCACGCACTTCGTCTTCCCCGGCCAGCGGGTCACCGGCCTGCTGGGGCCCGTACGGCTGCTCACCGGCACGGTCGTACCGTCCCCGGCCACCCGGCTGCTGCCGTACCAGCGGCCCGCTCCGCCGCTACCGGCGCAGACCGAGCGGAGCACGGACTGACCGGTCAGGACGGGCCGCTCCCCCGCCCGCTGCCCCGGGTGTCGGCGGGGCCGTGCCAGCGTTCACGCGCGCTCGCGACCCGGAACAGATAGTCGACGTACGCCTCGTCGTAGAACGTGACACCGGCCGGATCGGGGTCGACGACCGCTTCGGGGGCGGTCCACTCCGCGATGTCCAACTGCTGTCCCAGTGTGTCGCCGTGGGCGGCGACGGCGGCCAGCACCGCGCCGCGCGCGCCGGGTTCGGGACCACGGGCGACGCGCAGCGGACGGCCCAGTACGTCGGCGAACAGCCGTAGCCAGGCGGGGTTGCGGGCGCCGCCGCCGCAGACCGCCAACTGGCCCGTCAGACCTGCCGCTTCCAGACAGTGCCGGGCCGCGAAGGCGATGGCCTCGCACATGGCGCGGACCAGGTCGGCGCGGGTGGCCCGCAGATCGAGTCCGGTGAACTCGGCGCGCGCCATGGGGTCGACGAACGGCGAGCGTTCGCCGGACGGGGACAGATAGGGCAGCGCCGCCACGCCGCGCGCGCCGCGCGGTGACGCGTCGAGCAGTTCGGAGAGCTGGTCGTGGGTCGTGCCGGTGAGGCCGAGCACCCAGTCGAGCGCGACCGTGCCGGTCATCGCTGGCAGGGCCCGCATGTGGCGGTCGGCCCTGGCCGTGGCGAGATGGAAGCCGACCGGGTCGTCGTCGAGGGCGACGCGTTCCACGACGACCTGGCAGGCCAGGGTCGTCCCGACGGTGAGCAGCCCGTCCCCCGGCTCGGTCACGCCCGCGCCCGTGGCGCAGGCCGGCAGGTCGTAGGGGCCCGAGGTGACGGGGGTGCCTCGGGTCAGTCCCTCGATGTGCTCACGCGCCTCCCCGTAGGGCAGGGTCGCGGCGATGGGCGGCAGCAGCCCCGCGCGGTGTTCGATGCCGAGGGCGGCGAGCGCTTCGGGCGCGTAGGTGCGGGTGCGCGGGTCGAGGAAGGGCACCGACGCGTCGGAGAGGTCGGTGCCGCGCTCGCCGGTGAGCCGCAGATGGATGACGTCCTTGCAGCAGGCGGCGGTCGTGGCGGCGTCGAGGGACGCGGGTTCGTTGCGGTCGAGCCAGGCCAGCAGCGGCCCCGCCGAGCCGGGGAACAGCACGTTGCCGGTCCGCCGGTAGAGCCGGTCGGCCGTACCGTCCGCCATCCAGTCGGCCACCAGGCCGCCGGCCCTGCCGTCCATCCAGGACATGGCGGGACGTACGGCCCGGCCTTCGGCGTCGACCAGCCACAGTCCGTCGCCCTGTCCGGTGACGGCGACCAGCGCGGGGGCCTGCCCTTCGGTGACCGCGGCGATGACGCCGGTGGCGGCACGCACCACCTCCTCGACGTCCTGCTCGACGTTCTCGCCGTGCCCGCCGAGCGAGATCGGCGTCGATTCGACGCGCAGGGTCGTGCCGTCATCGGCGAAGGCCGCCGCCTTGGCGACCGAGGTTCCCATGTCCAGTCCGACGAACACCGTGCGTTCCTTCCCTCGGCTGAAAGACCTTCAGATGACGCGGTGTGCCAGCGGCTCACCGCGCAGGAACCTGCCCACCTCCGCGGCGGCGATCCGGGCCGCGTTGTGCGCGACGGACGTGTTGGCGCCCGCCAGATGGGGCGTCATGACCAGCCGGGGAGCGCTGCGCAGCCGGGAGTCGGGCAGCGGGGGCTCCACCGCGAAGACGTCGAGTCCGGCAGCGGCGAGCCGACCCGACTCCAGAGCGTCGCACAGGGCTTCCTCGTCCAGCAGCGCGCCGCGCGCACAGTTCACGACGACCGCGCCCTCGGGCAGCAGCGCCAGTTCGCGGGCGCCGAGCAGACCGCGGGTCTCCGGCGTCAGCCGCGCGTGCAGCGACACCACGTCGGAGCCGCGCAGCAGGTCGTCCAGGTCGGCGACGGGCTCGCCCGACTCCCGCAGCGTCGCCGGGTCGGCGTACGGGTCGTAGAGCCGTACCCGCGCGCCGAGCGCGGTCAGGGCGCGCGCCACCCTGCTGCCGACGGCCCCGCAGCCGACCAGCCCGACGCTCGCGCCGTCGAGGCCCGGGCCGCAGTTGTCGTACGTGTAGAACTCGCCGGCCCACCGGCCCGCGGCGAGCGCCGCGGACGTCTCGGGGATGCGGCGCATCGCAGCGAGCATCAGTCCGACCGTGTACTCGGCGGTGGCCGCCGCGTTGCGCCCCGGTGTGTTGCAGACCTGGACGCCGTGTTCCTTCGCCGCTTCGAGGTTGACGTTGACGGGGCCGCCCCTGCCGATGACGACCAGCCGCAAATCGGGAGCGCCGTCGAGGATCTTCCTGGTCAGCGGGGCCATTTGGGTGACACACACCTCCACCCCGCGCAGCGCGGTGAGCATGGTGTCCTCGTCCCCCGACGCCTCGTCGACCTCGGCCACAGGCCCGAAGGGGGTCAGCGGCCACGGCAGCCGGAGTTCTTCGACGGAGTGACCGGTACCGATCTCGGCCGTCAGCTCCCTGGTGAGCAGATCGGGGGCGACGAAATGGTCGCCCGCAGCGAGGATTCTCATGGGCGAGGTCTCCTTCGGGTGCTCAGGTCGGAGCGGTGTCGTATCAGGTCGGGGCGGTCTCGTAGGGGACGCCGGTCTCTTCGAGGGAGCGCAGGACGTCGGGCGGGGTCCGGTCGTCGACCAATATGAGGTCGAAGGTGGAGAGCGGGGCCAGCCGGTGCAGCGCGGTGCGGCCCAGCTTGGAGTGGTCGATCATCAGCACGTTGCGGCCCGCCGCCTTCAGCATCGCCCGTTTGACCGCGACGATCCGCTGCTCCTGGTGGAAGGCGTAGTCCCCGAGGACGGACGAGGTGGAGACGAAGCACAGATCGACCCGCAGCGCCTCGACGGCCTCCACGCACGGCACGCCGAGGAAGGAGTCGTGCAGCCGGTCGTAGTCGCCGCCGAGCGCCATCAGATGCAGTCCGCGCTCGTCGGCGAGCAGGTTGAGGGCTTCGAGGAAGTTGGTGACCACGGTCAGCGGTTCGATGGCGGGCAGCAGCCTGGCCAGTTCCAGCGCGGTCGTCGAGTCGTCGATCATGACGGACATGCCGGGTTCGATCAGGGTCGCCGCCTTGGCGGCGATGGCCTCCTTCTCGGCCACCATCGTCTTCTTGCGGAAGGCGACGTTGCTCTCGAACACACCGGACGGCTGGACCGTGACACCACCGCGGAACTTGCGCAGGATGCCTTCGCGCTCCAGCTCGTCGATGTCCCGGTAGATGGTCATCAGACTCACACCGAACCGCTCGGCCAGATCGGCCGCCGAGACCGACCCCTCGGCCAGCACATGGTCCGAGAGCTCGCGACGGCGCTGCGAGGGCCCATGGCGGTTCTTGTCCTGTGACATTCCTCGGTCCTGTTCCCATCCGACGGGCCGACAATAACATTCTGTGCTGTGGATATAACATTCACGGCTGAGGTAGCGTTCGGCAGTGTTCACCACGCGCGGTGGTCCGGTCAACCCGCCGAGTGGCACCACGAGCGGCCTCTCAGCAGGTGGGAGTGGCGGTACCGACGCGTCGGGGCCCGGCGGGTGGGCCGCCGCCCAGACGTGTGGTCGCGGTGTGAAAAGCGTCCAGGAACGACCGAACGACGACGAGAGGACGGGATCGCGTGCCGGACACACCCGACCAGGAGCTGTGGCTGGGGATCGACCTCGGGACGCAGAGCGTACGTGCCCTCGCCGTGACCGGTCAGGGCCGGGTGCTCGGCCGTGGCTCAGCCCCGCTCACCGGCGTCAGGGACGGCGACCGGCACGAACAGCTTCCGTCGGACTGGTGGGACGGTGTCGGCGCGGCGGTCCGCGAGACGCTGCGCCCGCTCGGCTCCGCGCGGGTGCGGGGCCTCGCGGTGTGCGCCACGTCCGGCACGGTCCTGCTCACCGACTCCGCCGGCGCACCGCTGACACCGGCGCTGATGTACGACGACAGCAGGGCGGCCGCCGAGGCGCGGTACGCGCAGGAGACTGGCGCCGAGGTGTGGCGCTCGCTCGGCTACCGCATCCAGCCGAGCTGGGCCCTGGCGAAGATCCTGTGGCTGACCCGCCACGGGAACAGCGGCCAGGGGGACGGCGATGCGGCCGCGCTGCGCGGCGCCCGGGTCTGTCATCAGGCTGACTACGTCACGGCCCGGCTCGTCGGACGGCCGGTGCCCGCCGACTCCAGCCATGCCCTGAAGACCGGCTACGACCTGCACGGCCGTCGCTGGCCACGCGAGGTCCACGAGCAACTGGGCCTGTCCGAGCTGGACTTCCCGCACGTGGTGGCGCCCGGCACGGTGCTCGGCACGGTCTGCGCCAAGGCCGCGGCCGTGACGGGGCTCGCCGAGGGGACCCCCGTGGTCGCCGGGATGACGGACGGCTGCGCGGCCCAACTCGGTTCCGGAGCCTGGGACGTCGGCCAGTGGAACACCGTCCTCGGCACGACGCTCGTCATCAAGGGCGTCACGGAGAGCCCGCTCGCCGACCCGGCCGGGGTGCTTTACAACCACCGCTCGGCGGACGGCAACTGGCTGCCGGGCGGCGCTTCGAGCGTCGGCGCGGGCGCGCTGACCCGGGCGTTCCCCGGCGCCGACCTGGCGCGGCTGGACCGTGCTGCCGCCTCCTACGAACCGGCGAGCGTGCTCTCGTACCCCCTGGTGTCGCGGGGCGAGCGCTTCCCGTTCCTGGCCCCGGACGCCGAGGCCTTCACCCTGGGCACCCCGAAGGACGACGGGGACCTGCACGCTTCGCTGTTGCAGGGCGTGGCGTTCGTGGAACGGCTGTGTCTGGCGTACGTACAGCTCCTCGGCGCCCGGATCGAGGGGCCGGTCGCCTTCACCGGCGGTGCGACGCGCAGCGCGTACTGGAACCAGCTGCGCGCCGATGTACTGGGCCGTCCGGCCACCGTCCCGGAACAGGCCGACTCGGCGCTCGGCATGGCCGTACTCGCCGCCCACGGCGTCACGTCCACGCAGAGCGCGACAACGGGCCCGGCGCGTTCGGCGCCGCCGCTGTCCGCGCTGCGGCCGATGGTGCGCGTCCGTACGACACTTGAGCCGCGGGCCGAGGTGAGCCGGCGGTTCGACGAGCCCTTCGCGGCGCTCGTGGACACCTGGGAAGAACGCGGCTGGCTCCCGGCGGAGACGGCCGCCTACGCACGGGAGCACGGATGACGACCGCCACCACGACCCTGTTCCTCACCCGGCACGGCGAGACCTTGTGGCACGAGGAGAACCGCTACACCGGGGTCAGCGACATCGGGCTGACCCCGCTCGGCCTGGCCCAGGCGGAGTCGCTCGGCTCGTGGGCGGTCGGGGCCCGGCTCGACGCGATCGTGACGTCCCCGCTGTCGCGCGCCCGGCGTACCGCCGAGCCCGCCGCACGCACGACGGGTCTCGTCCCCGTCGTCGAACCGGAGCTGGTGGAGCTGGACTTCGGGATCGCCGAGGGCAGGACCCTCGGCGAACTTGAGGCGTCCCACCCGCAGGAGGTGGCCGCGTTCCTCAAGGATCCGGCCGCGTATCCGTTGCCGGCCGGCGAGGATCCGATGGCTGCCGCGGCACGCGGCGCCGCCGCGCTGCTGCGGCTGGCCGACGGACGGCTGGGGACACGTGTGCTGGCCGTCGCGCACAACACCCTGTACCGGCTGGTGCTGTGCCGGCTGCTGGGCCTGCCGGAGAGCGAGTACCGCAGGATCTTCCCCGGGCTTCGTAACTGCGCGATCACCGAACTGCGCGTCACGCGGGGGCAGGTGTCCCTGATGGCGTACAACGTGCCGACATAGGCGCCGCCCGCACCGTCAGAAGTCCACCGCGTCGGCGATGGCCTGGAGGCCCTTCTCGTTGGGATGCAGATGGTCGCCGCTGTCGAGGTCGGTGCGGTAGCGCGTGGGGTGCGCCGGGTCGTGGGTCGCGGTGTCCTGGTCGACGACTCCGTCGCAGCCGCTGTCGGCGCCGCGGATGAAGGCGTTGACGGTGGCCCGCTTGGTCTCCAGATCGGCGTTCCACCCGTTCGTGCCCTCCACCGGCGTGAGCGTGGAGCAGAGGAACGTGATGCCGCGCGCGTGCGCGCGGGAGATGAGCTGCTTCAGCCCGTCGATGAGCTGGTCGGAGCCCGGCGCTGCTGAGGTCAGGTCGTTGATGGGGTCGTCGGAGAAGATGACCCACCGCACCCCGGGCTGGTCGAGTACGTCCCGGTCGAAGCGGTTCAGCGCGCTCTGGCCCGCGCCGTCCTTGAGCAGTTGATTGCCGCTGATCCCCTGGTTGAGCACACCGACCGTGCGGCCCGACGCGTTGAGCTTCGATGCCAGGTCGTCGGGCCAGCGGCGGTTGCTGTTGGAGCCGGAGGCGACGCCGTCGGTGATGGAAGCGCCCAGGGCCACCACGGCGCCCTCCGCAGCCGGGTTCACCACGTCCACACCCGACAGGAAGTAGTAACTCCCCGTCGTACGGGCCCCGGTGAGGTCCGTGTCGCCGCTCACGTCGCCCGTGGCGACGTAGTTGTCCTGCAGGCCGGTCTGATGGGTCGTCGCCGGACCTGTGGTGGTGGGGAGATGGAGGCTGACCGCCAGATCGGTGCCCGCGCCCACACTGAAGGACAGCGGGTCGCTGACGGCGGAGGCACCGGGCGCGATGACCGTACCGCTCTGCCCGCCGAAGGTCAGCGCGTGGTCGCTCGACGGGACGACGGACGACCCCGAGGCCCGCTGTGCCACGTGTACGTCGTCGACGGTCAGCGGCCCGCTGCCGAAGGCATTCGACAGCCGGATCCGGACGGAGGTGCCGGAGATGCTGGTGTGCACGATCTGCCGCAGGGTCTGGTTGTCGAAGGTGTCACCGCTGCTCTGCGGCGACGCCGACCACGTACCGGTCCAGGTGTCGGCCGCCGGGCCAGCGACACCGGCCGAACCCGCCGAAGCGCTCTGCTGGGTGGCGAGCAGGGCGGCGACCGCCACACCGGCGGCCAGGGTCAGGTGGGCTCGTTTCACGGTGGTTCCCTCCGTCGACACGCAGCGGGCCGGGCGGCCGACTGGACGCCTGCCCAGTCGGCCGCTCATTGAACTCGCCTTGACAGAAGGTCACTTGACGGCAGCGTCCCCTGACGGGCGGGCGCTCGCCGAGCCGCCGCCCGCCGCCCGCAGCGTCAGCGCGGCCAGCGCCTCGGGCGCGCCCGCCTGGCCGCGTACGCCGGGGAAGGCGTTGATGTCGACGATCTGCGGCGCCCCGCCGCCGGTGTCGAGCACATCGACGCCGTACACCTCAAGGCCGAAGAGGGGCCCCACCGGGCGCGCCAGGTCGGCCCAGCCGTCGGGGAGTTCACCGGGCGCGAGCGGCAGCGTCGGGCCCGGACCGCCGTCCGTCTCGGCCAGTTCCGAGCGGCGCAGCGCGGCGAAAACCTGACCGTCGATGACCCACAGTTTGTGGTCCCAGCCGTCGTTGGCCGTGAACGGCTGCACCACGACCGGCTCGTCCGCCCATACGGCGCCGAGTTCGCGCAGCTGCCCCGCGTCGGCGGCACGGGCCACGAGATCGCCGCGTCTGCTGTGCCGGCTCTTGACGACCAGCGGGTACGGGAGCGCGGCCTCGGCGGCGAGTTGCCGCAGCGTCGGTACGGCCCTGGTGGCGACGAACGGCAGTCCGGCGCGCCGGGCGAGACCGGCCATCAGCACGCGGTCCTGGCACAGTTCGGTGGACGCGGCCGAGTTGAGCACGGGCACTCCGCGCTCCTCGAAGGACCGGGCGAGCGCGAGGGCGCGCGGCGAGCGGGACTTGAGCAGACAGACGTCGGCGAGCGTCGCGCCGGGGTCAGGTGCGACCGGCGCTGCCGGGTCGAGCCACGTCACCTGGTGATCCGGCGCCAGCAGCGCGGTGGTGGCGGCCAGCAGCGGATGGTCGGGGCGCGGGGTGATGAGACAGACCCTCATCTGTCCTCGCCGGCCGGCACGGCCATCTGGGCCGGTACCCGCAGCACCGCCGGCAGGGACGGGAGTGTGGTGGGCGTGGGGTCCGGCAACGCACGTCCCTCGCGGGCCAGTTCGAGGATGGCCCGGCCGACCCGGGCCGGTGCGTCCGGCACCTGGCGGAAGCTCGGGAAGTCGTTCACGTCGACCACC
This sequence comes from Streptomyces sp. NBC_00370, assembly GCF_036084755.1. Taxonomy (NCBI): domain Bacteria; kingdom Bacillati; phylum Actinomycetota; class Actinomycetes; order Kitasatosporales; family Streptomycetaceae; genus Streptomyces; species Streptomyces sp. NBC_00370. Next base: position 1,383,229 of record NZ_CP107968.1, read on the forward strand.
ACGGGTCCTTCGGGCCCCAGCAGGATGTCCACGCCGTACAGGTCGAGTCCGTGGACCCGGCCCACGTCGGCGGCTATGCCGGCCACTTCACGGGAGAGCCGCACCCGGCGCTCGTGCTTCGGACGGTCGGGGTGGAGCGGTGAGCACCGCTCGGTCGCGAAGAACTCACCGCCGACGCAGTAGACCTTGAGGTCGACGCCGGAGTTCGGCACGTACGACTGGGCGATCAGCAGTCCCTCACCGGCCAGTTCGGCGCCGAGGTCGGCCAGCCGGTCGGCGGACGGTACGAGCCGCACGGCGCGCCCCGAGCTGCCGTCGGCGGGCTTGACGACCAGCGGGAACTCGGCGGCCGGTATCTCCGCCAGCGATTCCCACCGGGCGGCGGCGTAGGTCACGGGAACGGGCAGCCCCCGGTCGCGGCCGATCACCGACGCCAGCGCCTTGTCCCGTACGCCCCGGATGGACCGCGCGTCGTTGACGGTGGTGAGCCCGACAGCGGCCGCGGCCTCCAGCAGCGTCAGACCGGGCCCGCCGGACACGGTCTTGAGCACCCAGGCGTCGTGGCTGCCCGCCCGTACCGCCTCGGACACCGGCAGCAGCGAGCTGCCGGGGCGCAGTACGTCGACGCGGTGGCCCCAGGAGGTCAGTTGCCGGATCACCTCGACGGGCATGCCGTCGTGACGGTACTGCTCCTCCACCAGAAAGCAGAGTCTCATCGGCCTTCCCCGTAACCCAGGACGCCCGAGCGACCTGCCCGGCGACATGACACCTCGGAGGTCATGATCCACCTCTCCATTGCTCCGGACCCACCGGCCCCCCTGGCCACACGCTGGGTCTGAGGTGGTCAGCTCGCCTTCCATTCGTTGCGCGGACGATACCCCTTCAAGGAACAAGGCCTGGCACATGGTGAGTTGTGGGGCGTGGCGGGCCCCGGGCGGGCCGGTGGCGCGCATCGCCCCGCGGAGCCGCGCACACCCTCCGAGCAGGGCACTTGGCCTGGGGCGCGTACTGCCGGAGACTGAGCCAATGACGCAGCGCGTGGAACTGGCGACCGTGATGGACCGACTGGCCATCGATGAAGTGATCACCGGTTACGCGGTGGCGGTGGACGATGCCGAGTGGGCAGATTTCCGGGCCCTGTTCACGCCTGACGGACGCGCCGACTACACGTCGGCGGGCGGCGTCGAAGGGACGGCCGCCGAGGTGACCGACTGGCTGACCGGCGCGCTGGCGCCGTTCACCGTCCGGCAGCATCTGATCGCCAACCGGCGGCTGCGCATCCAGGATCTGGGCGGCTACCCGGGCGACCGCGCCGACCTGCGCGCGGACTACCTCAGCACGCTGCGCCAGGAGGGCGGCGAGGACCGTACGAGTGGTGGCCGCTTCGACTTCGGGCTGCTGCGTGGCGACGCGGGCTGGCGGCTGCACTCCGTGGTAGTCCAGGAGAGCTGGCGGCGCGTCAACTGATCACGCACCGGACCTGATCATCCCCCGGACCTGGTCACGGTCCGTGCCTCCGGCCGCTTCGTTCCCTCGCCCGAGGGAAGGAGACACCCCCCACGGGTTCGGCGAGGAGGCGCGGTATGCAGGTCCTGGCCGGACGGCATGACGGAGTCGAACAGCGGTCCGCCCCGCCGTGGCGGCGGGCCGCCGCAGCCGTGGCGGCCGGAGCACTGCCGGCGCTCGCCTTCCCCGCGCCCGCGCTGTGGTGGCTGGCCTATGTGGCCCTCGTCCCCTGGATGCTGCTGGTACGCGCGGCGCCCACGCCCCGCAGGGCGGCGCTCGACGGCTGGCTGGGCGGGACCGGGTTCATGATCGCCGTCCATCACTGGCTGATGCCGAGCCTGAATGTCTTCATCGTGGTGGTGGCGGCGCTGCTCGGGCTGTTCTGGGCGCCGTGGGGTGCGCTGGTGCGGGCGACGCTCGGCGGGACGCCTTCGCGTGCCCGTACGGCCGCCGCGCTGGCCGTGCTGCCTTCCGGCTGGCTGATGATCGAGCTGGCCAGGTCGTGGGAGGGTCTTGGCGGGCCGTGGGGTCTGCTCGGCGCCAGCCAGTGGCAGGTTCCTCCCGCGCTGCGGCTCGCCTCGGTCGGCGGTGTCTGGCTGCTGAGCCTGCTGGTCGTCGCGGTGAACACCGCCGTCACGATGCTGGTCGCGATGGCGGGCGCGCGGATCACGGCGACCGTGGGCATCGTGCTGTGCGTGACGACGGTCGGTTCGGCCTGGGCCTGGGCCCCTGCCCCCGAGCGGTCGGGCGTCGCGCGGATCGGGGTCGTCCAGACGGGCGGGATCGCCGCGGGCCCCGCCGCCGTCGAGAACCGCTTCACCCGCAGCGAGACACTGACCCGCAAGCTGACCGGTCAGGATCTCGACCTCGTCGTGTGGGGCGAGAGCAGCGTCGGCGCCGATCTCCGTACCCACCCCGGCTACGCGAAGCGGCTGGCCGCGCTGTCCCGTACGGTCGGCGCCGACGTGCTGGTCAACGTGGACGCGCGCAGCACGGACCCGGCGGGCCGCACCGGCATCTTCAAGCGCAGCGTCCTGGTGGGGCCCACGGGCCCGGCCGGCGACGCGTACGACAAGATGCGGCTCGTCCCCTTCGGTGAGTACATCCCCTTCCGCTCGGCCCTGAGCTGGGCGACCTCGGTGGGCAGGGCGGCGAGCGAGGACCGGGTGCGCGGGACGCGCCAGGTGGTCATGACCCTGCCGGGGCACCAGGGCGCCGACAGCACGGGCAGCGGCGCAACGGACGGCGCCGGGCTGCGGATCGGCCCGCTGATCTGCTTCGAGACGGCGTTCCCCGACATGAGCAGGCAGCTGGTCAGGGACGGGGCTCAGCTGATCGTCGCCCAGTCGTCGACCTCGTCGTTCCAGCACAGCTGGGCGCCCCAACAGCACGCCTCACTGGCCGCGCTGCGGGCCGCGGAGACCGGCCGGCCGATGGTGCACGCGACGCTGACCGGGATCAGCGCGGTCTTCGGCCCCGGGGGTGAACGCGTCGGTGAACCGCTCGGTACGGACCGGCGTACCGCCGCCGTGTACGACGTACCGTTGGCCGGCGGCACGACGCCGTACGTCAGGTTCGGCGACTGGGCGGTGTACGCGGCGCTGCTGGTCGTGCTCGCGTTCTGCGCGGCCGAGAGCGCGCGCTCGGTCAGGCGGTCCCGTCGAGCGCCGCTCGTACCACCCGCTCGCACAGCTCATGAGTCCGCAGGGCGTCCCGCGCGCTGAGCACCTTCCCCGCCCGTACGGCGTCGAGGAAGCCGAGGACGCACTGCTCGATACCGCGCTGGCGGGCCACGGGCACCCAGTCGCCGCGGCGGCGCAGCGACGGCTGGCCCTTGTGGTCGACGACGGTGGCGAGGTCGTGGACGGCCCGCTTGCTGTCCTGCCCGGACACTTCGAGGATCTCCTCGGTCGAGCCGTTCATCCGGTTCATCATGCCGATGGCGGTGAAGCCGTCGCCGGACAGCTGGAGCACGACGTGTTCGAGCAGCCCGTCCCTGACCCGCGTCCGGATGTCGGTGTGCTCGACGGGCCCGGGGAGAAGGAAGCGCAGCGTGTCGGCGACATGGATGAAGTCGTCGAGGACGAACAGGCGCGGGTCCTCAGGCAGCCCCACCCGGTTCTTCTGCAGCAGGATCAGCTCGCGCGGATGGTCGGCACACTGCACGTACGCGGGTGCCGTGCGGCGGTTGAAGCCGACGGCGAGGCTGACGCCACGCTCCTCGGCCAGCCGCACGACCCGCTCGGAGTCCTCGTAGGCGTACGCGATGGGCTTGTCGACGTAGGTCGGCACGCCCGCCTCGATCAGCCGGGTGGCGATGTCGGCGTGTGCGGCGGTCGGCGCGTGCACGAAGGCGGCGTCGAGGCCCTGGGCGAGCAGCGCTTCGAGGTCGGTGTGGCACTGCGCGGCGGGGATGCGGTGGGTCTCCGCCGTGCGGGTGAGGGTCGCGGGGGTACGGGTCTGCAGATGCAGCTCGACCCCGGGCAGTGCGGTGAGCACCGGCAGATACGCCTTCTGCGCGATGTCGCCGAGCCCGATGCAGCCGACCTTCACGGGGACCTCCTGTGCGTGCCGGGACGGTCACCCGGAACGATCGTTCGATTACTGATGTGCCGTCCCGGCAGCATACGTGCGCTGCGCCGACCGCCGGTCGGCGATCCCGGCGAAGCCGCGTGGCATACGGGGGCGCCGGCGGATAACCCGTGGCAGCGGCCACCTCCGGTGCGTGAGGATGGCGCCATGACGACATCCGAGCGCAGGGAACCCTCCACCGTCGCGGGCGAGCGCGAGATGCTGGACGGCTGGCTGGAGTACCACCGCGACACCCTGGCGTGGAAGTGCGCGGGTCTGGACGACAAACAGCTCAGGCAGGCCGCCGCCGTGCCGTCCGGGCTGACGCTGCTCGGTCTCGTGCGCCATATGGCGGAGGTCGAGCGGAGCTGGTTCCGCCGGGTGCTGGCGGACGAGGACGCGGGGCCGATCTACTACTCGGACGCCGACGAGGACGGCGATTTCCACGTCGGTGACGGCGACACCTGGACCGACGCGTACGCCGTCTGGCAGGCCGAGATCGCCCGCGCACGCGAGCTGGCGGCGGCGCGCTCCCTCGACGACCTGAGCGCGGGGCCGCGACGCGATTCGAGCACCGGCGAGCGGTTCAGCCTGCGCTGGATCTACACCCACATGATCGAGGAGTACGCCCGGCACAACGGCCACGCGGACCTCATCCGTGAGGCGATCGACGGAGTGACCGGCGACTGACCACGGCGCCCCGGCAACACCGCGCCCGGCCGTGTCACCCGTCCGGGCCAATCCAGTCCGTACGTCCGTCAAGGGCCCGCGCGACCAGCAGAGTTGTCCGGATGGACGGAACGAGAACAGCGACGCGAAGCACCGCCGCGATGCTGCTGCTGGGGATGACGATGACGGCGGTCTCGGGCTGCGTGTCGGTGACCGCGCGGCCTGCGGCCGTACCCGCGCCCCGGTCGGAGACGGACGGGCACCCTCACACCCGGGTGCAGCCGCAGATCGTGCAGCCCCCGGCGCGCGAGGCACTGGAGGCGGTGGCACCGGCGCCCACACCGTCGGGCCCGGCCCGACCGGCGGCACCTACCCCTCCGGCGGGCTCCGGAGGCGGCGCACCTCTCCCGGCCGCCCAGGCACCTCCTCGGCATCCGCCGGTCCACCCGCCGAAGCACCGGACGCCGGCGCCCTCCCCCGCGCCCCGGGCAGGCCCTGCGGGGCCGCCCGTACCGGCGGCCGGTTCGCAGCTGTGCGCGCTGGGCAAGGCGTACGGCCACTGGCCGGCAGGGAGCCCGCAGGCCCGCATCTGCGACCAGGCGTACGGCTGATCCCCCGTAACGCCGCTGCCCTACTCCCCCGCCAGGTCCAGCCGTCGCTCCAGCCGGTCGATGGCGGTCCGTACCCCCTCGTCGTGCCCGTCGCCCGACGGTCCGTCGCCCAGCGCGTCGGAGGCGGAGCGCGCCCGGTCCAGATGAACGCGCGCCGCCTCCGGCCGCTGGAGCTTCACGTAGTCGGCCGCGAGATTGAGATGCAGCGACGGGTAGAAGGCGCGCACGGCCGACGAGTCACCGCGCGCGGCCGTCAGCGCACGCAGGTCCCAGGCCAGCTCGTCACCGGGGTCGTCCTGGGTGTCGGCCATGTAGTGGGCGAGCGTGCAGCGGTGGAGCGCCTCGCCGGCCTCCCCGATCTCCGCCCAGATCGCCCCGAAGCGGTTGCGGGCCTCTTCGCGGTCACCGCCGTGGAGCAGCATGACCGCCTGCCCGATCCTGGTCATGACGGTGTCGTCCGACGCCTGCTGCTGCTCCATCGCTGCCGCCTCCGCTGTCCGCTGCCCGCGCCATCTACCCCGCCGTCCTCCTGACGCTAGCTCTCATGACGGACAATCGCCTTCAGGCTCGGCGGCTCAGCCGAGGTCCGGGATACGCCAGTCGATCGGCGCGTGGCCCTGCGCCGCCACCGCTTCGTCGATCTTGGTGAAGGGCCGGGACCCGAAGAACTTCTTCGCCGACAGGGGTGACGGGTGGGCGCCCTTCACCACCACGTGGCGCGTCTCGTCGATCAGCGGCAGCTTCTTCTGCGCGTACGCACCCCACAGGACGAAGACCGCGGGGTCGGGGCGCGCGTCGACGGCGCTGATCACCGCGTCCGTCACCTTCTCCCAGCCCTTGCCCTTGTGGGAGTTGGCCTCGCCCTCGCGGACCGTCAGTACGGCGTTGAGCAGGAGCACCCCCTGCGTGGCCCACGGCATCAGATAGCCGTTGTCCGGCACCGGGTGTCCCAGCTCCTCCTTCATCTCCTTGTAGATGTTGCGCAGCGACGGCGGAATCCGCACCCCCGGCCGGACGGAGAAGCACAGTCCGTGCCCCTGCCCCGCGCCGTGGTACGGGTCCTGGCCGAGCACGAGCACCTTGACCTGGTCGTAGGGGGTCGCGTCGAGCGCGGCGAACACCTCGTCGCGCGGCGGGTAGACCGGCCCGTTCGCCCGCTCCTCCTCGACGAATTCGGTGAGCTCCTTGAAGTAGGGCTTCTGCAGCTCGTCGCCGAGGACGCCGCGCCAGGACTCGGGCAGCATGTCGGTGTCGGTCACGTCAACAACCTCCGGTGGGTGATCACTTGTCCGGCACTGAACCTACCGGGGACCACTGACAACGCCCGCAGCGCGCGGGATGCCCCGCTCCGTCGGCGTGCGGCGACGGGGCGGGGCATCAGCGTTCTGCGGGCGCGCGGGCGGCGTCCTGCGGGCGGGCGGTGACGGGGGTCAGGCGACCCCGGCGTTGAGGAAGATCCCGCCGTCGACCACAAGCGTCTGTCCGGTGATCCAGTCGGACTGGTCCGAGGTGAGGAAGGCGGCGGCGCCGCCGATGTCCTCCGGCACCCCGAGCCTGCCCAGCGGGTACGCGGCGGCGGCCTCGGCCTCCCGGCCCTCGTACAGCGCCTGGGCGAACTTGGTCTTGACCACGGCGGGCGCGATGGCGTTCACCCGTACACCGGGGGCGAACTCGTGCGCCAGCTGGAGCGTCAGATTGACCATGGCGGCCTTGCTCATGCCGTAGGCGCCGATGAACGGGGAAGCCGAAACCCCGGCCACGGACGCGATGTTGACGATCGCGCCGCCGTTCTCCTTCTGCCAGGCCTTCCAGGTCAGCTGCGCGAAGCCGAGCGCCGAGACGACGTTGATCTCGAAGACCTTCCGGGCCACGTTGAGATCGAGTTCGGCCATCGGCCCGAAGACCGGGTTGGTTCCCGCGTTGTTGACGAGGAAGTCGACGCGGCCGAAGGCCTCCATCGTGCGCTCGACGGCGATCGCCTGGTGTGCCTCGTCGTGCGCCTTGCCCGCGACACCGATGACCCGGTCGGAGCCGAGCCGTTCGACGGCTTCCTTGAGCGCGTCCTCGTTGCGCCCGGTGATGCACACCCGGTCCCCCCGGGCGACGAGCGCCTCGGCGACCCCGTACCCGATGCCGCGGCTGGCGCCGGTGATCAGGGCGGCCTTTCCGCTCTCCGGCGCGCGGCCCTGTGTCTGCTCTGCCATGTCCGTCATCCCCTGCGTCAGTTGAGCGGTCCGCCGGCGACGTACATGACCTGTCCTGAGACGAAGCCCGCGTCGTCGGAGGCGAAGAAGGCGATGGCGTTGGCGACGTCCTCGGGCCTGCCGACGCGCTGGACCGGGATCTGGCTGGCCGCGGCGGTCTGGAAGTCCTCGAAGCCCATGCCGACGCGCTCGGCGGTGGCCGCCGTCATGTCGGTGACGATGAAGCCGGGTGCGACCGCGTTCGCCGTGATGCCGAACTTGCCGAGTTCCTTGGCGAGGGTCTTGGTGAAGCCCTGCAGACCGGCCTTGACCGACGCGTAGTTGGCCTGGCCCCTGTTGCCGAGCGCGGAGCTGGAGGACAGGCTGACGATCCGGCCGAAGCCCGCGTCCACCATGTGCTTCTGGCATGCCTTCGCCATCAGGAAGGCGCCCTTGAGGTGCACGCCCACCACGGTGTCCCAGTCGGACTCGGTCATCTTGAAGAGCAGGTTGTCACGGAGTACACCCGCGTTGTTGACGAGGATGGTCGGAGCGCCGAGCTCGGCGGCGACGCGCGCGACGGCGGCCTCCACCTGGGCACTGTCGGAGACGTCGCAGCCGACGGCGAGCGCCGTGCCGCCGTCCGCCGTGATCTTCCCGACGGTCTCGGCGCACGCCGCCTCGTCGAGGTCGAGTACGGCGACGGCGCGGCCCTCGGCCGCGAGCCGCACCGCGGTCGCCGCGCCAATGCCGCGCGCCGCCCCGGTCACGACGGCGACACGCTGCTCGGTGGTGGACATCCCTGATCTCCTCGTCCTAGGCTGCCGCGGCGCTCGACACTGAGCAACCGCTTAGTAGGTTCAGCAGACAGACGCTAGAAGCCCTGGCACCCGGTGTCAACGGCCCACGGCACCGGCGGGGTGATGAGCAGCCGAAGTCACACCGTCGGACCCGGCGGACCGGCGACGCCGACGGTGCCGCCCGGCGGGTCAGCGGACCAGCAGGTCCAGCAGCCGGTCCGCCTCGGCCTTCGGGTCGGCCGTGAGTCCCGTGTGCACCGGGCCCGGCTGTACGACGGTCGAGCGCGGCGCGATCAGCCAGCGGAACCGCCGCCCCGGGTCGTCGCCGCCCGCCTGCCCCGCGGCCTCGCCCCCGTCGCAGATGCCCTCGACGGCCCGCAGCGCGGCCCTGATCCCCACCACGTCGGCCTGCGGGTCGAGGCAGCGCAGCTTGGTCTCGTCGAGATGGGTCCTGGCCGCGACGTAGGAGGTGGCGCGGCAGTACACCAGGACGCCGGCGTTGAAGAACTCACCGCGCTCCACGCGCGGCACGACGCGCAGCAGCGCGTATTCGTAGACGTCGCGCGTGGTCACTTGGCACCGTCCTGACCGGTGAGCCAGCCCGGCGCCCTGGACGGGCGCGGTGCGGTGGGCGCTTCGAGGACGATCCGCTCGTGGATCGTCCCGGCCCGCGCGAGCAGCGGTGCCACATAGGCGGCGCGCAGCTCGCCGGTCGCCGCGAACCCCGGCTCGTCGACCAGCCATTCGTCCGGCACTTGCGCGACGACGTCGGTCAGCAGCTCCTCGGTGACCAGCGGGGCGAGTTCAGCCGCCGCCGAGGCGATGTCGGGCCGGAAGGGCGCGAGCGCGTGGTCGGAGGCGTTGTACGGCTTGGCGGCGGACGCGGCGGCGGTGGGCCAGTTGTGGTGCCAGATCATCGTCGCGCCGTGGTCGATCAGCCACAGATCGCCGTGCCACACCAGCATGTTGGGGTTACGCCAGGACCGGTCGACGTTGTTGATCAGCGCGTCGAACCAGACGATCCGCCCCGCCTCGGCCGCCGCGACCTCGTAGGCGAGCGGGTCGAACCCGATGGAGCCGGGCAGGAAGTCCATGCCGAGGTTGAGCCCGCCGCTCGCCTTCAACAGCTCCTGGACCTCCTGGTCGGGCTCGGAGAGCCCGATGACCGGGTCCAGATGAAGCGTGACAAGATCCGGCACCCGCAGCCCGAGCCGCCGCCCCAGCTCCCCGCAGATGACCTCGGCGACCAGCGTCTTGCGCCCCTGCCCGGCCCCGGTGAACTTCATGACGTACGTGCCGAGATCGTCCCCCTCGACGATCCCGGGCAGCGAACCGCCCTCCCGCAAGGGGGTCACATAGCGGGTCGCGACGACCTCTTTCAGCATTCTCCCGAGCCACCCGTTCTCTTCAACCGCGCGATGCCGGCCTCAGGCATGAAGTGACCATGGTAACCGAGGGTGATCGCGGCCGAGGAACCGGCGAGGTGTGACGGGTCAGGCCACGGCATGCGGCCAGGGCGCGCCCTCGGCGACGAGCCGGCGGTAAGTACGGGCGGCGCGTGCCATGTTGATCGCCACCACGCCCCGGACGCTGTCCGCTGTGCCGTACAGCGCGACGAGCGCCCTGTCGGCGACGCTGCCCTCCACGATGCGTACGTGCTCGGCGCCGCGGGTCATGCCGTACATCTGGATCTTGAGGTCGTACTGGTCGGACCAGATGTACGGAACGGTGCTGAAGTCGGTGGCCGCCTCGCCCGCCAGGATGTTGCGGGCCACGGCCAGCCCCTGTTCCGCGGCGTTGGTACGGTGCTCGACACGGCGCCGCAGTCCCGTCACCGGGTCCGGCCAGGAGGCCACGTCGCCCGCCGCCCAGATCCCGGTCGCCGCGCTGAGGCGGGTGTCGCACTCGACACCGTTGCCGAGCGGGAGTCCGCTGTCCCGCAGCCACTCGGTGTTGGGCAGGGTGCCGATCCCCACCAGGACCACATCGGCGGCGACGGTCCTGCCGTCGGAGAGCTCGACGCCGGTGGCGGCCCCGTCCCGCGTGGTGACCGCCTTGACGCTCACCCCCGTTTCGACCCGCACACCGTGGCCGATGTGGGTACGGGTGAGCAGCGCGCCCAGTTCGGCGCCGAGAACGTCGGAGAGCGGCTGGGGGATGTCGCTGATCAGCGTGACGTCGCTGCCCGCCTCGCTCGCCACAGCCGCTGCCTCTGCGCCGATGAATCCGGCGCCGACGACGGCGAGGCGCGCGCCGGGACGCAACGAGGTGCGCAGTGCGAGCGCGTCGTCCATGGTGCGCAGTGTGTGGACCCCGGACACCCCGTCGGTGCCGGGAAGCCGGCGCGCGCGTACGCCGGTCGCGATCACCAGGGCGTGGTAGCCGAGGCCGGTGCCGTCGCTCAGTCTCACCTCGCGGCGGCCGACGTCCAGGGCGCACGCCCGTACCCCCAGGCGCAGATCGAGCCCGAGGCCGGTGAGATGGTCGGCGCTGCGCAGATGCAGACGCTCGGATTCCCAGGCTCCGGCGAGGAGTTGCTTGGACAGGGGCGGCCGGTCGTACGGCGGGTGGAGTTCGTCGCCGACGAGAGTGAGGGAGCCGGTGAAACCCCCGCGGCGCAGCGCTTCGGCCGTACCGAGTCCGGCGGCCGACGCGCCCACGACGACGACTCGTTCAGGGTGTTCCGGGTGGCTCATGGTGTCCTGTCCGGCGTTGTGGTGGAAGCGGCGTTGTGGTGCGGGAGACGGGTCCGGGGCGCCGGGGACGGGTCCGGCGCCCCGTACCGTTCCGCCGGGGGCCGACGGGCGGGCTGCACGGGCTACCAGGCTACGGGCAGCCCGTGGACGCCGTAGACGAGCATGTCGTCCTTGAACCTGATGTCCTCGTCGGGGACCGTGGTGTGCAGCTTCGGGAAGCGCTTGAGCAGTGCCGGGTAGGCGAGTTGGAGCTCCATCCGCGCCAGGTTCTGGCCGAGGCACTGGTGGGTGCCGTGCCCGAAGGCCATGTGCCGCCGCACGCCGGGCCGGTCGATGTCCAGGCGGTCCGCCTCGGCGAACGCCTCCGGGTCGCGGTTGGCCGAGTCGTTCACCAGGATGACGCCCTCACCCGCCCGTACGAGGGTGCCCGCGACGTCGACGTCCTCGATCGCGACGCGGCGACGGCCGGTGTGGACGATGGTGAGGTAGCGCAGCAACTCCTCGACGGCGCCCGCGATCCGGGCGGGGTCGTCGGAGTCGCGTACGGCGGCGAGCTGTTCCGGGTTGTGCAGCAGGGCCAGGGTGCCGAGGGCCGTCATGTTCGCCGTGGTCTCATGACCGGCGATGAGCAACAGGATGGCGTTCTGGACGAGTTGGTCCTTGGTGAGCTCACCGGTACGCACCCGCTCCTTGATCAGCGTACTGAGCAGGTCGTCGGCCGGGGTCTTCTCCTTGGTGTCGATGAGATCGCCGAGGTAGGCGCTGAGTTCGTCGTTGGCCGCCAGCACCTCTTCGGCGGTGGCGTGCAGCCTGATGAGCCGGCGGGCCGTGCGCTGGAAGATGCCGCGGTCCCCGGACGGCACTCCGAGCAGTTCGCTGATGACCAGGGAGGGCATCGGCAGCGCGAAGTCCTCGACCAGGTCGGCCGGCGGGCCCGCCGCCTCCATGTCGTCCAGCAGCCCTTCGATGATCTGCTGGAGCCTGGGCACCATCGCCGCCACGCGCTTGACGGAGAAGTGCGCGGTGAACATGCGGCGGACCTGGTTGTGTTCGGGATCGTCCTTGACGATGAAGGGCAGTTCGGCCGACTCGCGCCTGACCTTGATGCCCGCGCTCTGCGAGGGGTGTCCCGGCCGGGTCGAGTCGGCGCTGAAGCGGGGGTCGGAGAGGATGGCCCGCTGGTCCGCGTACCGGGTGACCAGCCAGGCGATCTGTCCGTTCCAGATCCGTACGGGGGTGACGGGCTCGGCCTCACGCAGCGCGGCGTACTGCGGCGGCGGGTCGAAGGGGCAGCCGGTGGCACGGGCGAAGGGGAAGTCGGGAACGGTGGTGCCGGGGATGGCCGTCTCGGTCATGACGCGTACTCCAGACAGAGGTGGGGGTGTGCCGTTGAGTGGTGCGCTCAGCCGTTCCGAACCGGATCAGGTGTGGACCTCGATGGCGGCCGCGGGACACAGGGCCGCCGCCTCGCGGGCCCGGTCCAGTGCACCGGCCTCGGGAGCGGCGTCGAGCAGGACCACGACGCCGTCCTCGTCCCGCTGGTCGAAGAGGTCGTCAGCCGCCAGTACGCACTGACCTGCGGCGCAGCACTTGTCTTCGTCGATTTCGATACGCATACGGAGCTCCATGTGCGACTCGTGGGGGTATCGCCAAGAGGTTACGTAACTTAAGTACGTGATACATCCTGCGAAAGTGCGGTGCAACAGGGCCGTGAGTTTCCTGGCCGCGATTGGCTGAAACCGTGTGCAGGTTCGGCATGATGCACGCGTGGAGAGAACCCCTGGATCACGGGCCGGCAGCATCGCCGAGTTGCGCTCGGTGTTGAGCGCGCTCGCCTACAGCCTGACGCGAACGCGTGCCCACGATCGGCTGGTTGCCATGGCGGGCATGCCCGTCGACCGGCCGGGGCTCGCGCTGCTGCGGGTCCTGGTGACGGAGGGACAGCCGCTGCGGGTCGGTGAACTCGCCGACCGGCTGGACGTCCGCCATCCCCATGTGACCCGCCAGGTCAAGGAGTTGGAGGCGCAGGGGCTGGTGGAACCGGTGCTGGAGACGGGCGACCGACGGGTGCGGCGGGTGGTGCCCACGCGGCGGGGCAGGGACACCCTGCTGCGGTTCGACAGCGCCTTCCAGCGGCTGCTAGAGGAGAGCTTCGCGGATGTGCCGGCCGAGGAGATCGACGCGGCGGCCAACGTACTCCGCCGGATCACCGGCCACCGCGAGCGGAGCGACCCGGACGGCTGAGGCGCGGACGGTCATCCGTAGGAGAGGTCGGAGCAGAGGTTGTGGTCGGCGGAGCGCGCCTGGCCGGACACGCTGCTCGGCAGGGCGGTGGGCGCCGTAGGCGACGGTCGCCAGGGCGAGCGGCCCGCCCATGGCGGCGCCGACGCCGATGTTCTTGGCTTCCTCCGTACCGCCGGTGGTCACGGCCACCAGCGTCACCACGGACTCGGGCAGCGCGGTGCCGAAAGCCGCCAGGATCGTGCCGACCGCCATCTTCCCCACGTTGAGGCGTTGACCGAGCCATTCGACGACGTTGACGAACCACTCGCACGAGAGATAGATCGCCACCGCACACACGATCAGCAAAGGGTTCCGGCGTTCGACCTCGGCCCCAGCGACGCGCGTACGTCATCGACAAGGAACCGAAGGTCTCGCCCGCCCGGCAGTACACAGGTCCGGTCCCCCTCCGTCGGGTCGCTTTCACGGCTTTGGCGGACAAGAATGGACAAATGGATCTCCGGTGGATGGGCGACCTTCCGGGCCGCACCGCAGGACGACTGCTCGTCCTTCCTGCCGTCCTGATCATCGCGATCACCACTGCCGCGATCGTGTCGCCGAGCGACGTCCACCTCAGTCCGCTGCTCGTCATCGCCCCGGCGCTGGCCGCCTCCTTCGCCGGACCGGGGCGCACCGCCGTCATCGGCGCGGCCGCGGTCGGGGCACAGGCCCTGATCGCGGCGCTGAACGGCGGAGTGGGCAGTGCGAACCACGTGTGGCAGTTCATCGCGGTGGTGGTGCTGTCGGCGCTGGTGATCTTCTTCTGCTATCTGCGCGAGGCGCACAGCCGGCAGCTGAGCCGGGTGCGCATCGTCGCCGAGACCGCGCAGCGCGTGCTCCTGCGACCACCCCCCGCACAGCTCGGCCCGCTGCGGGTGGCCTGGCGGTACCAGACGGCCGACACCGACGCCCAGCTCGGCGGCGACCTGTTCGCCGTCGTCAGGAACGGCGGTAACCGCAGCCGGGTCGTCATCGGCGACGTGCGCGGGAAGGGACTGGACGCCATCGGCGAGGCGGCCGTCGTTCTGGGAGCGTTCCGCGAGGGCGCGCGGCACTGCGAAACCCTCCCTCAGCTGGTGCGGGCCATGGAGGAAAGCGTCAGCGCCGACAGCGAAGAGGCCGGCGACACCCAGCAGGACCCCGGCGAACACTTCGTCACCGCTCTCGTCCTCGATCTGCCCGACAGAGCCGGACACGGCGCCATGATCAACTGCGGCCATCCGCCGCCCCTGCTGCTGCGCGACGGCCGGGTCACCCTCCTGGAGTCCAGCGACCCGGCTCCCCCGCTGGGCCTCGGCCGGCTGAGCGCCGCCGGCCTGCACAGAGACACCTTCACCTTCACCGACGGCGACACGCTCCTGCTCTACACCGACGGCGTGATCGAAGCACGCTCACCGCAAGGGGCCTTCTACCCGCTCGCCGAACGGGCCGCGACCTTCCCGGCGGCAGGTCCGGAGGACCTCCTGCGGCGCCTCGTTCACGACATCACCCTGCACACCGGCGGCCGGCTCACCGACGACGTGGCCGTACTGGCCGTCGAACGCGCCCCGGCACCGGCCGGCACCGTGACGGCCGACCCGCGCCTCACCTGACTCCGGCCGCCCGGCCGGCCGCCGAACCGTACCGACCCGCCGGGACTTACCGGCGGGGTTCCCAGCGGAAGAGCCGGGCGGCGAGTGCGACGGCGACGACGACCCAGCTCAGGGTGGGCACCAGCAGGACCAGCGAGTCCGTGACGGCGACGCCGCCCTCCCAGGCGTTGACCACCAGTTCGGTGGCCGCGCCGCCCGGCAGCAGCCGCTTGAGCGGGGCGAGGTCGTCGGTGCCGGCGATGCCCACCCAGCTGGCGACCCCGATCACCCCGAGGCTGACCGGCAGCGTGGTCACCTGGGCGTGCTCCGGCGAGTTCGTCAGCCCCGCGGTGGCGAGCGCCAGGCCGACCATCATGGCCAGCGTCGCCAGGACGGCCACCACGAGGAGCAGCACCTGGGCCGGTGCGGTGGCGACCGCGCCGAGCACGATCAGGATCACGATCACCTGGAGCAGCGCGATGACGGTGACCGGCAGGAGCAGCCCGGCCAGGATGCCGACGTCGCCGGCGGCGGTCGAGCGCAGCCGTTTGAGGAAGAGGTTCTGCCGGCGCGAGGCCAGCGTGGTCACGACCGTGGTGTAGAGGCCGAAGGTCATGACGGTGAACATCACGATTGCCGCGATGTAGCCGAGGCCGGCCGCCTCGGCGAAGATCTCGTGCCGGTAGACGAAGAACGCGCTGACGGCGACCGGGATGACGAGTCCGGTGACCAGGACGAGCCGGTTCCGGAAGATCTGGATCAGCTCACTGCGAGCGATCGCGAACATGAGGTGTGGGTCCCTTCGTGGCGGAGACGGACGCGGGGCGGAGACGGAGGCAGAAGCGGGGACAGAACCGGAAGCGGAGGCGAGGCGGGGCAGCGGCGGGGGCGGCGGGGTCGGTCACTCGCCGCTGATGGCGCGGAAGACGTCGTCCAGGCGGGTCGGACCGGCCTGCAGTCCCCGCAGGTCGACACCGGTCTCGTGGGCCCAGCCCAGCAGGCGGTAGAGATCCTTCTGCAGGCTGAAGGTCTCGACGCGGCAGCCCCCGTCCGCGGCCGCACCGGCCAGTGGCGGCTCGGGAGCGCCCGCCGGGAGAGTGAAGCTGATCACCGAGGGCAGCGTCTGCGTCAGCTCCACGACGGTCCCCTCGCGGTGGAAGGTCCCCTCATGCATGAGCCCGATGCGGTCGGCCCGCTGCTGCGCCTCCTCCAGGTAGTGGGTGGTGAGCACGATCGTCGCGCCCTCCTCACGCAGCCGGTCGACGGCAGCCCAGAGCGCGTCGCGGGAGTTGATGTCCAGGCCGGTCGTCGGCTCGTCCAGGATGACCAGCTCCGGGCCGCCGTAGAAGGCGGTGGCGAAGTCCAGCCGGCGCTTCTCGCCGCCGGAGAGCTGCGACACCTTGGTGCCCGCCTTGTCCGTCAGCCCCACGACGCCGAGCACCCGGCCGACGTCGTCCTGCCGCCGGGTCAGCGCCCCGATCAGCCGGACCGACTCCCGCACCGTGAGGTCCGGGGAGAAACCGCTCTCCTGCAGCATGATGCCCATCCGCGGGTGCACGGCGGCGCGGTCCAGCGGACTGCGGCCCAGCACGCGGACGGCGCCCGACGTGGTGGGCCGGTGGCCCTCGATGACTTCGAGGGTCGACGTCTTACCCGCGCCGTTCGTGCCGAGCAAGGCGTACACCTCGCCCTTCCGGACCTGGAACGACAGGTCCTTCACGGCGTGGAAGTCGCCGTAGCGGACGTTGAGTTTCTCGACTTCGATGACTGGGGTGGTGGACATACCCCGATCTCACCGTGTGCGCCGCCCCACTGGTAGTGGCGTCGTATCACGTCCCCGGCATGACATTCCTGGCACGCGCGTATGACGTGGTGTCACTGGCGTACCGGGGAGTTCGCGCCAATACTTGCCGCACGATGTCCGATATTTCCGAGGTGACGCGCGGCCGGCTGCGGCGGCTCAACCTGATCATGGTGTTCCCTTCCATCGCGGTCGGCGGCGTGCTGCTGGTGGCGCTGGACACCGAGTCCTGGTGGGACGCCGCGGTCCTGGGGCTGGGTGTGCTCGCGGCTCTGCTGGCCTTCGTGTCCTGGACGGCCGGCGGTCTGGCCCGGGTCGCCGTGCCGTGTCTGGTCGTCACTGCGGGCGTCTGGCTCTTCGGGGTGCTGGTGGCCGGGAGCGGGAAGGCGGTCTTCGGTCTGTCCGTCGTGGGCCCGCTGATCGTGCCGCGGCTGCCCCGCGGCCGGGGCTGGGCCGCCGCAGGACTGGTGGCCTACGTCGCTCTCGCGGGTGCGACCCGGTTCCTGGTGACCCAGGACGATCCGCGTGGCGTGCTGATCGAGTTCGTCATCGTCCCGGCGGGCGTCACCGCCGTGGTGACCGGGCTGATGTTCCCGAACAAACGGTTCTACGACGTCGTCGAGGAGCTGGACGAGTCGCGCTGGCGCGAGGCGGAGCTGGCCGTCGTACGCGAGCGCATGCGGTTCGCCAGCGACCTGCACGACATCCAGGGGCACACCCTGCACGTGGTGAAGCTCAAGGTCGCCCTCGCGCAGAAGCTGGTGCACCGCGACCCCGGCCGGGCCGAGCAGGAGCTGCGCGAGATCCACTCGCTGGTCGGCGACACCATCGCCCAGACCAAGGAGCTCGCCTACGCCCAGCGCCGGCTCAACCTGCCCGCCGAGCTGGAGAACGCGAAGAACCTGTTCGAGGCCGCCGGCATCGAGGTGCACATCCGCCGCGTCGCGTACGCGGACACCGGTGTGAGCGAGCTGCTGGGCCAGGTGCTGCGCGAGACGACAACCAACATCCTGCGGCACGCCGAGGCCGAGGAAGTACGGATCACACTGTCCGGGACCGGCATCAGCATCGTCAACGACGGCGCCCCAAACACCCCGCTGCCGGAACTCGGCGGTCTGGCCGTGCTCGGACAACGCGTGGCCGACGAAGGGGGCACGCTCACGGTGGAGCAGGAGGACGGGCGCTTCCTGACCGCGGCGGCCTTCCCGTCACCCGGCCCCGACCCACAGGAGACCCGATGACCACCGTTGTACTGGCCGACGACGAGGCGCTGCTGCGCAAGGCGCTCGCCGCACTGCTGCCGCTGGAGGGCGACATCACCGTCCTCGCCGAAGCCGCGGACGGCGCGGAGGCGGTCAGCGCCACCCTGCGGCACCGGCCCGACGTGCTCGTCATCGACCTGGAGATGCCCGGTGTCGACGGGCTCGGCGCCGTGGCGGAGATCCGCGGCGTCCACCCCGACCAGGTGATCCTGATGCTGACCAGGCACGCCAAGCCGGGGGTGCTGCGCCGGGCGCTGAAGCTCGGCGTCCAGGGGTTCGTCAGCAAATCCGCCGAACCGGCGCACATCACGTCCGTCATCGCGACGCTGCACGAGGGACGGCGCTGGATCGACCCGGACGTCTCGGCGCTCGCCCTCATCGACGACTGCCCGCTCACCGACCGCGAGATCGACGTCCTGCGCGCCACGTCCTACGGCTACTCCGTCGCCGACATCGCCGGCCAGCTCCATCTCGCCGAAGGCACCGTCCGCAACTACCTCTCCAACGCGATGGGCAAGACCCAGACCCAGAGCAGGCACGAAGCGGCGCGGTACGCGCGCGAACACGACTGGCTGTGACCGCGGCTGCCTGCGGGGTCAGCGCGGCGCGGCTCAGCTCTTGGCGCGGTGCCGCACCTGTACCTCGGTGAAGCCCTCCAGGCCGAGACGGCCGTTCTCGGATCCGACACCGCTCCACTTGTGGCCGCCGAACGGCTGGTCCGGGTGGACGGCGAAGTGGGTGTTGACCCATGCCGTCCCGCATTCCAGGTCGCCTGCCACCTGGGAGGCGCGCTCCACGTCGGTGCCCCAGACCGAGCCGCACAGGCCGAAGTGGGACCCGTTGGCGCGCTCCACCACGTCGTCGAGTGAGGTGTAGCGGATCACCGGCAGGGCGGGGCCGAACTGCTCCTCGTCCACGATGCGGAACCCGTCCTCGGCGCCCGCGAGTACGGTCGGTTCGTAGAAGTAGCCGGGCCCTTCGACGCGTTTGCCGCCCGCCACCGCCCGCGCGCCCCGGCCGACCGCGTCGTCGACGAGTTCGGTGACCCGGTCGAACTGCGGCTTGTTGTTGACGGGCCCGTACTGCACGCCCTCGTGCAGGCCGTTGCCGACCTTGACCTCGCGTGCGACGGCCGCCAGCGCTTCGACCACGTCGTCGTAGAGCCGCGCCGGTGCGTAGACACGCTTGATCGCGGAGCAGAGCTGTCCGTTGTTCTGGAAGGCGAAGTCGAATATCTTCGGCGCGACCCGGGCCGGGTCCGCGTCGTCCAGCACGATCGCGGGGTCGTTCCCGCCGAGTTCGAGCGTCACCCTCTTGAGGTCGCTCGCCGCCGCCTCCGCGACCCGCTTGCCGGTGGCGACGCTGCCGGTGAAGGTGATCTTCCGGGGCACGGGGTGCGCCGTCATCCGCGCGCCGAGCGGATCCTGCCCGCTGACCACGTTCAGCACACCGGGCGGCAGCACCTCGCGCATCATCGCACCGAACGCCAGGGTGGTGAGCGGTGTGTAGGGCGACGGTTTGAGCACCATGGTGTTACCGGCCAGCAGGGCCGGAGCGACCTTCCAACAGGCCAGCATGAGTGGGAAGTTCCACGGTGTGATCGCCGCGACCACTCCCATCGGCCGGCGGATGACCTCCACGAACGCCGCGTCGTCGTCCCGGATCACCTCGTACGGAATGGCCATGTCGGCGAAGTGCTTGAGCCAGTATCCGGAGCCGATGATCTCGAACGCGGCATCCTTCAGCGGCTTGCCCTGCTCACGGGTGAGTACGGGGGCCAGCTCGTTGGCCTTGCTCATCAGCAGATCGCCGGCGGCGTGCAGGGCCTTGCGCCGCGCGTTCTCGTTCTTCCGCCACGACCGGTACGCCAGCGCCGCCGCCTCGAATGCGGCGTCGAGCTGGCCGGGACCGCAGTCGGGAGCCTCGGCGTGCACCGTACCCAGAGCCGGATCGACGACCCCGAAGGAGGCGTCCCCGGATACACTCGCGCCGCCAATGGTCATGGTGTATTGCGGCATTGCCGCTCCTTCGGGTCGCCGGGCCTGGTTTCGCACCGTACCGCCGGGCGGCAGCCGCCCCCACCCCTGCGCGGACATTCTGGGGGCCGCGCATAGGGGCCCTTAGGGGTTTCCGATCTGTCCCACGTCACAAATACTGGGCGGTGCCGGCCGCGAGCGGAGAATTCGCGCGGCCCGTGCCCCTCGGGTATTTCCGAACCTGCGGGTATTTCCGAGAAGTTCGGGACGCAGTCACAAAGGAGTCGGCATGAAAAGCGTTTCCGCCACCGCGCTGTGGGCCGCGGCTCTCCGGGCCGGCGAATCACAGCGCGACGACGCGTTGTTCGTCGACGAACTGGCAGAAGAGCTGGCCGGCGACAAGGGCTTCGCGCTGCGCACCCGCTACGAGCGCCCCGGCGTCGCGGACAGCCTCGCGATCCGCACCCGCTACATGGACGAGACGATCGCCAAGCACTCCGGCTTCCGGCAGGTCGTGCTGCTCGCCGCCGGTCTCGACACCCGTTCCGTACGCACCACGTGGCCGGCCGGCACCACGCTCTTCGAGGTGGACCACCCCGATCTGCTGGAGTGGAAGGAAGAACGGCTCGCGAAACTGGGCGTCACGCACGACTGCGAACGGCGCACCGTGGGAGCCGACCTGACCGAGAACTGGCAGGAAGCGCTGCGCGCGGCCGGCTGGGACGCGGCGGAACCGACCCTCTGGGTCGCCGAGGGGCTGCTCTACTACCTGCCCGAACAGGCCGTGCACGCACTGGTGAAGGCGGTCGCCGACATCGCGCCGCCCGGCAGCGTCTTCGCCGGCGACATCGTCAGCCACCAGTTCCTGATCTCGGAGCACGACTTCCCGCAGAACGGCCTCCCGCTGCTCGCCGAGGACGGCAGCCCCTGGCAGTTCGGCACCGACGAGCCGGAAACCCTGCTGTCCGGGGGCGGTTGGGAGCCGACCGAGGTCAAGTCCGTCGGCGACGACGGAGCTTCCTTCGGCCGCTGGCCGGTCCCACCCATCCCCCGGCACATCCCCGGCGTCCCGCGGTTCTTCCTTTTCACCGTGACCAAGGCCGGCTGAGCAGGCCCCTGTTCCAGCAGATTGCGACCTGTCGCAGAGTCCACTGCGGCGCCGGCCCGGACACCCGCGTTCGAGAGGAAGCCGCAGTTGACGACGCCCACCCCCCACCTGCTCGGTAACTTCGCCCCCGTCGGCGAACTCACCTCCTACGACCTGCCCGTCACCGGGACCATCCCCAGGGAGCTGACCGGCTGGTACCTGCGCAACGGGCCCAACCCGCACGAGGCGGCGTCCGCCCACTGGTTCCTCGGCTCCGGCATGGTGCACGGTGTCCGGCTGGAAGGCGGGCGGGCGACGTCCCACCGCAGCCGGTGGGTCCGCACGTCGTCCTTCACCGAGGGCGCCACGGTCTACGACTCGCTCGGCAACCGCGATCTCACGGCGGGACCCTCCAACACACACGTCGTCCGGCACGCCGGCCGCATCCTGTCGCTGGCCGAGTCGTCCCTCCCGTACCTGCTCACCCCGGAGCTGGACACCGTCGGTGTGCACGACTTCGGGGGCAAGCTCACCACGGCCATGACCGCGCACCCGAAGACCTGCCCGACCACGGGCGAGCTGCACTTCTTCGGGTACGGGATGCTCACCGCCCCGTTCCTGACCTACCACCGGGCCGACGCCGCCGGAAATCTGACCGTCAGCCGTGCGGTCGACGGGGTCGGACCGACGATGATGCACGACTTCGCCCTGACCGCCCGGCACGTGGTCTTCATGGACCTGCCGGTCGTCTTCGACGTCCTCGAAGCGATGTCGGGCAAGCCCATGCCGTACAAGTGGGATCCCGAGTACGGGGCCCGGCTCGGGGTACTGCGGCGCGACGACCCGCACGGCGAGATCCGCTGGTTCGACATCGATCCCTGTTACGTCTTCCACGTGCCCAACGCGCACGACGACGGCGACAGCGTGGTCGTGAGCGTCATCCGCTATCCGGAGCTGTGGGTCGCGGACAGCAGCGAGCCCTACCCGGTCGCCTCGCTGTGGCGCTGGACCGTGGATCTGGCGGCGGGGAAGGTCACCGAGGAGCAACTCGACGACCGGAACACCGAGTTTCCCCGCATCGACGACAGACTGGCCGGGCTCGACGCCCGCCATGTGCACACCACGGTGGCCGCTTCTCATCCCCGCCACGACGCCGTTCCGGGCGCGCTGCTGCGCTACGACATGCACACCGGCGAGGTGGCGCGGCACTCCTTCGGGCCCGGCCGGATTCCGGGTGAGGCCGCCTTCGTCCCCGCGGACGGCAGGCCCGGCGGCGAGGGGTGGCTCATGACGTACGTCTACGACGTAGCGACGGACACCAGTGACCTGGTCATCGTGGACGCCGGCGACCTGAGCGCGACGCCGGTGGCGACCGTTCATCTGCCGCAGCGCGTCCCGTACGGCTTCCACGGCAACTGGCTTCCGGACACGGGAGCCTAGGTCGTGTCCGCAACGGCTCGTCTGGATCTTGCCGCCACGGAGCGTCGCGACGCCGAGCGGGAGCACGAACCGTTCGACAACGTCAAGCCAACAGCCGGAGAATGGCTCAAATCTTGTCGCCACCCACGGCCTTCAGCGCTTAGCCTGGCCTCTAGCATATTTGCGTGGCCATTGGCGTGCTCGGCTGAGAGTGCGCCTCGGGGGAAAGAAGGCCAGTGAATGCCTGAGTTTGCCGACCCTGATCACCTGCATGCGCTGGCATTCAGGCAGGCCGTCCGCATCGGGCAGTTCAACAGTAAACAGATAGCGGAGACCCTTCGCCTTCCCTGTGCGAAGGTCGACGCCATTCGCAAGGGCCTGCTGCATCTCAGACTCCTCCAGCCGTCGGCGCACGACTCGGAAGTCTTCGTCCCGGTGAGCCCCGAGGCCGCCGCGACCGAGCTGGTCAGAATGTCCGAAGACGAAATACGCAACCTCCAAGAGGACATCGACCGCACCAAGCGACGGCTGAACAAGCTCCTGCCGGCCTATGTGGAGGGACGGAGCCTGCGCGAACAGGTCGAGCAGAGCCTGGAGCCGCTCCAGGCCGCCGACCACATCCGCTGGATGCTCAAGGAGCAGGCAGAACGCTGCCGCAGCGAGATACTGATCAGCCGCCGCGGCGACCTGCTGCCCGCCGCCGATTCCGTCGGAGCCATGCATCCGGAGCTTCTTGAGGCGGCGCGGCGCGGGACGCGTATCAGGGCGGTCTACCAGCACGCGGCCCTCGGTGACCAGACAACCCGGGGGCACATCGAGGAACTGGCAGCGGCCGGCGCCCTGGTGCGGATCCGTGCGGAACCGGCAGGACAGCTGATCATCTTCGGAGCCCAGGTCGCGATCGTCTTCGGCCGCGAGCCCTCGCCCGGCAGCGTCGACGCGGGGTATGCGACCGAGGCGGGGTACGTGTCCGAGGCGCCGACCGCCGTCGCCGTACGCGACGCGACGGTCATCGGCCATCTCCGCGCCACCTTCGACCAGACCTGGGACGACGTGGGCTCGTCGGCGCCCGAGGACATGGGCGACGCCAGGACACTCGGGCTTCTGCAGCTTTCGATCATCCGTCTGCTGGCGCAGGGCTTCAAGGACGATGTCGTGGCCAGGCGCCTGGGGATATCGGTGCGCACCTGTCGGCGCCACATCAAGGAGATCATGAACGAGCTGGACGCCAGCAGCCGTTTCCAGGCCGGCGTACGGGCCACGCTGAACGGCTCCGTGACTGAGACGGACCACAACGCGCTGATGTGAGCCGCGGGACGTGGGGGGGCGGAGGTCGGGGGTCTGGGCGTCAGGCGTCCGCCGGGCGGCCGTCGAGTGGGTCTTCCCTGTCCGCCGGCCCGTCCGCCGGCCGGTCTTCCGGCCCGTCCTCCGCCTCGGCGCGCAGCAGGAAGCCGCCCGTGCGTACCCGCCCCGACGTGAGGCTGCCCCCGACGGCACGCAACCGCTCGGCGAGGCCCAACAGGCCGTAGCCGCTGCCCGCTTCGGCCCAGGTCTCCATGCTGAAGAGCTTCCCGCGGCCGTCGTCCTCGATTTCCAGCCATGCCGCGCCGAACCGTACTTCGCAACTCCGCGCGCCACTGTGCTTGAGCACATTGGTCACGCCTTCGCGGAGCACGTAGGCGAACACGTCACGCAGCTCGACACGGACGATGTCGCCCGTCTCCGGCAGCGTCGCGGCGATCCCGGCGGCGCGCAGCGCCAGCGCGGCGTTCGCCAACTCGTCGTCCAGGGAGACCAGTCGCGTGTCGAGGACCGTACTGCGGATCTCCTGCATCGCCTTGCGGGCCAGCTCCTCGATGTCCCGGACCTCGGTCCGCAGCGAGTCCCTGACCTCGATCCCACCGACCCCACCGACCCCACCGGCCCCCCGGTCCCCGGCGCCCTCCAGGATCCTGCGTGCCACACCGCCCTTGAGCGCGATCGTGGCGACCGTATGACCCAGCACGTCGTGCAGATCCCTGGCCAGTCGGTTCCGCTCGTCCATCACCGACTGGTGGGCGATGACCGCGCGAGCGGCGCTCAACTGCGAGACGACGCGGGTGAGCAAGAACAGCGACGACAACGACAGCGTCAGCAGCACCAGCAGCCACATGCCGTTCCAGTCCACCCGGCCGACAGCCAGCCGGGTCGCCACCACCTGGGCCAACGCGACGCCGAGCCCGACCAGCCGGCTCGCCTCGGCCGGCAGCAGCACGACAGCCGCCACGATCGCGTAGGCGAGATTCACCAGCGTCGTGACGTCTCCCGTGATGACCGGCAGGAACGAACCCACCACGAGGAGCCAGCCGACCATCAGCGACCGGACCCATCGCGAACTGCGCTGCCCCACCTGCGTGATGACCAGGAAACTCGCCGCGTAGAGCGCGAGATCCAGGGCCAGCAGGGCCCAGCGGACCCCGGTGGCCGCCCCGTCCATGTCCACGGTGGCCAGGGGCAGTACGACGATGAGGATCACCACCACCAGGTGACCCCGCAGCCGGACCAGCCGGGACTGCTGCCGCCCTCCCCCGCCCTGCCCTTCGACGGGCCACTGCCGGGAGCCGAAGCGCGTCGAGTCAGTGTTCATCCGAGTTCACCGCCCGACGAGGGACGGACGCGGGTCTCAGATCGCGTATGACGCAAGAATCCAGCTTTCCGGGAGGTCACACCCATGATGCCTGTCACGCATCATTGTGCCCCCGCACCACGGCGCACCGCGGCCAAGGCAGCCCCCTGGGGCCAACACTTAGGGGGCGGTTAGGGGTTACCCATCCCTGCCCCTCCGGAAAGAATGAACGCTACCCAGCTCACTTATCAAGAGGGGCTTTCCGCAATGGCGCCGATATTCGCTAACGGCCAGTGCCGATCATTCCGGGGCGACGGACGGCTCGATCTGCTGGTACGGAACGCCGAGACGGGCGAGTTGTTCGTCCATCCGCACAGCGGAACGTTCAACGGGACCAGCACCTTCGAAGAGCCGGTCAAAATCGCCGAAGGGTTCGGCTGGCAGCGCTTCTTCTTCGTCCGTGCGGTGGACGCCACAGGAAACGGCAAGGCGGACATCTGCGCCTTCAGCGTGAGCGAATTCAATCCCGGCGAGAACGGCGAGTTCGGCTACTTCCTGCTCCAGAACACCGGCGGGCCCGGTGAGATCGGTCCGTTCTCCGACCCGCTCCGGGTCTCCGGCAAGCGCGAGGACGGCCGGCGGTGGGAGACGATCGGCTTCGCCGACCTGACCGGCTCGGGCACCGACGACACCTTCGCCCGCGGCGAGGGCTGCGGGAACGTGGACGCGTTCGTGCACCGCGACGCCGGTGTGATCCACGATCACACCTACAGCCGCGACCCGGTACCGCTCACCGAGATCAGTGTCGACGACTTCCCCTTCGCCATGGCCGACTTCACCGGCAACGGCAACCTCGACCTGGTCGTGCGCCGCGCCAACGGGAACATCGACCTCTACGAGTTCCCCGCCAAGCCCGGCACACCGGAGGGGACCGCGCCCTCCGGCACCTGGCACACCATCGCGCACGGCTGGCACGACATGATGATGATGACGCTGACCGACATCGACCTCGACGGCAAGCCGGACCTGCTGGGCCTGCGCCCCGACGGCACCCTCAACGCCTATGTCCACTCGGGGAAGTTCGACCCGGACAACCCGCTGGCCACGCTTCAGGATCCGGTCGCCGTCGGCACCGGATTCGAGAAGTGCGACGTGATCAGCTGATCCCGTAGGCGCTGCCACCGGTCGGTCCCGTACGGCCCGTAAAGGCCTCGTACGACGCCTACGCCTTGTACGGGCCGACCGGTGATCCCGCGCGTCCCGGTCGGCCGATCCGCACGAGAGACCGTGCCGCACGAGAGACCTTGCCATCCGTATCGCACCGCCGGAATCTGGATTGGGTTTAATGTCCTTCGAACTTCCCTCTCGTGACGTTTCCGAAGACGCGGTGGCGATCGTCGGTCTGGCGTGCCGCCTTCCCCAGGCCGGCGACCCGGAATCATTCTGGCGGCTCCTCTCCGACGGCCGGGACGCCATCACGGAAGTGCCCGCCGACCGGTGGAACTCCTACGACTTCTTCGACGAGGATTCGGCCGCCCCCGGCAGGGCCAACGTCCGGCACGGCGGCTTCATCGACGGCATCACCGAATTCGACGCCGGCTTCTTCGGAATTCCGCCGAACGAGGCCGCGATGATGGACCCCCAGCAGCGGCTCGTCATGGAACTGAGCTGGGAAGCGCTCGAGGACGCCGGAATCGTGCCCGGCAGTCTGCGGCAGTCCACCACGGGCGTGTTCGTCGGTGCCATGGCCGGCGACTACGCGGCCCTCCTCCAGGGCAACGGCCCCGAAGCGGTCACCCGGCACAGTCTCACCGGCCTCAGCCGGGCGCTGCTCGCCAACCGGGTGTCGTACACGCTCGGCCTGCGCGGTCCCAGTATGACGGTCGACTCCGCCCAGTCCGCCTCGCTGACCGCCGTCCACATGGCCTGCCAAAGCCTGCGCGACAACGAGTCCGGCCTCGCGATCGTCGCCGGCGTCAACCTCAACCTCACCTCTGAAGGCACGGTCGCAGCGGCGAAGTTCGGCGGACTGTCCCCGGACGGCAGGTGCTTCACCTTCGACGCCCGCGCCAACGGCTACGTCCGTGGCGAGGGCGGCGCCGTTGTCGTACTCAAACCACTGGCCCGCGCCCTGGCCGACGGCGACCAGGTGTACTGCGTGATCGCCGGCAGCGCCGTCAACAACGACGGTGCCAGCGAGGGGTTGACGGTCCCCGACCGGCACGCGCAGGAAGAAGTCGTCCGACTGGCCTGCCGCCGGGCGGGGGTGGCGGCGGCAGACGTCCAGTACGTCGAACTGCACGGGACCGGCACCCGGATCGGGGACCCCATCGAGGCGCGGGCGCTCGGCGCCGCCATCGGTACGGCGAAGGAACCGGGCGCACCGCTGCTCGTCGGCTCCGCCAAGACGAACGTCGGCCACCTGGAGGGCGCTGCGGGCATCGTCGGGCTGCTCAAGGCCGCGCTGAGCATTCACCACCGGCAGCTGCCGCCGTCCCTGAACTTCGAGACCCCTCATCCGCTGATCCCTTTGGACGAACTCAACTTGCGGGTGAACACGGAGCTGACGCCGTGGCCGCGCACCGACGTACCGCCGCTCGCCGGGGTCAGTTCCTTCGGCATGGGCGGCACCAACTGCCATGTGATCCTGGCCGGGTTCGAGCAGAGCGGGGTGGCGAAGGGTGCGCCGCTGGGCGGACTTCCGGCTCAGGCGTCGGGATCGGCATCGGCATCGGCATCGGCATCGGCATCGGCATCGGCATCGGCATCGGCATCGACGGAGCGGGACCACGGTCCGGTTCTGCTGCCGCTCTCCGGGCACAGCGAGGCAGGACTGCGCGGCCAGGCGGCGCGCCTGCGCGACCATCTGCTCGCCGACGTGGACGGTGAGGCTGCGGCTGGCGCCTCCGACGAATCCCCGGCCCGGCTGGTCGACACCGCGCTCGCCCTGGCCACCACACGCGAGGCCTTCGCGCACCGGGCGGTAGTCGTGGCCACCACCACCGAGGACGCAGCGGACGCCCTGGACCGGCTGTCGCGTGGCGAGCCCACCGCCGGTGTCGTCACGGGCCACACACCCGGCACCGGGCCGGCCGGCGTCGCCTTCCTCTACTCGGGGCAGGGCAGTCAACGCCCCGGCATGGGAAGTGAGTTGTACGACGCCCATCCCGTGTTCGCCGCCGCTCTGGACGAGATCGCCGCCGTCCTCGACGACCAGCTCTCCGTGCCGCTGCGCGCCGTGATGTTCAGCGCCGAAGGCACCCCTGAGGCGGAACTGCTCCACCGGACAGCCTTCGCGCAGCCCGCGCTCTTCGCCTTCGAGATCGCGCTCACCCGTCTCTACGAGAGCTGGGGCGTACGCCCCGACCATCTGATCGGGCACTCCATCGGTGAGATCTCCGCCGCCCATGTCGCCGGAGTGCTCAGCCTGCCGGACGCCTGCACGCTCGTCTCCGCTCGCGGGCGTCTGATGCAGAGCCTGCCGGACGGCGGCGCGATGATCGCCGTCCAGGCGACGGAGGAGGAAGTACTCCCCCACCTGGAAGGTGAAGCATCGGCGTCCGTCGGCGTAGCCGCCGTCAACGGGCCGGCCTCCACCGTCATTTCGGGCGAGCGGGACCGTGTCGAGGAGATCGCCGAGACCTTCCGCGCCGCCGGCCGCAAAGTCCATCGGCTGCAGGTCTCCCACGCCTTCCACTCCCCGCTGATGGAACCGATGCTGGACGAGTTCCGGCAGGTGGCCGAGTCGCTGACCTACCACGCACCCACTCTCCCGATCGTCACGAACCTCACCGGCACGTACGCGACCGCCGACCAACTCGGTTCGCCCGACCACTGGGTGCGCCATGTGCGTGAGGCGGTCCGCTTCGGCGACGGCATCCGGTCGCTGGCCGCCGAAGACGTAGCCGTATACGTCGAGATCGGCCCCGGCTCCGTACTGACGGCCCTCGGGCAACAGTGCCTGGACGGCACAGCGGACGCCGATTTCGTCGCCGCGCTGCGCGACGGACGGTCCGAGACCGGCACCGTGCACCAGGCACTGGCGAGGCTGTACGTGCGAGGCGCCGGAGTGGCCTGGGAGGCGGTGTACGACGGATCGGGCGGGCGGCGCGTCAAGCTGCCCACGTACGCGTTCCAGCGGGACAGGCACTGGCTCCAGGACTCGGACACCGTTGCGGGCTCGGGCGCCGTTACGGCGGCCGGTGCTGCCCCGGTGGCGGTCGTAGCTGTCGAACCGTCTGTGACGTCCTTGGCCGGCAAAATCGGCGCGCTGTCGGTCGAGGAGCAGGAACGCGAGCTGCTGGACCTCGTCTGCACGCAGATCGCCCTGACCCTCGGGTACGCCACCTCCCGAACCGTCGATGCCACGCTCGCGTTCAAGGAACTCGGCTTCGACTCCCTCAGCGCTGTTGAGCTGCGCAACCGGCTCAACACGGCGACCGGACTTCAGCTCCCCGCGACGCTCCTCTTCAACTTCCCCACCCCGCACTCCCTCGTCACTCATCTGCTGACACAACTCACCGACTTTGAGGATGGGTTGACGCCGGTCATTCCGGCCAAGGCTCCGGTTGACGATGATCCGATCGCGATTGTGGGGATGGCGTGCCGGTATCCGGGCGGGGTGGTGTCGCCGGAGGGTTTGTGGGATCTGGTGGCGGGGGCTCGGGATGGTGTGGGTGAGTTTCCGGCTGACCGTGGCTGGGATGTGGAGAAGCTGTACGACCCGGATCCGGAGAGCCGGGGGACCTCGTACGCCCGGCACGGCGGATTCCTGTATGGGGCCGGGGAGTTCGATCCGGGGTTTTTCGGGATTTCGCCGCGTGAGGCGTTGGCGATGGATCCGCAGCAGCGACTGCTGCTGGAGACCTCCTGGGAGGCCATCGAGCGGGCGGGGATCGACGCAACCGGGCTGCGGGGCAGCCGTACCGGCGTCTTCGCCGGCGCCATGTCGCAGGAATACGGCCCGCGTCTCCACGAAGCCGCTGAGGCGGCCGAGGGAGCGGAGGGCTACGCGCTGACCGGCAATTCGGTCAGCGTGGCCTCGGGTCGCGTGTCGTACACCTTCGGCTTCGAGGGTCCCGCGGTGACGGTGGACACCGCGTGCTCGTCCTCGCTGGTAGCCCTGCACCTGGCGGCGCAGGCCCTGCGCTCGGGCGAGTGCGACATGGCCCTCGCCGGCGGCGCCACCGTCATGGCCTCTCCCGGCATGTTCGTGGAGTTCTCCCGGCAGCGGGGCTTGTCGGTGGACGGCCGCTGCAAGGCGTTCTCGGCGTCGGCGGACGGTACCGGGTGGGCCGAGGGCGTCGGCATGCTGCTCGTGGAGCGGCTGTCGGACGCGCGCCGGAACGGTCATCCCGTGCTGGCGCTGGTGCGCGGGTCGGCGATCAACCAGGACGGAGCGAGCAACGGCCTCACGGCACCGAACGGCCCCTCACAGGAACGAGTGATCCGGCAGGCGCTGGCCAACGCCGGTCTTGCCGGTGCTGAGGTGGATGCGGTCGAGGCGCACGGTACGGGGACGACACTGGGCGACCCGATCGAGGCGCAGGCCCTGATCGCGACATACGGGCAGGGGCGGGCCGAGGACCGGCCACTGTGGTTGGGCTCGCTGAAGTCGAACATCGGCCACACGCAGGCGGCTGCGGGTGTGGGCGGCATCATCAAGATGGTCATGGCGATGCGGCACGGCGTGCTGCCGCAGACGCTGCATGTCGACGCGCCGTCGCCGCACGTGGACTGGACGGCGGGCGCCGTCGAGCTGCTGACCCAGTCCCGGGAGTGGTCCGCGTCCGGCCACCCCCGGCGGGCAGCGGTCTCGTCGTTCGGGATCAGTGGGACCAACGCCCATGTGGTCATCGAGCAGGGCGAGTTGGCCGACTCGGCCGTGGAGGCAGAGGCGCAGGCTGACGGGCTGGCTCTGCCGCTCGTGCCGTGGATGATCTCCGCCCGCAACGCGGAGTCGCTGGCCGTCCAGGCTGCTCGTCTGCGGGAGTGGGCGGTGGACGCTCCGGAGGCTGATGTCGCTGCGGTGGGCCAGGCGCTTGCCACGGGGCGCGCGCTGCTTGATGAGCGGGCGGTCGTGGTCGGCGAGGACCGGGACGAGCTGCTGGCGGGTTTGGCGGCGCTGGCGTCCGGGGCGTCTGCTGCTGGTGTCGTGAGCGGCAGTGGTACGGGCGGGAAGCTCGCGCTGCTGTTCGCAGGGCAGGGGAGCCAGCGGCTGGGCATGGGCCGCGAACTGGCTTCCTCGTTCCCGGTGTTCGCTGCCGCATGGGACGAGGTGTGCGCGGTTCTGGATCCGCTGCTGGCACACCCGGTACGGGACGTCGCTCACGCGGAGCCAGGCTCGGAGCTGGCCGGGATGTTGGACGAGACCGGCATGACGCAGCCGGCGTTGTTCGCCTTCGAGGTGGCCCTGTACCGCCTGCTGGTCTCGTACGGGATTACGGCGGACGTACTGGCCGGACACTCCATCGGTGAGTTGGCGGCCGCACATGTGGCCGGGGTCTTCTCCCTGGAGGACGCGTGCCGTCTGGTGGCGGCGCGCGCACGGTTGATGCAGGCGCTGCCGTCTGGTGGTGCGATGCTCGCCGTCGCCGCGTCCGAGGCTGACGTACTTCCGCTGCTGGAAGGCCGCGAGCACGAGGTGAGTGTCGCGGCCGTCAACGGACCCGCCGCCGTCGTCATCTCCGGTGCGGAGTCAGCGGTCGAGGACATCGGGCAGCTCCTAGCCGCTCGCAAGATCCGGACCCGCAGGCTGCGCGTCTCGCACGCCTTCCACTCCCCTCTGATGGACCCCATGCTGGACGACTTCCGGCAGGTGGCGGAAGGCCTGACCTACGCAGAGCCAGCGATCCCGCTGATCTCCAACGTCACCGGGCAGCTCGCCGAACCGGGCCAGCTCACGACCCCCGACTACTGGGTACAGCACGTCCGTGAGGCGGTCCGCTTCGCCGACGGCGTGACAGCGGCTCGCACCGGCGGTGCGACGCTGTTTGTCGAGGTGGGTCCGGACGGGGTTCTCTCCGGACTTGCCCAGCAGACCGTCGACACGGGCGACACCACCGCCTTCGTCCCGGCCATCCGCAAGAACCGCGACGAGACACGCGCCCTGCTTGAAGCTCTCGCCACCCTCCACACCCGTGGAGTACGCGTCGACTGGGCCACGTACTTCGACCGCACCTCCCTGCGCCACCTCGAACTCCCCACCTACGCCTTCCAGCACCAGCACTACTGGCTCAACGCGACAACCGCCACCGGCGACGTCACCACCGCCGGACTCACCGCCATCGACCACCCCCTCCTCACCGCCGCGACAGAAGTCGCCGGCGGATCCGTGATTCTCAGCGGGCAGTTGTCCGCCGCCTCGCTCCCCTGGCCGGCGCTGGACACGGCGGCGCCCTCGGCTGTCGTGCTTTCCGGTTCCACCCTCGTGGAACTGGCCCTGCGAGCGGGAGAGGAGGTGCGTTGCGGTCACATCGAGGAGCTGACACTCGCCGCTCCGATCACCCTGGCCGATGCGCACGGGGACGTTCTGCACCTTCAGGTCGCGGTGACCGCACCGGACGACTCGGGCCGGTCCGTGCTCAGCGTCCACACCCGTCGCGCGAGCGACCACGTCGCGCACGACTGGACGCTGCACGCCTCCGGCGTACTCACCACCGCACAGCCCAGCCTCTCCCCCACCGCCGAGCGGCTCGACATGCGCCCCGCCGACGCCGTGGTCGTTCCGGTGGAGAGCGTGTACGACCGGCTGGCGGATCACGGTTACGACAGCGGTCCGCTGTATCCCGTGCTGCAAGAGGTCAGACAGCGCGGGACCGACACGTTTGTCGAGGTGGAACTGCCCGAGGAGCTGCTTTCCTCCCGCACCGCTTTTGGCCTGCACCCGCTTCTGCTCGACACGGTGCTGCACGCCCACCACGCGGCACGCCTCTCCTCCGACGCGGACACGGACACGGATGCGATTTCCGTCCCGCTGCCCGTCGCATGGCAGGGCGTGTCCCTGTACGCCACAGGGGCCGGACGCCTGAGCGCGCGCATCTCGCAGACAGCCGCCGGAAACGTGCGCGTGGACGTCGCCGAACACACCGGGGCCGCGGTGGCGACCGTGGAGGCCGTGACGCTAGGCACGCTGCCGCAGGACAGTATCTCCGCCACCCCTGGCAGCGCCCTCGGCGGACTGTTCGACGTCGACTGGATCACCGTGCCGGTGACCGGCGATCACGCGGATGCGGTCCTGGACCGGACCGTGCTCGTGGCGGACGCCTCAGAGTCCTGGCCCACTGCGCACTACACGAGACTGGCGGAGTTGGGCCTGGCCCTCACGGACGGTGTGTCGGCACCCGAGTTCGTTCTGGTGCCCTGCGCGCTGGGCTCGGCTCCGGAGGACGCCGCGTCGCATGCGCGCGCCTGCGTACAGAGTGTGCTGTCCACGGTGCAGGAGTGGCTTGCGGACGACCGGTTCGCGGCGTCCAAGCTCGTCCTGCTCACCCGGGGCGCGGAGGTCGACGCGGTAGGCGAAGCCGCGACGATGGCCGGCTCGGCCGTCTGGGGCCTGGTCCGGTCCGTACAGACCGAGCATCCGGACCGGTTCGTCCTGTTGGACGTGGACGAAGGCGTTGGCGAGAGCGTGGGCGAAGTCGGGGACACCGGCTTCGTACGGGCAGTCGTCGCAGCCCTCGGCTCCGGCGAACCCCAAGTAGCCTTCCGTGCAGGACACATCAGGGTCCCCAGGCTGACGGAGCGAACCGCGCCGGACGCACAGGCCGTACAGGCCGACGTGTCGACGGAGCCGTGGAGTTCGACAGGTACCGTCCTGATCACGGGCGCCACCGGCACACTGGGCCGTCTCGTCGCGCGTCATCTCGTCACCGAACACGGCGTCCGGCATCTGGTGTTGGCCAGCCGGCGCGGGTCCGCCGCCGCTGGATCCGCCGAACTCGTCGCCGAACTTGCGGAGTCCGGCGCGCACGCTGAACTGGTCGCCTGCGATGTCGCCGACCGCGACGCGCTCGCCCGGCTGATCGCCGCCGTCCCTGCCGACCGTCCGCTGTCGGCCGTCGTACACGCTGCCGGTGTCCTGGACGACGGCGTCGCATCGGCGCTGACTCCGGAGCGGCTGGATGCCGTGTGGCGGCCCAAGGCGGAAAGCGCCTGGCTCCTGCACGAGTTGACCCGAGATCTGAATCTGACGGCCTTCGTCCTGTTCTCTTCCGTGGCAGCCACGCTGGGCAGCGCGGGCCAGGCGAACTACGCGGCTGCCAACGCCTTCCTCGACGGCCTTGCCACGCACCGCAGAGCCCTCGGCCTGCCGGCCACCTCCCTCGCCTGGGGCCTGTGGGAGGACTCAGCCGACGGCATGGCCGGAACCCTCGACCCGACCGCCCTGGCCCGGTGGACCCGCCTGGGCATCGCGCCCCTTCCGCAGACCACAGGGCTTGCGCTCTTCGACTCGGCGCTGGCGCAGGATGCGACGCATGCCGTACCGGCCCGGCTGAACCTCGCCAGGGTCGGTGCACAAGGCAGCCCCGTCCCCGCCCTGTTGCGTGGCATGGTCCGTACGCAGGCCACTCGGCGCACGGTCGGCGACGCCGAGCGCACACCAGCCGCGACTCCCCTGGCCCAGCGACTGCTCGGGATGGGCCTCGACGAACAGGAGCACATCCTCGTCGACTTGGTGAGCAGCCAGGCGGCGCTGGTCCTCGGTCATGTCCGGCCCGGTCTGATCGGGGCGGGGAAGGCGTTCAAGGACGCGGGCTTCGATTCCCTGACGGCCGTCGAGCTGCGCAACCGGCTCGTCGCTGCGACCGGCGTGAGCTTGCCGAGTTCGCTGCTGTACGACTACGCGTCACCACAGGCTCTGGCCACCTATCTCCGCACGGAGTTGCTGGGCCAGGAGGCTGCACAGGCCTCGGTCACCGCTGGTACGTACGGCAGTTCAGCCGCCGCCTTCGACGAGCCGATCGCGATCGTGGGCATGGCATGCCGGTATCCGGGTGGGGTGGTGTCCCCGGAGGGGCTGTGGGACCTGGTTGCCTCACGCGCCGATGTGATCGGTGAATTCCCTGCGGATCGCGGCTGGAATCTGGGAAAGCTGTACGACCCCGATCCGGAGAACCGGGGCACCTCTTACGCCCGGCATGGCGGATTCCTTTACGGGGCCGGTGAGTTCGATCCGGGGTTCTTCGGGATCTCGCCGCGTGAGGCGCTTGCGATGGATCCGCAGCAGCGGTTGCTGCTGGAAACGTCGTGGGAGGCGATCGAGCGGGCCGGGGTCAACGCGACCGAGCTGCGCGGCAGCCGTACCGGAGTCTTCGCGGGCATCGCTCCGCAGGACTACGGCCCACGACGGCACGAAGCCCCGGAGAGCATGGAGGGGTACCTCCTCACGGGCGGCTCCGCCAGCATCGCCTCGGGCCGGGTGTCGTACACCTTCGGCTTCGAGGGTCCAGCGGTGACGGTGGACACCGCATGCTCGTCATCGCTGGTGGCACTACACCTGGCGGCGCAAGCCCTGCGCACGGGCGAGTGCGACATGGCACTCGCCGGCGGCGCGATGGTCATGGCCACGCCGGGGACCTTCATCGAGTTCTCCCGGCAGCGGGGGT
The DNA here is from genome assembly GCF_036084755.1 of Streptomyces sp. NBC_00370. Classification (NCBI taxonomy): domain Bacteria; kingdom Bacillati; phylum Actinomycetota; class Actinomycetes; order Kitasatosporales; family Streptomycetaceae; genus Streptomyces; species Streptomyces sp. NBC_00370. The sequence continues at coordinate 1,418,873 of NZ_CP107968.1, forward strand.
TGTCCGCGGACGGCCGGTGCAAGGCGTTCTCGGCGTCGGCGGACGGTACCGGCTGGGCCGAGGGCGTCGGCATGCTCCTCGTGGAGCGGCTGTCGGATGCCCGCAGGAACGGTCATCCGGTCCTGGCGGTGGTGCGCGGGTCGGCGATCAACCAGGACGGTGCGAGCAACGGCCTCACGGCGCCGAACGGCCCGTCGCAGCAGCGGGTGATCCGCCAGGCGCTGGCGAATGCGGGCCTGACGACGTCGGATATCGACGCTGTCGAGGCACACGGGACCGGCACGACGCTGGGTGACCCGATCGAGGCGCAGGCCCTGATCGCGACGTACGGGCAGGGGCGTGCCGAGGACCGGCCGCTGTGGCTGGGGTCGCTGAAGTCGAACATCGGCCACGCCCAGGCGGCTGCCGGTGTGGGCGGCATCATCAAGATGGTCATGGCGATGCGGCACGGCGTGCTGCCGCAGACGCTCCACGCGGACGAGCCCACACCACACGTGGACTGGTCGGCGGGCGCTGTGAAGTTGCTGAACGAGCCCCAGGACTGGCCCGAGTTCGGCCACCCCCGGCGGGCGGCGGTCTCGTCGTTCGGGTTCAGCGGCACGAACGCACACGTGATCATCGAGCAGGACGAACGTACGGATTCCACTGTCGAGACGGACCGACCGGAACCGTCGCTGGTGCCGTGGGTCATCTCGGCGCACAACGCGGAGGCGCTGGCCGCCCAGGCGGCCCGTCTGCGGGAATGGGCTGCAGGGGCTGCCGAGACCTCTCCTGCCGTGGTGGGCCGGGCGCTGGTCGACAGCCGGGTGCCGCTCGATGAGCGGGCGGTTGTGGTGGGCGCCGACCGGGACGAGCTGCTGACGGGCCTGGAGGCACTGGCCTCCGGGACATCGGCTGCCGGTGTGGTGACCGGCAGCGGTACGGGCGGGAAGCTCGCGCTGCTGTTCGCAGGGCAGGGCAGTCAGCGGCTGGGCATGGGCCGCGAACTGGCAACCACGTTCCCGGTGTTCGCTGCCGCGCTGGACGAGGTGTGTACGGTTCTGGATCCGCTGCTGGCACACCCGCTACGGGACGTCGTCCACGCGGAGCCGGGTTCGGAGCTAGCTGGGCTGCTCGACGAGACCGGGATGACACAGCCGGCCCTGTTCGCCTTCGAGGTGGCCCTGTACCGGCTGCTGGCCTCGTACGGAGTTACGGCGGACGTACTGGCCGGGCATTCCATCGGTGAGCTGGCAGCCGCGCATGTGGCGGGGGTCTTCTCGCTGGAGGATGCATGCCGTCTGGTGGCGGCTCGCGCACGGTTGATGCAAGCCCTGCCGTCTGGTGGCGCCATGCTCGCCGTCGCCGCACCCGAGGCGGACGTACTTCCGCTGCTGGAAGGCCGCGAGCACCAGGTGAGCATCGCGGCCGTCAACGGACCCGCCGCCGTCGTCATCTCCGGTGCGGAGTCAGCGGTCGAGGACATCGGGCAGCTGCTGGCCGGTCGGGAGATCCGGACCCGCAGGCTGCGGGTCTCGCACGCCTTCCACTCCCCTCTGATGGACCCCATGCTGGACGACTTCCGGCAGATCGCCCAGACCCTCACCTACGCGGAGCCCACCATCCCGGTGATCTCCAACGTCACCGGTGAGCTTGCCGAGGAGGGGCAGCTCAGCACCCCCGACTACTGGGTGCGGCACGTCCGCGAGGCGGTCCGCTTCGCGGACGGAGTGACAGCGGCCCGTGCAACCGGTGCCACTCTCTTTGTCGAGGTCAGCCCCGACGGCGTCCTCACCGGCCTCGCCCAGCAGACCATCGACACCGACGACAACACCGCATTCGTCCCGGCCGTCCGCAAGAACCGCGACGAGACACGCGCCGTAGTCGAGGCGCTGGCGACGCTCCACACGTGCGGCGTACGCGTCGACTGGGCACCGTACTTCGCCACCGTGCCGGCCCAGCACGTGGCGCTACCGACCTACGCCTTCCAACACGAGCACTACTGGCTCAACTCGACATCCAGGACCGGCGACGTCACCACCGCCGGACTCGCGCCCATCGACCATCCCCTCCTCACCGCCGCCGTGCCCTCCCCGGACAGCGACCACCTCACCCTCACCGGACGGCTCGCCCTCACCACCCACCCCTGGCTCGCCGACCACAACGTCCTCGGAAACGCACTGCTCCCGGGCACGGCAGTCGTGGAGCTGGCGTTGGAGGCCGCAGCACAGACCGGTGACTGCGAAGCAGTGGCCGAACTGACCCTGGAAGCACCGCTTGTCCTTCCTCAGGAAGGGTCCGTGCAACTCCAGGTGCTGGTAGACAGTCCTGACGACGCGGGGCTGCGCGGCATCACGGTCTTCTCCCGGGTCCAGGACACATCGAACTGGCTGCGGCACGCACAAGGCACCCTGGCACCCGTCGAGTTGGCACCGTCGTACGACCTGACGCAGTGGCCGCCGCTCGGCGCACAGCCGGTCTCGCTGGACGGGCTGTACGACGACCTGGCCGGGGCGGGTCTTGCGTACGGACCGGTCTTCCAGGGACTGACGTCCGCATGGCGCGACGGTGACGAGGTCTACGCCGAGATCACCCTGCCGGAACAGGCCCACGGAGACGCGGCACGCTTCGGCCTGCACCCCGCCCTCCTCGACGCAGCCTTGCATGCCATCACCCTCGGCATCGTGCTGCCGAAGGCCGAAGAGGGCCGTCCCTACCTGCCGTTCGCCTGGTCCGGGGTCTCCCTGTCCGCCGTGGGTGCCACCTCGCTACGTGTCCGCATGGCACCGACAGGACCGGGCGAGGTGTCCGTGGACATCGCGGATCCGTCCGGGCTGCCGGTCGCCTCCGTACGGTCGCTCGGGGTCAGGACGGCATCCGCTGAACAGCTCGAATCCGCGGTGTCGGAGGCCTCGGCGGGCTCCCTCTTCGGACTGGAGTGGACGGCCCTGCCTCCGACGGCTGTCGCGAACGCGGGCACGCCGGGGCGGGTCGTCGCCCTGGGCGGTGCCCCGGTGTCCGCTCCGCGTGACGGTCTCGCCGCTTCTTACGCCGACCTGTCCGCCCTGCGCGAGGCCATCAGTGTGGGCGAGGACGTGCCCAACGTCGTACTCGTAGAACTGCCGCAAGCCGAGCCGACCGGGGAAGGAACGGACACTGCTGTGGCGAGCGGCGTGGATGTGCTCGCCGAGGCCCGGCGCAGCATGTACGCGACGCTCCAGCTGCTTCAGGGGTGGGTCGCTGACGAGAGCCTGGCCGACAGCAGACTGGTTCTTGTGACCACCGGGGCGGTCGCGGCACGCGACGGCGACGTACCTGAACTGTCGGTCGCGCCCGTCTGGGGGTTGGTCCGGTCCGCGCAGTCCGAGTACGGCGGACGGTTCACACTGCTCGACACGGACGGTCACGCCGACTCGACGCTGGCGATCCTGGCGGCCTGCGCCACCGGCGAACCTCAAGTGGCCGTGCGCCACGGCGCCTTGCACGTACCCCGCCTGGCGGTTGTCCCGGAGAGGACCGGAGCGACCGGCGCGACCGGCGCGACCGGTGCTAGCGGCCCTGGCGAGCGGAAGGCCTGGAACCCTGAGGGCACAGTGCTCCTCACCGGAGGCACGGGAGAACTCGGCGCGCTGGTCGCACGCCATCTCGTCGCCGAACACGGCGTACGCCACCTGCTGTTGGCGGCCCGTCGGGGCATCGAAGCGCCGGGGGCCGACGCCCTCGTGGCGGAGCTGGAGTCGCTCGGCGCGGAGGTCGGCATCGCGACCTGCGATGTGCGTGAACGGGACGAGATCGCCGCGCTGTTGGGATCGATCCCTGCAGCACGGCCGTTGACGGCGGTTGTCCATCTGGCCGGCATCGTGGACGACGGCGCGGTGGCATCGCTCTCCGCAGCCCACATCGACCGGGTCTTCGGCCCGAAGGCCGACGCTGCCTGGCACCTGCACGATCTGACCAAGGAACTCGGTCTTTCGGCCTTCGTCCTGTTCTCGTCGATCGCCGGCACGGTGGGCAGTGCGGGCCAGGGGAACTACGCCGCAGCCAACGTCTTCCTGGACGCGCTCGCCCTCCATCGGCGCGCCCAGGGGCTGCCCGCCACCTCGCTCGCCTGGGGGCTGTGGGATCTCGGCAGTGGTATGGCCGGTGCGCTGAGCCCGGCAGATATGGCACGCCTCGCGAGGACCGGAGTCGCGCCGCTCCCGGCAGCCGAGGGCCTGGCGCTCTTCGACGCCGCTCTGTCGCTCGACGCGGCGTCGGTCGTTCCGGGCCGCCTCGACACTGCGGCCCTTCGCAGGCAGGACGAGATCCCGGCCGTCTTCCGTGGTCTGGTCAGGTCTCCGGTACGGCGCGCGACGGCGGGCAGCGCGGCGCAGACGGCTTCGGGTGTGCTTGCGGGCCGGTTGCGCGAGCTGCCGGCCGAGGAACAGGTGAGCGCACTCCTGGACCTCATCCGTACCCACGTCGCTCTCACGCTGGGACACGCCTCCTCGCAGACCGTCGACACGACCATTGCCTTCAAGGATCTCGGCTTCGACTCCCTCAGCTCCGTCGAGCTCCGCAACCGGTTGAACACCGCCACAGGCCTGCGGCTCCCCGCGACGCTCCTCTTCAACTTCCCGACCTCCGACGCACTGGCCGCACATCTCCGCGACCAACTCGTCGGCACCGTGGCCGAACTGAGGCCCGTCGCCTCCGCCAGTTCGCCCGTGAACGACGACCCGATCGCGATCGTCGGTATGGCCTGCCGCTACCCCGGAGACATCACCTCCCCAGAAGACCTGTGGCGCCTCCTCGTCCAGGCCGACGACGCGATCACCACCTTCCCGACCAACCGTGGCTGGGACCTGGACGGGCTCTACGATCCCGATCCCGAGCACTCCGGCACGAGTTACGCACGGGAGGGCGGCTTCCTCCACGACGCCGACCGCTTCGACCCCGGGTTCTTCGGGATCTCACCGCGTGAAGCCACGGCCATGGACCCGCAGCAGCGGTTGCTGCTGGAGACGTCGTGGGAGGCGATCGAGCGGGCAGGGATCGACGCGGCGGGGCTGCGGGGCAGCCGTACCGGTGTCTTCACCGGTGTGATGTACCACGACTACGGTTCCCGACTGCCGCAGGCCCCGGAGGGGTTCGAGGGATTCGTCATCAACGGCAGCGCGGGCAGCATCGCCTCGGGCCGGGTGTCGTACACCTTCGGGCTGGAAGGCCCTGCGGTGACGGTGGACACGGCATGCTCGTCGTCACTGGTGGCACTGCATCTCGCGGCTCAGGCTCTGCGGTCGGGCGAGTGCGACATGGCCCTTGCCGGCGGCGCCACGGTCATGGCAACGCCCAACGTCTTCGTCGAGTTCTCCCGCCAGCGCGGGTTGTCGGTCGACGGCCGCTGCAAGGCGTTCTCGGCGTCGGCGGACGGTACCGGGTGGGCCGAGGGCGTCGGCATGCTCCTCGTGGAGCGGCTGTCGGACGCGCGGCGGAACGGTCATCCGGTCCTGGGGGTGGTGCGCGGGTCGGCAATCAATCAGGACGGTGCGAGCAACGGCCTTACGGCACCGAACGGCCCCTCGCAGGAGCGGGTGATCCGCCAGGCGCTCGCCAACGCCGGACTGACGACGGCAGACATCGACGCCGTGGAGGCACACGGGACCGGTACGACGCTGGGCGACCCAATTGAGGCGCAAGCGGTTCTGGCGACGTACGGGCAGGACCGGTCGGAGGACCGGCCGCTGTGGCTGGGGTCGTTGAAGTCCAACATCGGTCACACGCAGGCGGCTGCCGGTGTCGGCGGCATCATCAAGATGGTCATGGCGATGCGGCACGGCGTGCTGCCGCAGACGCTGCATGTTGACGCGCCGTCGCCCCATGTGGACTGGACGGCGGGCGCGGTCGAGCTGCTGACGGAGGCGCAACCCTGGCCGGAGGTCTCCCGGGCCCGCAGGGCGGCGATCTCGTCGTTCGGCGTCAGCGGCACGAACGCCCATGTGGTCATTGAGCAGGGCGAGTCGGCGGCCTCGGCTTCGGAGGCTCAGGGCGAGGTTGACGGGCCGGCTCTGCCGCTCGTGCCGTGGATGGTCTCCGCCCGCAACCCGGAGGCACTGGCCGTGCAGGCCGAACGCCTGCGGGAGTGGGCGGTGCGTTCTCCGGAGGCGGATGTCGCTGCGGTGGGCCGCGCGCTGGTGTCCTCGCGGACGGTGCTGGACGAGCGGGCAGTTGTCGTGGGCGTCGACCGGGACGAGCTGCTGGCGGGTCTGGAGGCGCTGGAGTCGGGGGCCTCCGCTGCTGGTGTCGTGAGCGGCAGTGGTACGGGCGGGAAGCTGGCGCTGTTGTTCGCCGGGCAGGGCAGTCAGCGGCTCGGCATGGGACGGGAGTTGGCAGCCGCGTTCCCGATGTTCGCTGCTGCCTTGGACGAGGTGTGTGCGATTCTGGATCCGCTGCTGGCGCACCCGGTACGGGATGTGGTCCACGCGGAGCCAGGTTCGGAACTGGCCGGGCGGCTGGACGAGACAGGAATGACGCAGCCGGCCCTCTTCGCCTTCGAGGTAGCGCTGTATCGGCTGCTGGTCTCGTACGGCATCACCGCCGACGTACTGGCCGGACATTCCATCGGTGAGCTGGCGGCCGCACATGTGGCCGGGGTGTTCTCGCTGGAGGACGCGTGCCGTCTGGTGGCGGCTCGTGCCCGGTTGATGCAGGCGCTGCCGAGTGGTGGTGCGATGCTCGCCGTCGCCACCCCCGAGACTGAGGTACTGCCGCTGCTGGCAGGCCGCGAGCACCAGGTGAGCATCGCGGCCGTCAACGGACCGGCCGCCGTCGTCATCTCCGGTGCGAAGTCAGCGGTCGAGGACATCGGGCAGCTGCTGGCGGATCGCAAGATCCGTACCCGCAGGCTGCGGGTCTCGCACGCCTTCCACTCGCCGCTGATGGACCCGATGCTGGACGACTTCCGGCAGATCGCCCAATCACTCACCTACCACAAGCCGACCATTCCGCTGATCTCCAACGTCACCGGTCAGCTCGCCGAACAGGGCGAACTCACCACCCCCGACTACTGGGTGCGGCACGTCCGTGAGGCGGTTCGTTTCGCGGACGGCATCACCGCAGCCCACGCAGCGGGTGCCAGGCACTTCGTCGAGGTCGGCCCCGACGGCGTCCTCACCGGCCTCACCCAGCAGACCCTCGACGCTGACGAGAACGCGGCGTTCGTGCCCGCCGTCCGCAAAGACCGCGACGAGGCGCGGGCCGTGGTCGAAGCCCTCGCCACCCTCCACACCCACGGCGTACCCGTCGACTGGGCCGCGTACTTCGACCGCACCCCACTCCGTCACCTCGAACTGCCCACCTACCCCTTCCAGCGAGAGCGCTACTGGCTTGAGTCCGGATCAGCCGCCGGTGATGTCACCACCGCCGGGCTCATCTCCGTCGACCACCCGCTCCTCAGCGCGGCGACGGACGTGGCGGGCGGGGAATCGATGGTCTTCAGCGGCCGGCTGTCCCTGGCAACACAGCCGTGGTTGGCCGACCATGCCGTCAACGGCACCGTCGTCCTCCCGGGCGCCGCACTCGCCGAACTCGCCATCCGCGCAGGCGACGAAACCGGCACCCCCGTACTCGAAGAACTCACCCTCCAGGCCCCACTCGTGCTGCCCGAACACGGCAACGTGCAACTTCAGTTGGTGGTCGATACCGCCGATGCCGGGGGTAAGCGGCGGTTGACCGTGTACTCGCGCACCGAGGACGACGGTCTCGCCGCCACCTGGACCGAACACGCCGAGGGCACACTCGCACCTCCCACACCCTCCGCACCCACACCGTCCACCGACCTGACGCAGTGGCCGCCGCAGGGCGCGGAGCCCGTCGCTGTCGACATGCTCTACGACGAGCTGGCCCGAAAGGGCGTCGAGTACGGGGCGGTCTTCCAAGGTCTGACCGGAGCGTGGCGGCTGGGTGAGGAGATCTTCGCGGAGGTAACGCTGCCCGAGCAGGCACACGCGGGCTCCGAGCGCTTCGGACTCCACCCGGCCCTTCTCGACGCGTCCTTGCACGCCATCGCCCTCGGCGACTTCCTCCAGGACGACGCGGAAGGCCGCCCCTATCTGCCCTTCGCCTGGAACCACTTGGTCCTGCACGCGTCGGGGGCGACCAGACTCCGCGTCCATGTCACGCCCACAGGTGCCGATGGCCGAGTGGCGCTGACCCTCGCGGACGGCACCGGCGCGGCCGTGGCCGAGATCGGGTCCCTGGTACTGCGTCCGGTCTCCACCGATCGGGTTGCGGGAACGGCGGTCAGCCGTTCCCTGTTCCAGGTCGCCTGGACCGCTGCGCCCAGCTCCTCCGTCCCCGCTGATGTGCTGAGCTTGGGCGAAGCCGGAACCGAAGGCTTCGGCGTGATCGCCGGGGACCTTCCCGAGTATGTGCTGCTGCGGCTGCCTGAGCCGGCGACCGATGATGTCCCGGAAGCGGCACGCGCGTTGACCCATCATGTACTGGGTGCGGTGCAGGAGTGGCTGGTGGACGGGCGGCTCGCTGCCTCCCGTCTGGTGGTGGTCACCCGGGGCGCGGTGGCCGTGGACGCGGGTGACGATGCTGATCCGGTACAGGCCGCGGTGTGGGGTCTCGTACGGGCCGCGCAGGCGGAGCAGCCGGACCGGTTCGTGATGCTCGATCTGGACGACGACCCCGCATCCGCCGGGGCGATCAGCGCCGCACTCGCGACCGGTGAACCGCAGCTCGCGATCCGCGCGGGCGGGATACGGGTACCTCGGCTGACCCGGGCCGCCGTGCCCGGCTCGGACAGGACCGTCTTCGGGTCCGAAGGCACCGTCCTGGTCACCGGCGGTACGGGTGGCCTGGGTGCGCTGGTGGCCCGGCGCGCGGTGGTTGAGCACGGTGTGCGCCATCTGGTGTTGGCGAGCCGGCGTGGAGCGGACGCACCCGGCGCTGAGGAGCTGGTCGCGGAGCTGACCGAGTACGGCGCTCAGGTGGACGCGGTTGCCTGCGACGTCACCGACCGCGACGCCCTCGCCGCACTCATCGCCTCCATACCCGCCGACCACGCCCTGACCGGAGTCATCCACACCGCAGGTGTCCTGGACGACGCCACGATCATCTCGCTCACGCCGGACCGTATGGACTCCGTCCTGCGGCCCAAGGCGGACGCCGCCTGGCACCTCCACGAACTCACCCGCGATCTCGACCTCACCGCGTTCGTGCTCTTCTCCTCCGTATCCGGCACCCTCGGCGCGGCAGGGCAGGCCAACTACGCCGCCGCCAACACCTTCCTCGACGCGCTCGCCCACCATCGCCACGCTCGGGGTCTGGCCGCCACGTCCCTCGCCTGGGGACTGTGGGAAACCGGCGGCATGACCGGCCAACTCGCCGACACCGACCTCCGCCGCCTCGAACGTGGCGGCATCAGCCCACTCTCGCCCGACGACGGCCTCGCCCTCTTCGACGCCACACTCAGCTCCGACCAACCCACCCTCGTTCCGGCCCAGTTCGTCCTGTCTTCGTTCACGGGCGACGCCGCCGCACCGTCGATGCTTCGCGGGCTGCTGCGCCCCGCGTCGCGGCGCAGCGCGCACACCGCCGGCACTTCAGAGAACGGACTCGCGGGGCAGCTCGCCGGACTCGCTCCCGCCGCGCGTGGGCAGCTCATCATCGATCTGGTCCGTGACCACCTGGCGCAGGTCCTCGGTTTCGCCGACCAGCAGGCAGTGCCCCAGGACCGCGCGTTCCAGGATCTCGGGTTCGACTCGCTGACCGCGGTCGAGTTCCGCAACCGGCTCAACACCGCCACCGGACTCCGGCTCCCCACCACGCTCGTCTTCGACTACCCGACGCCCACGGCGCTCGCCGACTATCTGGCCACCGAACTCCTCGGCACCACCACCGACACCCCCACCGCCGTCGCCACCACAGGGGTCAGCGACGACCCGATCGCCATCGTCGGCATGGCCTGCCGCTACCCCGGAGACATCACCTCACCCGAAGACCTGTGGCGACTCCTCGTCCAAGGGGACGACGCGATCAGCGCCTTCCCCACCAACCGCGGCTGGGACCTGGACAAGCTCTACGACCCGGACCCCGAGCGCACCGGGACGAGCTACACACGTCTGGGGGGTTTCCTCCACGACGCCGACCACTTCGACCCTGGGTTCTTCGGGATCTCGCCGCGTGAAGCTCTCGCCATGGACCCGCAGCAGCGACTGCTGCTGGAGACCTCGTGGGAGGCGATCGAGCGGGCCGGCATCAACGCGACCGAGCTACGGGGCAGCCGAACGGGTGTCTTCGCCGGGGTGATGTACCACGACTACGGCTCGCAAATCGGTTCGCTGCCGCCGGAGTTGGAAGGCATGGTCGGCACCGGCAACTCGGGCAGCGTCGCCTCCGGCCGGGTGGCCTACACCTTCGGTCTGGAAGGCCCGGCCGTCACCGTCGACACCGCCTGCTCGTCGTCCCTGGTCGCCTTGCACTGGGCGGTGCAGGCGCTGCGGTCGGGTGAGTGCGACATGGCGCTGGCCGGTGGTGTGACGGTGATGGCCACGCCGAACACGTTCATCGAGTTCTCCCGGCAGCGTGGGCTGTCGGTCGACGGTCGGTGCAAGGCATTCTCCGCGTCCGCCGACGGCACCGGCTGGGGCGAAGGCATCGGCATGCTCCTCGTCGAACGACTCTCCGACGCCCACCGCAACGGACACCCCGTCCTCGCCGTCGTACGCGGATCAGCCATCAACCAGGACGGCGCCAGCAACGGCCTCACCGCCCCCAACGGCCCCTCACAACAACGAGTCATCCGACAAGCCCTCGCCAACGCCCACCTCACCACAGCAGACATCGACGCCGTCGAAGCCCACGGAACCGGCACCACCCTCGGCGACCCCATCGAAGCACAAGCACTCCTGGCGACGTACGGACAAGACCGCCCCGAAGACCACCCCCTGTGGCTCGGCTCCATCAAATCCAACATCGGCCACACCCAAGCCGCCGCAGGCGTCGCCGGCATCATCAAAATGGTCATGGCCATGCGCCACGGTGTCCTGCCGCAGACGCTGCATGTGGATGCCCCATCGCCGCACGTGGACTGGTCGGCGGGCGCGGTCGAGCTGCTGACGGAGGCCCAGGAATGGCCCGAGTCCGACCGCCCCCGGCGAGCAGCGATCTCCTCGTTCGGCATCAGCGGCACCAACGCCCACGTAGTCATCGAACAGGGCGAGTTGGCCGACTCGGCTGTCGAGGCTGACAGGCAGGCACTGCCGCTCGTGCCATGGATGATCTCCGCCCGCAACCCGGAAGCACTGGCGGTCCAGGCCGCACGCCTGCGGGAATGGGCGGAGGATGCTCCGGATACGGATCTCGCCGCGGCGGGGCTGGCGTTGGTGTCCTCGCGGACGGTGCTTGACGAACGAGCCGTCGTCGTCGGAGAAGACCGGGAAGACCTGCTGGCCGGTTTGGCGGCGCTGGCCTCCGGGGCGTCTGCCGCGGGTGTCGTGACCGGTAGTGGTACGGGTAAGAGGCTCGCGCTGCTGTTCGCCGGGCAGGGCAGTCAGCGGCTGGGCATGGGCCGCGAACTGGCAGCCACGTTCCCGGTGTTCGCTGCCGCTTGGGACGAGGTGTGTGAGGTTCTGGATCCGCTGCTGGCACAGCCGGTACGGGACGTCGTCCACGCCGAGCCAGGCTCTGAGCTGGCCGGGCTGTTGGACGAGACCGGCATGACACAGCCCGCCCTGTTCGCCTTCGAAGTGGCCCTGTACCGGCTGCTGGTCTCGTACGGCATCACCGCCGACGTACTCGCCGGACACTCCATCGGTGAACTGGCAGCCGCACACGTTGCCGGGGTCTTCTCCCTGGAGGATGCGTGCCGCCTCGTCGCAGCACGAGCCCGGCTGATGCAGGCCCTGCCCACCGGCGGCGCCATGCTCGCCATCGCCGCACCCGAGGAAGACGTTCTCCCGCTGTTGGCAGGCCACGCGCACGATGTAAGCATCGCGGCCGTCAACGGACCTACCGCCGTCGTCATCTCCGGTGCGGAGTCAGCGGTCGAGGACATCGGGCAGCTGCTGGCGGATCGCAAGATCCGGACGCGCAGGCTGCGCGTCTCGCACGCCTTCCACTCGCCGTTGATGGAACCGATGCTGGCGGACTTCCGGCAGATCGCCCAGAGCCTCACCTACGCCGAGCCGACCATCCCGCTCATCTCCAACGTCACCGGCCAGCTCGCCGAACACGGCCAACTCACCACCCCCGACTACTGGGTACAGCACGTCCGCGAAGCAGTCCGCTTCGCAGACGGCGTGACGGCTGCTCGTGCGACCGGTGCCACCCTCTTCGTCGAGGTCGGCCCCGACGGCGTCCTCACCGGCCTCGCCCAGCAGACCCTCGACACCGACGAAGGCACCGCGTTCATCCCGGCCGTCCGCAAGGACCGCGACGAGACACGCGCCTTGCTCGAAGCCCTCGCGACCCTCCACACCCACGGCACACCCGTCGACTGGACGTCCTACTTCGCCACGACCACCTCCCGCCATCTCGACCTGCCCACCTATGCCTTCCAAAGCCGGCGTTACTGGCTGGAGTCCGGCGTCCCGGCGGGAGACATGGCATCGGCGGGCCTGGTGACGGTGGAGCATCCGTTGCTCAGCGCATCGGCCGAGCTGCCTGGTTCTGACGGATTGCTGCTCACCGGTCGGCTGTCGCTGGCGGCCCAGCCGTGGCTCGCCGACCACGCGGTCAACGGCACCGTCGTCCTCCCGGGCGCCGCGCTGGCCGAACTCGCCGTCCGTGCAGGCGACGAGACCGGCACACCTGTACTCGAAGAACTGGCGCTCCAGGCCCCACTCGTCCTGCCCGAGCACGGCAACGTACAGCTCCGACTCACTCTCGGATCGGCCGACGACAGCGGCCGACGGCCGGTAGCGATTCACTCGCGAGCCGAGGGCGGCCATGCGGGAGATGGGGACTGGCAGCGGCACGCCGAGGGTGTCTTGGCTGACACGGCTCCAACGCCCGCCTACGACCTGACGAATTGGCCGCCGCAGGGCGCGCAGGCGGTCGACGTGCAGGACCTGTACCGCGATCTGGCGGTCCAAGGGCTTGAGTACGGCCAGGTCTTCCAGGGCGTTACCGCCGCATGGCGCGACGGCGACGGGGTCTACGCCGACATCACGCTTCCCGAGGAGGCGCACGCGGACGCCGGCCGTTTCGGTATCCATCCCGCTCTCCTCGACAGCGCTCTGCATGCCGTCGGACTCGGTGACTTCCTGGGCGAGACCGTGGCCGGGCAGCCGTATCTGCCCTTCGCCTGGGACCAGTTCGCCCTGTACGCGACCGGAGCGACGGCCCTGCGGGTCCGGGTCACCTCCACCGCGGACAGTCGGGTCACTCTCGCACTCTCGGACGCCGCCGGTGCGCCGGTCGCCGAGATCGGGTCGCTGACCTTGCGCCCGCTTGCCGTTGACAGCCTGGCCCAGTCTCAGACGCGGCACGGTGACTCACTGTTCCGGATCGACTGGACGGCTCTGCCCTCCGGTGCGGACCTGCCGGAGCCCCGGTGGGCCGTGCTCGGCAGCGACGACCTCGGCACGGGCGCTGAGACCTGTCCGAGTCTCTCCGCCCTCGCCGAGCGGGACGACGTTCCCGCGTATGTGCTGATCGGCACCCCCGGCCCCGCAGCGGGCAAGCCGGACATGGATGTTCTGGATTCGGTGCACCGGATCACGCACACCATGCTGGCGCGTGTCCAGGAGTGGCTGACGGCCGATCGTTTCGACGGCTCGCGGCTCGTGGTGGTCACGCGTGGCGCGGTGGCAACGGATCCGGCGGCCGACGCCGATCCGGTACAGGCAGCGGTATGGGGTCTGGTACGAGCCGCCCAGGCGGAACAGCCGGACCGGCTCACCGTGGTGGACCTGGACGACGATCCCGCGTCGGTACGCGCCCTCGGCCGGGCGCTGGCCGCAGACGAGCCGCAACTCGCCCTGCGTGCTGGTGAGATACGGGTTCCACGGCTGACCCGGGCAGCCGTGCCCAGCTCGGACGCAACCGCCTTCGGATCCGAAGGCACCGTCCTCATCACCGGTGGCACCGGCGGACTCGGTGCCTTGGTCGCCCGCCGTCTCGTCACCGAGCACGGCGTACGCCACCTTCTCCTCGCCAGCCGACGCGGACCCGACGCCCCCGGCGCCGACGACCTCCTGACCGAACTCACCGCGCTGGGAGCCCACGTCACCACCGCAGCCTGCGACGTCGCCAACCGCGACGCCCTCGCCGCACTCATCGCCTCCGTACCCGCTGACCACCCACTCACCGCCGTCGTCCACACCGCCGGCACCCTTGACGACGCGACCATCGCGTCGCTCACGCCCGACCGTATGGACTCGGTCCTGCGGCCCAAGGCGGATGCCGCCTGGCACCTCCACGAACTCACCCGCGATCTCGACCTCACGGCGTTCGTGCTCTTCTCCTCCCTCTCCGGCATCCTCGGCGCGGCAGGACAGGGCAACTACGACGCGGCCAACGCCTTCCTCGACGCCCTCGCCACCCACCGCCACACCGAGGGTCTGCCCGCCACCTCCCTCGCCTGGGGCCTGTGGGAGACCGGCGGCATGGCAGGTGTCCTGGGCGAGGTCGACCTGGAACGCATGCGGCGTTCGGGGGTTGCCGCTCTGTCCGCCGAACAGGGTCTCGATCTCTTCGACCTCGCGATTCGCAGCGATCATGACCTCCTGGTTCCCGTGCGTCTCAACGTGCCGGCCCTCCAGGAGCAGGCCCGGTCGGGTGTGCTGCAACCGATCCTGCGTGGAGTCGTACGCACGCCTGTACGTCGCGCGAGCAGCGGTGCCGGGACGGCCGGAGCTGACGGAAGTCTGCGCCAGTCGCTTTCCCGTCTCACCGACGCCGAACGACGTGACGAGCTGGTGCGGTTGCTCACTTCGCAGCTGGTTGCGGTCCTCGGGTTCTCCGACGAGCAGGAAGTGTCCCGGGACCGGACCTTCCAGGATCTCGGGTTCGACTCGCTGACCGCGGTCGAGTTCCGCAACCGGCTCAACACCGCCACCGGGCTCAGGCTCCCCACCACACTCGTCTTCGACTACCCCACACCGACCGTGCTCGCCGACCACCTGGCCACCGAACTCCTCGGCACCACCACAGACGCCCCCCTCGCCGTCGCCACCACAGCGGTGAACGACGACCCGATCGCCATCGTCGGTATGGCCTGCCGCTACCCGGGCGGCGTGGTTTCGCCCGAAGGCCTGTGGGATCTGCTCGCGCAAGCTCGCGACACGGTCTCGGGCTTCCCGACCGACCGTGGCTGGGACCTGGACAAGCTGTACGACCCGGACCCGGCGAGCCGGGGCACGTCGTACGCCCGCCACGGCGCATTCCTGCACGACGCGGGCGAGTTCGACCCGGGGTTCTTCGGGATCTCGCCGCGTGAGGCCCTCGCCATGGACCCGCAGCAGCGGCTGCTGCTGGAGACATCGTGGGAAGCGCTGGAACGGGCGGGTGTTGACCCGGCCGGGCTGCGGGGCAGCAAAACGGGCGTCTTCGCCGGCGTCATGTACCACGACTACGGCTCTCAGTCCGGTGAGACGCCGCCGGAGCTGGAAGGGCTGGTCGGGACCGGCAACTCGGGCAGCGTCGCTTCCGGCCGGGTGTCGTACACCTTCGGTTTCGAGGGTCCTGCGGTAACGGTCGACACGGCGTGCTCGTCGTCGCTGGTGGCATTGCATCTTGCGGTGCAGGCGCTGCGGTCGGGTGAGTGTGACATGGCGCTGGCCGGTGGTGTGACGGTGATGGCCACGCCGAACACGTTCATCGAGTTCTCCCGACAGCGTGGTCTGTCGGTCGACGGCCGCTGCAAGGCATTCTCCGCGTCCGCCGACGGAACCGGCTGGGGCGAAGGCATCGGCATGCTCCTCGTCGAACGACTCTCCGACGCCCGGCGCAACGGACACCCCGTCCTCGCCGTCGTACGCGGATCAGCCATCAACCAGGACGGCGCCAGCAACGGCCTCACCGCCCCCAACGGCCCCTCACAACAACGAGTCATCCGACAAGCCCTCGCCAACGCCCACCTCACCACAGCAGACATCGACGCCGTCGAAGCCCACGGAACCGGCACCACCCTCGGCGACCCCATCGAAGCACAAGCACTCCTGGCGACGTACGGACAAGACCGCCCCGAAGACCACCCCCTGTGGCTCGGCTCCATCAAATCCAACATCGGCCACACCCAAGCCGCCGCAGGCGTCGCCGGCATCATCAAAATGGTCATGGCCATGCGCCACGGCCTCCTCCCCCAGACCCTGCATGTGGATGCCCCATCGCCGCACGTGGACTGGTCGGCGGGCGCCGTCGAGCTGCTGACGGAGGCCCAGGAATGGCCCGAGTCCAACCGCCCCCGGCGAGCAGCGATCTCCTCGTTCGGCATCAGTGGCACCAACGCCCACGTAGTCATCGAACAGGGCGAGACCGAACCGCGGGACGTCACCAACACGGCGGAAGCGCCGTCGGTGCTGCCGTGGCTGATCTCCGCGCGCAGCGCAGCCGCCCTCGGCGCACAGGCCGAGCGCCTGGGGACGTGGACCACCGACGACGGCGACCTGGCGGATGTCGCTGCGGTCGCCGAGGCGCTGGTCTCCTCACGTGGGGTCCTGGATCACCGGGCGGTGGTGGTCGCCGAAGGCCGTGACGAGCTGCTGGCCGGCCTCAAGGCGCTGGCGTCCGGGACACCGACTGCCGGTGTGGTGACGGGCAGCGGTACGAGCGGGAAGCTGGCGCTGTTGTTCGCCGGGCAGGGTAGCCAGCGGCTGGGCATGGGCCGCGAACTGGCAGCCACGTTCCCGGTGTTCGCTGCCGCCTGGGATGAGGTGTGTGAGGTTCTGGATCCGTTGCTGGCGCATCCGGTACGGGATGTGGTTCACGCGGAGCCGGGTTCGGAGCTAGCCGGGCTGCTGGACGAGACCGGCATGACGCAGCCGGCGTTGTTCGCCTTCGAGGTGGCGCTGTACCGGCTCCTCAGTTCGTACGGCATCACAGCGGACGTACTCGCCGGACACTCCATCGGTGAACTGGCAGCCGCACACGTGGCCGGGGTCTTCTCCCTGGAAGACGCCAGCCGCCTCGTCGCAGCACGAGCCCGGCTGATGCAGGCCCTACCCACCGGCGGCGCCATGCTCGCCATCGCCGCACCCGAAGCGGACATTCTGCCACTGCTGGAGGGCCGCGAGCATGAAGTGAGCATCGCAGCTGTCAACGGACCCGCCGCTGTGGTGATCTCCGGTGCGGAGTCGGCGGTCGAGGAGATCGGCAAGGCGCTGGCCGGTCGGGAGATCCGTACCCGCAGGCTGCGCGTCTCGCACGCCTTCCATTCGCCGTTGATGGACCCCATGCTGGCGGAGTTCCGGCAGATCGCCCAGAGCCTCACCTACCACGAGCCGACCATCCCGCTCATCTCCAACGTCACCGGCCAGCTCGCCGAACACGGCCAACTCACCAGCCCCGACTACTGGGTACAGCACGTCCGCGAAGCAGTCCGCTTCGCAGACGGCGTGACGGCGGCTCGTGCGACCGGTGCCACCCTCTTCGTCGAAGTCGGTCCGGACGGTGTTCTCACCGGTCTTGCCCAGCAGACCCTCGACGGCGACGAGAACACCACCCTCATCCCGGCCGTCCGCAAGGACCGTGACGAGACACGCGCCCTGCTCGAAGCCCTCGCCACCCTCCACACCCGTGGCGTACGCGTCGACTGGACGACGTACTTCGTCAACGCGCGCCGCCAGCACGTGGAACTGCCCACCTACGCCTTCCAACACCAGCACTACTGGCTGAAGTCCACGGCAGCGGCCGGTGACGTCACGACCGCCGGTCAGGCTGCCGTCAACCATCCGCTCCTCACCGCCGCCATTCCCTCGCCGGAAAGCGGCCAACTCACCGTGACCGGAAGGCTCTCCCTCACCACCCACCCCTGGCTGGCCGACCACGCCGTCAACGGCACGGTCATCCTCCCGGGCGCCGCACTGGCCGAACTCGCCATCCGTGCAGGCGACGAAGCCGGCACCCCCGTACTTGAAGAACTTGCTCTCCAGGCCCCACTCGTCCTGCCCCCGCACGGCAGCAGTCAGCTCCAACTCGTTCTCGGAGCGGCCGACGCCACCGGCAGGCGGTCGTTGACCGTGTACTCCCGTACCGAGGACAGCGACCTGACAGCGCCCTGGACCCCACACGCACAGGGACTGCTGGCCGCCACCGCAGAGGCACCGCACTTCGACCTGCTCCAGTGGCCCCCGAAGGACGCTGAGCCGCTGGCAGTGGACGTCCTCTACGACGACCTGGCTGATCTGGGACTGGAGTACGGCGATGTCTTCCGGACCCTGACCGCCGCATGGCGCGACGGGGACGAGGTCTACGCCGACATCACCCTCCCCGAGCAGGCCCACGCGGACGCGGCGCACTTCGGCATCCACCCCGCTCTCCTCGACGGCGCCCTGCACGCCATCGCCCTGGGCGACTTCCTGCCGGCCGACAAAGCCGGCCGACCCCATTTGCCCTTCGCCTGGAACCAGATGACCCTGCACGCGACCGGCGCCACTCAGCTCCGTGTCCGCATCACGGCCGTCGGCGGCGCGATAGCTCTCGCGATGGCGGACGGCACCGGCGAACCGGTCGCCGACATCGCCTCCCTCACCCTGCGGCCCGTCTCCTTGAGCGGACTGTCCTTCGGCCAGCCCCGCGACGCTCTCTTCCAGTTGGACTGGGTGGCGGCGGATGCGGCGCCGGGCACCACGGTGGCTCCGGCGTATACGGAGCTGTCGGATCTCTCCGAGCTGGCAGTTGGTGATGTGCCGGAGTATGTGCTGCTGAGGCTGCCTGAGCCGATATCCGCGGGGGTGCCGGAAGCGGTCCGCGCGTTGACGCATCACGTGCTGGGTGCCGTGCAACAGTGGTTGGTGGACGGGCGGTTCGCCGCTTCCCGTCTGGTGGTGGTCACTGAGGGCGGGGTGGCCGTGGACCTGTCCGGGGATGCTGATCCGGTACAGGCCGCCGTGTGGGGTCTCGTACGGGCGGCGCAGGCGGAGCAGCCGGACCGGTTCGTGCTGCTGGATCTGGACGACCACCCCGTATCCGCCAACGCGATCGGCAGCGCACTCGCGACCGGTGAGCCACAGCTCGCGATCCGTGCGGGCGGGATACGGGTGGCTCGGCTGACCCGGGCCGTCGTGCCCAGCCCGGAAGGGACGGTCTTCACGCCGGACGGCACCGTCCTGGTCACCGGTGGCACCGGTGGTCTCGGTGCCCTGGTCGCCCGCCGTCTCGTCACCGAACACGGCGTACGCCACCTGCTCCTCGCCAGCCGGCGCGGACCCGACGCCCCCGGCACCGACGGCCTCCTGGCCGAACTCACCGCGCACGGGGCCCAGGTCACCGCCACCGCGTGCGACGTCACCGACCGCGACGCCCTCGCCGCACTCATCGCCTCCATACCCGCCGACCACCCACTGACCGGAGTCATCCACACCGCCGGTGTCCTCGACGACGCCACGATCCCGTCCCTCACCCCCGACCGTATGGACACGGTCCTGCGGCCCAAGGCGGACGCCGCCTGGCACCTCCACGAACTCACCCGCCACCTCGACCTCACCGCCTTCGTGCTCTTCTCCTCCCTCTCCGGCACCCTCGGCGGCGCCGGACAGGCCAACTACGCCGCCGCCAACGCCTTCCTCGACGCCCTCGCCACCCACCGCCACACCCACCACCTCCCCGCCACCTCACTCGCCTGGGGACTGTGGGAGACCGGCGGCATGACCGGCCAACTCGCCGACACCGACCTCCGCCGCCTGGAGCGCACCGGCATCAGTGCCCTCTCACCCGACGACGGCCTCACCCTCTTCGACGCCACACTCAGCTCCAGCCAACCCACCTTCGTCCCGGCCCAGTTCGACCTCAAGGCCCTCGGTGCGGCGGTCGGCCAGGTGCCAGGCATGCTGCGCGGGCTGGTGCGGGGCACGGCGCGGCGTTCGGCAGCCTCGGCCGAGGTGCGGGCGGACGCGTTGGCGCAGCGGCTGGCGCCGCTGGGTGCCGAGGAGCGGCAGTCGGTGATGTCGGGGCTGGTACGCGGCCAGGTGGCGGCTGTGCTGGGCATCGCCGACGGGTCGGCGATCGAGCCGGACCGGCAGTTCCAGGATCTCGGCTTCGACTCCCTGACCGCGGTGGAGCTTCGCAATTATCTGACGGCGGCCACCCGGCTGCAGTTGCCCACCACGCTCATCTTCGACTACCCGACGCCTCGCGCCCTGACTGCATTCGTCCTGGAGCAGTTCTTCCCGGAGGCGGCGACTGTCGTGACGGCGCAGCGCGGCGATGCCGAGGTGCGCGGGCTTCTGACGGCGATCCCGGTGGCGAAACTGCGCGAGTCGGGGCTGTTGGACGCGCTGCTGGAGCTGGCCGACGCGCAGGGTCCGGACGACCTCGAAAGGGCGGAGGACGCCGACGAGGCGATCGACAGCATGGACGTGGACAACCTGATCCAACTGGCCATGGAGGGCGGGGACTCCTAGGGCCTCCACTGCCCCCCAATCACCGACCGGCCCGTCACCACGGTGACGCCGAGATTCGAAAGAAGTGCCGATGAACCTCAACACCACCTGGAACACTCTTCGTTCGGGCTCGGACGAGCTCATCCTCTGTGCCGACTTCCACACGACGGGCCGCCCGGAGGCCGGGTTTCCCGACCTGGTGGCACAGCTCGGCCATGACGCCACGTTCTGGCACGTCAATCCGCCGGTCGTCGCTCCCGGCACCGGGACGGACGTGAAGGAGTACGTACAGTCCTGGCTGGAACCGGTGCGCGAGCAAGGGCTGACCGTGCGCGCCGTCTTCGGGTACTGCGTGGGCGCCGTGTACGCGGCCGCGCTGGCCGACGAGTTGGCCGGGTCGCAGGCGCAGGCGCCCCAGGTCGTACTGTTCGATCCTGAGCCGACCAGCATGGAGACCATCCGCTACCAGTTCGGCAATGTCTTCGGCATGCTGTCGTCGATCCTCACCGAGGAGGACGTCGCGGAGACGCAGGGCGAGGTCGAGCGCCTGATCCAGGTCGACGGCATGACGGTGGGGACTTACGCGTCGGAGCTGTACACGACGTTCCGCCAGGTCGGTGAGCGCGCGTTCGAGCGGGCCGGGCTCGATCAGGAGTACGGCACCGAGATGTGGGCGCTGTTCAGTGCGTTCCTCTCCTACCTGAGCTTCGCCGACCGGCTGGATCCGCGCGACCGCTGGCTGGAGTCCACCGCGCTGAGTTCGTCCGGCGAGTACAACGGCCTCAACCGGCTGCGCAGGACAGGTGAGTTCGGTGCGGGCGAGCTGGTGGCGCGGGAGATCAGGTTCGACGCCGGCCATGGTGAGCTGCTGCGTTCCGACGGCGTCGCGCAGGCCGTCGGCAAGCTTCTGGAGAGGTGACTGTGACGACCAACCAGGTATCCGGCGAGGTCGCCCGCTCCGCGGTGGCCCGGCAGCGGGCCACGCACAAGGAGGAAGCGCTGTGGCTTCTGGAGGAGTTCGTGCCCGGCACGGGTGTGAACAACCTCAGTGTGGCGTTCCGTGTGGAGGGGCGGCTGCGGCGGCCCGTGCTGCTGGAGACGCTGACGCTGCTGCTGCGCCGCCACGAGGTGTTGCGTACGGTCTTCCGGGCCGGCGCCGAGGGGTTGACGCGGGAGACCCTGTCGCCTGAGCAGACCGCGTTGCGGATCGTGGAGGGTGAGCCGGACGACGGCGGGGCGCGGACGTGGCTGACCCGCTTCGTGGCTGAGCCGTTCGGGCCGGACGGCCGGCCGCTGGTGCGTGCGGCGGTTGTGCCTGAGGGGTCCGGCGAGGTCTTCTGCCTGGCGGTCCACCACGCCGTCTTCGACGGCCTGTCGTCCGCGCTGCTGCTCGGCGAGTTCGTGTCCCTGTACGGCACGCTTGCCTCGGGGGCGGTGCCGGAGCCGGCGGCCGTGGCCGTCGTGCCTGCCTGGCGGGAGCCTGCGCCGAACCCGGCCAGTGCGGAGTTCTGGCGCGGGAAGCTGGCCGGGTTCCGGGCCACCGAGCTGGATCTGTGGTGCCAGAAGCCGGATGCGGCGGAGACGACGCTCGCCGGTGATGTGATCAATCATGTTCTCTCGCCGGCCGCGCGTGACGCGGTGCGGCTGATGCGGCGGGAGTTGCGGGCGCCCGAGTCGGTGGTCCTGCTGGCGGCGTACGGGGTCCTGCTGGCGGCGCACGGCGCCGGGCCCGATCTCACGATCGGTTCGCCCGTCAGTGTGCGCACACCGGAGGCAGCGCAGACGATCGGCTACCACATCAACGTACTCACCCTGCGGACACCGGTGGACCGGGAGGAGAGCTTCCGGAAGTTCGTCCGGCTGACGCGCCGTACGTTCATGGAGGCGATGGCGCACGCGGACTACCCGGTGGACGATCTGCTGGAGGCCGTGGAGCGGGACGCCTCGTCGTGGCGGAACAATCTCTTCCGGCACACGTTCAACTACGTCCCGGCCGCGATGGACGGGGAGTTCGTCCTGGACGGGCAGCCGGCCACGGCCGTGGTGGTGGAGAACAGTTCCAGCAAGTTCGACCTGGAGTTCTTCGTGACCTCCACCCCGGAGGACATCAAGGTGCGGGCGGCGTTCTACGTCGACGTGCTGGACCGGGCGGATGTGGAGCTGCTGCTGGCCCGGTACGACGATCTGCTGGTGACGCTCGCGCGCCGGCCGGACGAGCCTCTCGCGGAGATACAGGTGTGGAGCGGCCGGGACACGGAGGTGATCGGGGCCGCGAACGCCACGGACCGGCCCGTGAAACCCGCGACCGTGCTGGAATCGATCGCGCGGCGGGTCTCGGCCTCCGGCGCTGCGGAGTCGGATTCGGGGCCGAAGTCGGAGTCGGATTCGGGGCGGGAGTCGGAGACAGGGCCAGACTCGGGGCCGGACGCCGAGACGGTCCTCGACGGTGAGCGCCGGATCGGGATCCGCCGGCTGTGGGCAGCGGCCGAGGCGACCCGTGACCGGTTGGCGGAGGCCGGGGTCGGCAAGGGGGACGTGGTCGCCCTGCTGGCCGCCCGGGGGCCCGAGCTGGCCGCCGCGGCCATCGGCGTATGGCTGGCCGGGGCCGCGTACCTGCCGCTCGATCCGTACCATCCCGAGCAGCGCATCGCGTATCAGCTCGACGACTCGGGCGCCGCCGCGGTCCTGGCCGGCCCCGGGGTCGTGGTTCCCGGTGACCGTACGGTCCTGCCGCTGGTGGACACCGACTCGGTGCGGCCGGTGACGGGGAGTGTGCTCGCCGCCGACCTGGTGGCGCCGGAGGACTGCGCGTATCTGATCTACACCTCGGGTTCGACGGGGCTGCCGAAGGGCACGCTGCTCGACCACCGCGCCCTCGCCAATCTGGTGGCACACTTCGCGGACCAGCTCGCGGTGGGCCCCGAGGACACCGTCCTGTGGCTGACGACGTTCAGCTTCGACATTTCGGCTCTGGAACTCTTCCTGCCGCTGGTGTCGGGCGGGCGTCTCGCGGTCGCGCCCGACGAGGCGCGTACCGAGGGGGCACCCCTGGCGGAGGTGTTGCGGAAGCACGACGTGTCGGTGGTGCAGGCCACCCCGACGACCTGGCGTCTGGTCGCCGACGAGGTGGCGGGGCAGCTGGCCGGCCGCCGGGTGCTCAGCGGCGGTGAGCCGCTGCCCGCCGCGCTGGCCCGGCGGCTGAGCGCGACCGGGTGCGACCTGTACAACGTCTACGGCCCCACGGAGACCACCATCTGGTCCACCGCGGGCCGGCTCGACCGGGCGACCGCCGACGGCCGGGTGGATGTGGGCCGCCCGATCGCCAACACCCAGGTGTACGTGGCGGATCCGTACGGCCGTGAACTGCCGGTCGGGGTGCGCGGTGAACTGTGTATCGCGGGGACGGGCGTCGCTGCCGGCTACCACGACCGTCCGGAGCTGACGGCGCTGCGCTTCGGTGACCATCCGCGGTACGGCCGGTTCTACCGCACCGGGGATCTGGCGAAGTGGACCGGCGACGGCAGGCTGGAGATCCTCGGACGGATGGATCGCCAGGTCAAACTGCGGGGCAACCGGATCGAACTCGGCGAGATCGAGGCCGTGTTGCTGTCCCATCCGGATGTGCTCGCCGCCGCGGTGGTGATCGCGGGTGACCCGAGCGCCGACGCGCTTCTGTGCGCGTTCGTGGTCGCTCCGGGGCGGCCCGAGGTGGTCGCGGAGCTGTGGGAGCACGCGCACGGTTCGCTGCCCGCTTCGGCGACGCCTCAGGAGTTCGTGGCGGTGGACGCCTTCCCGATGACGGGCAACGACAAGGTGGACTACCCGGCGCTCACCCGGCGGGCGTTGGAGCAGCGCAGGACGGCTGCCGACGTGCCGCCCGCCGGTCCGCGGGGCGCGGGCCAGGATTCCGCCGGCGGCGGTGACGAGTTGGTGGGGGTGCTGGTGGCACTGTGGAACAGCCTGCTGGGGCGCGGCGATCTGGACGCGGAGAGCAACTTCTTCGCGCACGGGGGTCATTCGCTGCTCGGCGTACGGCTGTTGCAGGAGGTTCAGACGGCGACGGAGGTACGGCTCAAGCTCAAGGACCTCTTCGACGACCCGACTCCTGCGGGGCTGGCCCGGAAGACGCGTGCGGCGCGCGCGGCGGCGGGTGCGGAAGCGGAAGCGGAGTCGACGGCGGATGCGGCGGCGGGTTCGAATGGCTGAGTGATCCTACGGCGGCGGCAGCCGGCCACCGCGCCGCGCCACCCCGTTAGGCCGCGGGACTCCACGGGTGGGAAGTCCCGCGGCCGGGGCCGGAGAGGCGCGGCGCGCGTTGCCGGACACCGGAACGGGGGTTTCCGGAGGGGTCGTCCGGCACGCGCGCTTCGCGTCTCCTCCGGAGTCGGAGGCGGTGTTGCGGAAAGCGGTCCGGGGATGGTGCGGGGATGTCGCCGTGCGCCTCGGACCGCTTTCTCTTTCCTGCTGGTCCAGTGTGCGGCCGTCGGACGGTGGTCGCCCACGACGTCTGTCATGGCGGACCCCTGATAGGTGTCATGGTTGTGCCGGCCGCGCCTACGGTGTAAGGGCGGGGGGTACGAGGCGACGGGGACCCCGGGGAGGGCCCGTCAGAGCCAGCCGCGGTCCTCCGCGATACGGGCAGCCTCCGCGCGGGTCCTCGCGGTGGTTTTGGCCATGGCGGACGAGACGTGGTTGCGCACGGTCCCCTCCGACAGGTGCAGCGCCCGGGCGATGTCGGTGACCGTACCGCCGTCGAGTGCCTGGGCGAGCACCTGCCGCTCCCGCACCGTGAGGGGGCTGGTGCCCGAGTGGAGGGCTTCCGACGCGAGGCCGGGGTCTATGACCCGCAGCCCGGCCGCAGCCCTGCGCACCGCGTCGACGAGGTGTTCGGGGGGCGCGTCCTTGACGACGAAGCCGACGGCGCCCGCCGCCATGGCCCGGGTCAGATATCCGGGCCTGCCGAACGTCGTGCAGATGACGACCTTGCAGGACGGCAGCCGCCGGCCGAGTTCGGCCGCGGCGCTCAGACCGTCCTTGCCCGGCATCTGGACGTCCATCAGCGCCACGTCCGGGAGGGTACGCAGCGCGGCGGGCAGAACATCGTCCCCGTTGCCGACCTCGGCGACGACCTCGATGTCCTGCTCCAGGCGGAGCATCGAGGCGAGTGCGCCGCGCACCAGCGCCTGATCGTCGGCGAGCAGAACCCTGATCAAGTGTGTGTGCTCCTCCGACGTTCTGTACGGGCGGACTCAGCGTACTGCCCGGGACGTTGGTGCCGTCCCGGGCAGTGACGGCGTGTCAGCCGGCCTCGGGTGCCGGGGCCCCGGCCAGTTCGGCGAGCAGGTGCTCGGCGAGGTCCGCGGGGGTCGGGCAGTCGTAGACGGCGTCGGCCTCCAGTTCCAGTCCGGTGAGTTCGACGATCCGGTTGCGCAGTTCGATCGCGGCCATCGAGGAGAACCCGAGGTCGAAGAAGTCGGCGTCGTGTTCGACCGCTTCGGCGGAGGGGAAGCGCAGGATCTCCGCCGCCGCGCCGCGTACCAGGTCGAGCACGATGCCGCGGTGCTCGTCGGGCGTACCGTCCGCGAGCCGCTGCCGGAACGCGGCGACGCTGTCGCCCGTTTCGGCGCTGTCCGCGCCCTGACCGTCCTTGTCCCCCGCCGTTTCCGGGAGTTCGTCGAGCAGCCGGGACGGGCGGCGGGCCGACAGGAGAGCGCCGATGTCGGCCGGTTCTGTGTCGGTGAGCAGCAGGGTCGTGTCGCCCTGGGCGAGGGCCTGCCGGACGGCGGGTACCACCGCAGCTGGGTCGGTCAGGCCGACGGCCACGGAGATGGCCGGCAGCCCCTGGGCGGCTCGCAGTCCCGCGAGGGCGTCGAAGGACAGGTGCGCGGCGGTGGCGGCCTGCCCCGCGGTGCCCCAGGCCGCTTCCGCCGGGGAGACGAGGACGAAGGCGGACAGGTCCAGGGACCGGGTGCGTTCGTGCAGGGCGTGGGCGACGGCGGCCGGCGTCCCTGTCGTAGCGGTCGTCGCACCGGTCGCCATGCCGGCCGTCGCATCGGTCGTCATGCCGTCGCCGGCGGTGCACACGACGGCGGTCAGGGGCGGGTCGATACGGTCCAGCAGGGCGTCGAGAGTCGCCGGGTCGGCCGGGTCGCAGGCGTGCACCACGACACCGGGTTCGGTGGCGAGTGCGGCTGCCGGCTGGGTCAGGACGACTCCGGCGGCGCCGGCGCGCGCCACCCACCGGGTCAACTCGACTGTCTGCGCGTCGAGTTCACCGGCGATCAGGACCGTACCCGTCGGCTGCCAGTCGGTGCCGAGCGCCACCCGGCCCGCCGGGGCCTGCTGGAGTCTGCGGCCGAAGACACCGGCGGCGCGTACGGCGATCTCGTCCTCGCCCGTGAGCCCGGTCAGCATCCCGCACAGCCGGCGTACGGCCTGCTCGTTGATCTGCTCGGGCAGGTCGATCTGGCCGCCGCTGAGCGCCGTGTACGCGTGGGCCGCGGCCCGTCCGACGCCCCAGGCCGGTGCCGAGCCGGGCGTGGTCGGGGCGTCCGACGGGGTCACCTGGACCGCGCCCCGGGTCAGGAACCACACGGGCGCCGCAGGCTGGGCTTCGGTCACCGCTGCGACCAGGGACTCGGCGAAGCGGGTCGTGCCGCTCCCGTCGCCCTGCTCGCCGTCGGTGAGCAGGCACGCGATGCCGGCGGTCCGTTCGTCGGCGGTCTCCCGGATCCGGCGGGCGAGCTTGTCGGCGTCGGAGCTGCGGGCCACGGGGAGCGCCCGTACCTGCGCGCCGTGGGCCGCGAGGCCGGCCACGACCGCCTGGGCGTGCTCCGAGACCGTCTCGTCCTCGGGCACGAACACCAGCCACGGTCCGGCCAGGGCGGGTGCGGGTACGTCCGTCAGGGGTTTCCAGGTGGTGCGGTACCGCAGCCGCCCTGTGGTGTCCGTGGCCCGTGTGCCGCGCAGTTTCGCCAGCGCTGGCAGCAGGTCGCCGAGCTGGTGCCCGGCGCCCAGGCCGAGCGCGGCGAGCAGCGCGTCGAGGTCCTGGCGCTCGACGGCGTCCCAGAGGCCCTGGTCCGCCCGCTCCGCGTCGCGGGTCCCGGACTCCCGGCGCCGCCCGGTCGCGTCCGGCCAGTAGCGCTGACGCTGGAAGGGGTACGTGGGGAGGGAGACGGTACGCGGGGACGCCCCGCCGACGACGGCGGCCCAGTCGACGGGCAGCCCGTGGACGTAGAGGTGGGCGAGCGCCTCGGCCAGTGTGCGTGCCTCCGGCCGGTCGCGGCGCAGCGCCGGCACGTTGGTCCCCGTCCAGTCGACGAGGCATTCTTGCGCCATCGCCGACAGCACGGCGTCGGGGCCGACTTCCAGGAACCTGGTCACTCCCTGCGCCCGCAGGGCGCGTACGCCGTCGCTGAACCGTACGGCTTCGCGGAGGTGGCGCACCCAGTAGGCGGGCGAGGTGAGTTCGGCGTCGGTGGCCAGCTCTCCTGTGACGTTGGAGACGACGGGGATTGTCGGCGGCCGGTACGTCATCTCTTCGGCGACGCGCCGGAATTCCGCCAGCGCGGGCTCCATGAGGGGTGAGTGGAAGGCGTGGCTGACGGCCAGCCGTCGGGTCTTGTGCCCTTGTTCGGCAAGGCGTGCGGCCAGGGCGAGGGTGGCCGTCTCGTCGCCTGAAATCACCACGGACGCGGGCCCGTTGACGGCGGCGACGCTCACCAGGTCCGGGGAGGCGGCGAGCAGGGGCAGTACGTCCTCCTCGGCCGCGCGCACCGACACCATGGCCCCGCCCGGCGGCAGCGCCTGCATCAGCCTGCCGCGCGCGGCGACGAGTCGTACCGCGTCGTCCAGCGAGAGCACGCCGGCGACATGGGCGGCGACGAGTTCGCCGATGGAGTGGCCCGCCAGGAAGTCGGGCCGTACACCCCACTGTTCGAGGGTGCGGAACAGGGCCACCTCGACCGCGAAGAGCGCGGCCTGGGTGTACCGCGTCTGCTGAAGCAGCTCGGCGTCGTCGCGCAGGACGTCACGTACCGGCGGTTGGATGTGCTCGTCGAATCGTGCGCACACCTCGTCGAAGGCGGCGGCGTACACCGGGTACGTGTCGTACAACTCCTGTCCCATGGCGAGCCGTTGACTGCCCTGACCGGTGAAGAGGAAGGCCGTCTTGCCGCGCGCGGCGGTGCCGCTGATCACCTGCGCGCCGGGCGTCCCCAGCGATGCCGCGTCCAGCCCTTCGGTGAGTTCGGCGCGGGAGGCGCCGAGGACGACCAGCCGGTGTTTGAGTGCGCTGCGCGTGGTGGCCAGCGAGTGGGAGATCTCGGCGGGCGTCTGCTCGGGCCGGTCCTCCACGTGGGCGCGCAGCCGCTGGGTCTGGGCGCGCAGCGCTTCGGGACTCTTCGCCGACAGTGTCCACGCGGTCACCGGGCTTGCCACGGTGGGCTGTTCGGGCCGTGGCACCTCCCGTTCGGGCGCGGGCTGTTCGAGGATGACGTGCGCGTTGGTGCCGCTGATGCCGAAGGAGGACACTCCGGCCCGGCGCGGCCGGTCGGAGTCGGGCCAGTCCGTCCGTTCGGTGAGCACCCGTACCGAGCCCGACTCCCATGCGACGTGCCGCGAGGGCCGGTCCACATGGAGGGTGCACGGCAGGACGCCGTTGCGCATGGCCATCACCATCTTGATGACGCCGGCGACTCCCGCCGCGGCCTGGGTGTGACCGATGTTGGACTTCACCGAGCCCAGCCACAGCGGCCGGTCCTCGGGCCGGTCCTGCCCGTACGTCGCGAGCAGGGCCTGCGCCTCGATCGGGTCGCCGAGGGTGGTGCCCGTGCCGTGCGCCTCGACGGCGTCCACCTCGGAAGGCGTGAGCCGTGCGTCGGCGAGGGCCTGCCGGATGACCCGCTGCTGGGAGGGGCCGTTGGGGGCGGTGAGACCGTTGCTGGCACCGTCCTGGTTGATGGCTGATCCGCGGACCACGGCGAGCACCTGATGGCCGTTGCGGCGGGCGTCGGAGAGCCGCTCGACGAGCAGCATGCCGACGCCCTCGCTCCAGCCGGTGCCGTCCGCCGCGTCGGCGAAGGACTTGCAGCGGCCGTCGGGCGCGAGCCCGCGCTGCCTGCTGAAGTCGACGAACACGTTGGGGGTGGACAGGACGGTGACCCCACCGGCCAGGGCGAGGGAGCAGTCACCGGACCTCAGTGCCTGGATCGCCCAGTGCAGGGCCACCAGGGACGAGGAGCAGGCCGTGTCGAGGGTGACGGAGGGCCCTTCGAAACCGAAGGTGTACGAGATCCGCCCCGACGCCACACCGCCGGACGTGCCCGTGCCGACGAAGCCCTCGCTGCCGCTCGGCAGGTGCTGCAGGTGCATCCCGTAGTCGTGGTACATCAGACCGACGAACACACCGGTCTGGCTGCCGCGGACCTTCGCCGGGTCGATACCGGCGTATTCCAGCGCCTCCCACGAACTTTCCAGGAGCATCCGCTGCTGCGGGTCCATCGCGACGGCCTCGCGCGGCGAGATGCCGAAGAACGCCGGGTCGAACTCGGTTGCGTCGTAGACGAATCCGCCCTCGCGTGTGTATGTGGTGCCGGGGTGCTCGGGGTCGGGGTGGTACAGCTCGGCCAGGTTCCAGTTGCGGTCGGCGGGGAACATCGACATGGCGTCCCCGCCCTCGGCCACCAGCCGCCACAGACCGTCCGGGTCGGTGACGCCGCCGGGCAGCCGGCAGCTCATGCCCACGATGGCGATCGGCTCGTCGTCGCTGCCGGCAGCCGTGGCGGGCCCTGCGGCCGGCCCGTCGTCCAGCAGTTCGGTGCGCAGATACGCGGCCAGGCTCGTGGGGGTGGGGCAGTCGAAGATCAGCGTGGCGGGCAGCCGGAGGCCGGTGGCCGTGTTCATCCGGTTGCGGAACTCGACGGCGGTCAGCGAGTCGAAGCCGTTCTCGTTGAACGGCCCTTCCGGGTCTAGGTCGTTGGGGTCCGGGTGACCGAGCACGGCAGCAGCCTGACCGAGCACCACGTCCAGCAGGGCGCCGAGGTGTTCGGCCTCGGGCATACGGGCCAGGCGCTCACGCAGAGCCGAAGCCGCCGCCGGGTCGGCGCCCACCGTGCGCCGCTTCGACGTGGCGACCAGACCGCGCAGCACCGTGGGCACCGCGCCGAAGCGGGCGGCGGCGCGCAGCGCGCCGAACTCCAGGCGGATGGGCACCAGGGTCGCCAGGTCCGCCGTGCGGGCCGCGTCGAACAGGGCAAGACCGTCCTCGGTCGACAACGGCGCGACGCCTGTACGGGCCAGCCGGGCCCGGTCGGTGTCGTCCAGTCCCCCGGTCAGTCCGCTGTCCTGCTCCCACAAGCCCCATGCCAGGGACAGGGCGGACAGGCCGAGTTGGCGCCGGTGTCCGGCCAGGGCGTCCACGAAGGCGTTGGCCGAGGCGTAGTTGCCCTGCCCCGGGCCGCCGAAGACGCCCGCCGCCGAGGAGAAGACCACAAAAGCGGTGAGCGGCAGTTCCCTGGTCAGTTCGTGCAGGTTGAGCACGGCGTCGGCCTTGGACCGCAGCACCGTGTCGAACCGCTCGGGGGTCAGTGAGGTGACGACGCCGTCGTCCAGCGAACCCGCCGCGTGGACCACGGCAGTGAGGGGGTGCTCCGCCGGGACACCGGCCAGCACGTCGGCCAGGGCTTGCCGGTCGGCCGCGTCGCAGGCGACGACGGTCACCTCGGCGCCCAGCCCGGTCAGTTCGTCCCGCAGCCGGTCGGCGCCATCGGCGGCGGGGCCGCTGCGGCCGGCGAGCACCAGATGGCGCACCCCGTGCCCGGCGACCAGATGCCGGGCGACGACGCCGCCGAGCGTTCCGGTGCCTCCGGTGATCAGTACGGTGCCTTCGGCGTCCCACGCGGGCGCGGGGACCTCTTCGGCGCTGTGACGGGCGAGTCGCGGTACGAGGGTGGCGCCGGCGCGCAGGGCGGCCTGCGGTTCGCCGGACAGTACGGCGGCGGGCAGCGCCTGCCACGACTCCTCCGCACCGTCGATGTCCAGGAGGACGAAGCGGCCCGGGTTCTCGGACTGGGCCGAGCGGATAAGCCCCCATACGGCGGCGTTCGGCAGATCGTCGGCCGCAGACCCCCCGGCCGGTACGGCGTCGCGGGTGACGAACACCAGCGGCACGTCGGCGTACCGGTCGGCGGCCAGCCATGCCTGCGCCGCCGCGAGCGCTGCGGCGGTCGCGGTACGCACCTGGGCCGCCGTGTCCTCGACGACGCCCCGTGACATGGGCTCGCACACCACGAATGCCACCTGGGGTACGGGCAGTTCGGTGTCCGGGTCCGCTTCCGACGGGAAGAGGTCGACTTGAGCGCCGGCCCTCTCCAGTACGGCGCGCAGCTCCGGTACGTCGTCGCCCCGCAACTGGCAGCGGACACCGCCCGTCGCCGGGGCGGCGGTGTCGGGGGCGGGCACCCAGTCGAGCCGGAACAAGGCGTCCCGCAGCGGGTCGGCGCCGCCCGTGAGGTCACCGACGGCGAGGGGACGTACGACAAGCGAGTCAGCGGAGGCGACCGGCACGCCGGCGCTGTCGGCGACCTCTACCCGGACCGCGTTGCGGCCCGCAGAGGAGAGCCGTACCCGCAGCGCGGTGGCGCCCGTGGCCGCCAGTCGTACCCCGGTCCAGGCGAACGGCAGCAGCGGCCCGTCGGCGGACGCCCCTTCGAAGAAGCCCCCGAGCGCCAGCGGTTGCAGCGCGGCGTCGAGAAGCGCGGGATGCAGCCCGAACGCGTCAGCTTCGTCGGACGCCTCGTCCGGCAGGGCCACTTCGGCGAACAGCTCGTCGTCGCGGCGCCAGAGGGCCTTCAGGCCGCGGAAGGCGGGGCCGTAGTCGACACCGACGGCCGCCATCGATTCGTACACGTCGTCCGGCCGCAGCGCCGTCGCACCGGCCGGCGGCCACGACTCCTCCGGGAAGTGCGTGGACGCGGTGTCGGTGGTGAGGAAGCCGGTGGCGTGGCAGGTCCAGGGGTCGTCAGCTGCGGCATCGGCGGACCGGCCGTGGACAGCCAGTGCTCTGCGCCCGTCATCCTCCGGGGCGCCGACAGCCAACTGAAGTTGCACCGCGCCCCGTTCAGGGACGACCAGCGGCGCCTGAAGCGTCAGCTCCTCCACGAGGTCACAACCGACCTCGTCACCGGCCCGGATCGCCAGCTCCACAAAACCCGTACCCGGCAGCAGAACGCTTCCGTTGACCGTGTGGTCCGCCAGCCACGGATGGGACGCGAGCGACAACCGCCCCGTCAGCAGCACACCTTCCGAGTCGGCGAGCGCCACTGTCGCGCCGAGCAAGGGATGGCCCGCGACGCCCAGACCCAGATGGGAGGCGTCACCGCTGGACGTGACGGACTTCGGCCAGTAGGGCTGGTGCTGAAAGGCATAGGTCGGCAGCTCCACGACGCGCGGGTGGGCCGGGGCGAAGAACGCTGCCCAGTCGACCTCGCCACCGCGCACCCACAACTCCGCGGCGGAGGCCAGGAACCGGGCCATGCCGCCCTCCTGCCGGCGCAGCGTGCCCACCACCACCGCATCGGCGGCGCCCGCACGCTCCAGACTCTCCTGGACCCCGATCCGCACCACCGGATGCGCACTGGACTCCACGAAGAACCGGAAGCCCTCTCCGGCCAGCGCCTCAACCGCCGGACCGAACCGGACCGTCTCCCGCAAGTTGCGGTACCAGTAGCCGGCATCCAGCCCTGTCGTGTCGAACCAGTCGGATGTCACTGTCGAGAAGAACGGCACGTCACCGCTGCGCGGCGTGATGGGGCCCAGAACCTCCAACAGCTCCGCCTCGATCGCCTCCACATGAGCCGAATGCGAGGCGTAATCGACCTCGATACGACGTGCCCGTACCCCTGCCGCTTCGTACCCGGCGACCAGCGTGTCCAGCAGCCCGGCGTCACCGGAGACCACCGTCGACGACGGACCGTTCACCGCCGCGACACAGACACTTCCGCCCAGTTCGCGAAGGCGTTCCTCCACCGCGTCCGCCGGGAGCGGGACCGACACCATGCCCCCACGCCCGGACAGTCCGACCAGCGCCCGGCTGCGCAGAGCCACCACCCGCGCACCGTCCTCCAACGACAACCCACCCGCCACAACAGCGGCAGCGATCTCACCCTGGGAATGACCCACCACCGCGTCCGGCACCACACCCACCGAAGACCACATCGCGGCCAGCGACACCATCACGGCCCACAACACCGGCTGCACGACGTCCACCCGGTCAAGTCCCGGCGCCCCTACCTCACCACGCAACACCCCGGTCAACGACCAGTCCACGTACAACCCCAGCGCCCGCTCGCACTCACTCAACCGCGCAGCGAACACCTCGTCGGAGTCCAGCAGCTCCACCGCCATACCCGCCCACTGGGAACCCTGACCAGGGAACACGAACACCACACGGCCAGCCGAGCCGGCCACTCCCTCCACCACACCAGGGAACGGCACACCCTCGGCCAACGCAGCCAGACCATCACCCAGCTCGACACCCGCACCGCCCACAACCACCGCGCGATGCTCAAACACCTCACGCGACACCACCAACGAATAGCCCACATCAGCTACCGACCCCGCGCCCACCAACCCGCCCAACCGCCCCGCCTGCCCGCGCAACCCACCAGCACTCCGCGCAGACAACACCCACGGCACCACACCACCAGCAACCACATCCACACCCGCCGGCTCCACCGGAACCACCCCAGGAGCCTCCTCCAACACCACATGCGCGTTCGTGCCGCTCATGCCGAAGGAGGAAACGCCCACGCGGCGCGGTTCGTCCGAGGCGGGCCACGGGCGCGGCTCGGTGAGGAGTTCGACGGCGCCTTCGGACCAGTCGATGTGCGGCGACCGCTCCTCGGCGTGGAGGGTGCGCGGCAGGATGCCGTTGCGCAGGGCCATCACCATCTTGATGATGCCCGCGGCGCCCGCGGCGGCCTGGGTGTGGCCGATGTTGGACTTCACCGAACCCAGCCACAGCGGCCGGTCCTCCGGACGGCCCTGGCCGTACGTCGCCATCAGGGCCTGCGCCTCGATCGGGTCGCCCAGCGGCGTACCCGTACCGTGCGCCTCGACCGCGTCGATCTGCGCAGGCGCTATCCGGGCGTCGGCCAGCGCCTGCCGGATGACGCGCTGCTGCGAAGGACCGTTCGGGGCTGTCAGACCGTTGCTCGCACCGTCCTGGTTGATCGCCGAACCACGCACCACCGCCAGTACCGGATGGCCGTTCCGCCGTGCGTCCGACAGCCGCTCCACGAGGAACACGCCCGCACCCTCGGCGAGCGCCATGCCGTCGGCGTCGGAGGCGAACGCCTTGCACCGTCCGTCCTTGGCGAGCCCCCGCTGGCGGCTGAAGCCGATGAACGTGCCGGGCGAGGACAGCACGGCCACCGCTCCGGTCAGCGCCAGGTCGCAGTCGCCGTTACGCAGTGCCCGCACCGCCAGGTGCAGCGCGACCAGTGACGACGAGCATGCGGTGTCGATCGTGACGGCGGGGCCTTCGAGGCCCAGGCTGTAGGAGATGCGGCCCGACACGACGCTCGTGGCGACGCCGGTCATCAGATAACCCTGAAGCTCAGGCGGGGCCTTTTCCATGAAGGTGAGGAACTCGCCGCTGTTCGCGCCGACGAACACACCGGTCCTGCTGCCGTGCAACGTGGCCGGGACGATGCCCGCCCGCTCGATCGCCTCCCACGACGTCTCCAGCAGCAGTCGCTGCTGCGGGTCCATCGCCGTCGCCTCACGCGGGCTGATGCCGAAGAAGGCCGGGTCGAACTCGGTGACGTCGTGGACGAACCCGCCCTCACGGACGTACGACGTGCCGGGTGTGTCGGGGTCCGGGTCGTACAGCGTCTCCAGGTCCCAGCCCCGGCCCTCGGGGAAGCGGGATATGGCGTCCGTCCCCTCGGCCACGAGCCGCCACAGGTCCTCGGGGCTGTTGGCCCCGCCCGGGTAGCGGCAGCCCATGCCGATGATCGCGATCGGCTCGTGGTCCTTCTCGTCCGCCGCCTGGAGCCGCCTCTTGCTGTCGTGGAGCTCGGCCGTCACGCGCTTCAGGTAGTCGACCAGCTGCGCTTCACTCGCCATCTGCTTCTGCCTTCCTAGCTGTCGCTCGCTCAGGCGAGCCCGAGCTCGTTGTCAATGAAGCTGAGGACTTCGTCCGCGGTCGCCGACTCGAGCCGGTCGCCCATGTCCTCACCGGCCAGATCGGAGCCCGGCTGCTTCTCCTTCCAGGCGGCCAAAAGGAGTTCGAGCCGGGCCGTGATGTCCTGCGGGCTCTCGCAGTCGGCTGCGGCGGAGGCGAGTGTGGCCTCGATCTTGTCGAGTTCGGCCAGCACCAGCAGTCCAGCGCTGTGGGCGGGCGGTGCGATCTCCGTGAGGAGATGCCCGGCGAGCACGGTCGGTGTGGGGTAGTCGAAGACGAGGGTCGCGGGCAGTTTCAGCCCGGTGGCGGCCTTGAGCCGGTTGCGGAACTCGACCGCGGTGAGCGAGTCGAAGCCGATCTCGTTGAAGGCGCGTCCGGGATCGACGGCCCCCGCTCCGGCGAACCCGAGCACGGCGGACACGTGGCCCCGTACC
This sequence comes from Streptomyces sp. NBC_00370, assembly GCF_036084755.1. Lineage (NCBI taxonomy): Bacteria > Bacillati > Actinomycetota > Actinomycetes > Kitasatosporales > Streptomycetaceae > Streptomyces > Streptomyces sp. NBC_00370. Next base: position 1,455,004 of record NZ_CP107968.1, read on the forward strand.
AACTCCACGATCGCGGGCAGCCGTTCGGCTTCGGGCAGCGAGGCGAGCCGCTCGGTGAGCGACTCGTCCTGGCGCGCGTCCGCCTCCAGCACCCGGCGGGTCGGTATCCGCACCAGTCCGCGGAAGAGCGGATGCCCGAAGCCCTTGGCGGCGCCCGCGCGCAGCGCCGTCAGGTCGACCCGCATCGGGACGAGCGCCGGCTCGTCCAATTCCATCGCCTGGTCGAGGAGTTCGAGTCCCTGCTCGGGAGTGAGCGCCAGCATTCCGGAGCGGGCGAGCCTGCTCAGATCGGCCTCGTCCAGATGGCCCGTCATTCCGCTGCCGTCGAGCTGCGACCACAGGCCCCAGGCGAGGGAGGTGGCCGGCAGCCCTTCGGAGCGGCGGTGCCGGGCGAGGGCGTCAAGGAACGTGTTGGCGGCGGCGTAGTTGCCCTGCCCCGCGTTGCCGAACACCCCGGCGGCGCCCGAGTAGAGGACGAACTCCGCGAGGTCGAGATGCGCGGTGAGCTCGTGCAGGTTGACCGCCGCGTCGACCTTCGGCCGCAGTACCGCGGCCAGGCGCTCCGGATTCAGCGATCCGACGACCCCGTCGTCGAGGACGCCGGCGGTGTGGACGACGCCGGTGAGCGGGTGTTCAGCGGGCAGTTCCGCGAGCAGCGCGGCCAGCGCGTCACGGTCGGCCGCGTCGCAGGCGGCGATCCGTACGAAGGCTCCCAGCGCCGTCAGCTCCCGCTCCAGTTCCACCGCGCCGGTGGCGGCGATGCCGCGCCGGCCGGCCAGAACCAGGTGCCGTACGCCGTACCGGGTGACGAGGTGGCGCGCCGCGAGCGCGCCGAGCGCTCCGGTGCCTCCGGTGACGAGCACGGTGCCGTCCGGGTCGAGTGCGGGCGGCGCGGTCAGGACGACCTTGCCGATGTGCTGGGCCTGGGCGACGTACCGGAACGCCTCGGGCGCACGGCGGACGTCCCAGCTGCGGACGGGCATCGGCCGCAACGAGCCCTGCTCGAAGAGGGCGACGATCTCGGTGAGGATCTGCCCCACGCGTGCGGCGTCGAGCGCGGTGAGGTCGAACGCGCCGTAGTCGACGCCCGGGTGGGCCGTGGCCAGCTCCTCCTCGCCGCGCACGTCCGTCTTGCCCATCTCGACGAACCGGCCGCCGCGCGGCAGCAGTCGCAACGAGGCGTCGACGAACTCGCCCGCCAGGGAGTTGAGTACGACGTCCATGCCCCGGCCGCCGGTCGCGGCCTTGAACGTCTCCTCGAACTCCAGCGTGCGGGAGGAGGCGACCCGTTCACCGGACAGCCCCAGGCCGTACAGCGCGTCCCACTTGGCCGGACTGGCCGTCCCGTAGACCTCGGCCCCCAGGTGGCGGGCGAGCTGCACTGCGGCCATGCCGACTCCGCCGGCGGCCGCGTGCACCAGCAGGGACTCACCGGCGGTGAGCCCGGCGAGGTCGACCAGGGCGTGGTACGCGGTGGTGAAGGCGACCGGCACCGAAGCGGCCTGCGGGAAGGACCAGCCTTCGGGGATACGGACGAGCATGCGCCGGTCCGTGACCACGTGCCGCGCGAAGCCGCCTTCCAGGATGCCCATCACCCGGTCCCCCGGCGCCAGCTCGGTCACGTCGTCAGCGACCTCGACGACAACTCCCGCGCCCTCGCCGCCCATTGGCGCGTCGCCGGGGTACATGTCCAGGGCGATCAGCACATCGCGGAAGTTCAGGCCCATGGCGTGCAGCGCGACCCGCACCTCACCGGGACCGAGCGGCGCGATGCCCTGGGCGAGGAGGGCCAGGTTGTCGACCGTGCCGCGACTGGTCACGTCGAGCCGCCAGTTCGGGGCTCCGGCGGGCGGTACCAGCGAACTGCCGGGGACCGCACCGGCCCTGGCGAGCCGCGGTGTGTACATCGCCCCTTCGCGGAGGGCGAGTTGGTCCTCACCGCGCGCGAGCGCAGCGGGCAGGATCCGGTACGAGGCGTCGTTCGCGTCGATGTCGAGCAGGACGATCCGCTCCGGGTTCTCCGACTGCGCGGACCGGATCAGGCCCCAGGCCGCCGCGTGCGCCAGATCGGCTACTCGCTCGTCGCCGGCGGCCGCGACGGCCCCGTGGGTGATGACGACCAGTGATGTGGACGCGAAGCGTTCCTCGGCGAGCCACGCCTGGAGGAATGCCAGCACGCGGGACGTCGTCTCGTGGACCTCCTCGGCCAGGCCGCCGACACCGCCCGAGCCCTGAGGTGTCGCCCGTCCCCAGGTGACGACCAACCGGTCCGGGACCGTGGCCGAGGCGACAAGAGCGTCAAGGCTGTCGTGGCCCTCGGCGCTGATGCCGGCGCGTGCCAGTTCCGCCGCGGCGGCGATGTGGTTGTCGTCGATGACCGCCCACCGCGTCGTGCCCGGCTGCTCCTCGGCTCCGTCGACCGGCACGGCGGTCCACTCGACGGTGAAGAGGGAGTCGTTACGGACCTGCGCGCCGGCCGAGGGCAGCTCGGCCGGCACCGGACGCATCACCAGGGAGTCGACGCGGGCGACCGGCGCACCGGCCGGGTCGGAGACCGTGAGTGCCACCCGGCCGGCCTCTCCGGGCGTGAGCCGGACCCGCAGGGCGGTGGCGCCCGTCGCGTAGAGGCGTACGCCGGACCAGGCGAAGGGCAGCAGCGGCCCGGACGAGCCGTCCTCGGTGACACCGCCCAGGGCGACGGCGTGCAGGGCGGAGTCCAGCAGCGCGGGGTGCAGTCCGAACGCCGCGCCCGCGTCTCCTCGTACGTCTTCCGGCAGCGCGACCTCGGCGAACAGCTCCTGGCCCCTGCGCCATACGGCCTTCAGACCGCGGAAGACCGGCCCGTAGTTCAGACCTGCCTCGTCGAGCCAGGCGTAGAAACCTGTCGTGTCGACCGACTCCGCCCCCTCGGGGGGCCAGACCGGTCCTTCCGGCAACGGCTGGGGGGCGGTGTCGGTGGTGAGGAAGCCGGTGGCGTGGCAGGTCCAGGGTTCGTCCGCTGCGGCACCGGCGGACCGGCCGTGGACAGCAAGTGCCCTGCGCCCGTCACTCTCCGGGGCGCCGACAGCCAGCTGAAGCTGCACCGCGCCCCGTTCGGGAACTATGAGCGGCGCCTGGAGTGTCAACTCCTCCACGAGGTCACAGCCGACCTCGTCACCGGCCCGGATCGCCAGTTCCACAAAACCCGTACCTGGCAACAGAACGCTTCCGTTGACCGTGTGGTCCGCCAGCCACGGATGCGACCTGAGCGACAACCGCCCGGTGAGGAGCGCGCCTTCACTGTCGGCGAGCGCAACCGTCGCACCGAGCAAGGGGTGACCCACCGAACCGAGGCCGGCCGCAGCGACATCACCGGCGCGCTGTCCTGAACTCTCCAGCCAGTAGTGCTGGTGCTGGAAGGCGTAGGTCGGCAGGTCCACGACACCGGGACCGGGCTGCCCGGCCTGGGCGAAGAACGCTGCCCAGTCGACGTCCCCGCCCCGCACCCACAACTCCGCAGCGGAGGTCAGGAACCGGGCCATGCCGCCCTCGTCGCGGCGGAGCGTGCCGACCGCCACCACCTCGCTGCCCGCGTCCTCCGCCGTCGCCTGAACGGCCGTCAACAGCACCGGATGCGCGCTCACCTCCACAAACACGCCATGGCCCGCGCCCAACAACGAACGGATCGAAGGCTCCAGCCGCACGGTCCCCCGCAGGTTCCGGTACCAGTAGCCGGCATCCAGCCCCGTCGTGTCGAACCAGTCGGATGTCACTGTCGAGAAGAACGGCACGTCACCGCTGCGCGGCGTGATCGAACCGAGTACGTCCAGCAGCTCCGCTTCGATCGATTCCACATGGGCCGAGTGGGACGCGTAATCGACCTCGATACGACGTGCCCGTACCCCTGCCGCTTCGTACCCGGCGACCAGCGTGTCCAGCAGCCCGGCGTCACCGGAGACCACCGTCGACGACGGACCGTTCACGGCCGCTACGCAAACCCCTCCGCCCAGTTCGCGAAGGCGCTCCTCCACGGCGTCCGCCGGAAGCGGGACCGACACCATGCCCCCACGCCCTGACAGTCCGACCAGCGCCCGACTGCGCAGGGCCACCACCCGCGCACCGTCCTCCAACGACAACCCACCCGCCACAACAGCGGCAGCGATCTCGCCCTGGGAATGACCCACCACCGCGTCCGGCACCACACCCACCGAAGCCCACACCGCGGCCAGCGACACCATCACCGCCCACAACACCGGCTGCACCACATCCACCCGGTCCAACCCCGGCGCCCCTACCTCACCACGCAACACCCCGGTCAACGACCAATCCACGTACAACCCCAGCGCCCGCTCACACTCACTCAACCGCGCCGCAAACACCTCATTGGAGTCCAACAACTCCACCGCCATACCCACCCACTGCGACCCCTGACCAGGGAACACGAACACCACACGCCCAGCCGAACCGGCCACCCCCTCCACCACACCAGGGAACGGCACACCCTCAGCCAGCGCTCCCACACCATCAGCCAACTCCGCACCCCCACCGCCCACAACCACCGCGCGATGCTCAAACACCCCACGCGACACCACCAACGAATAGCCCACATCAGCTACCGACCCCGCGCCCACCAACTCGCCCAACCGCCCCGCCTGCCCCCGCAACCCACCAGCACTCCGCGCGGACAACACCCACGGCACCACACCACCAGCAACCACATCCACACCCGCCGGCTCCACCGGAACCACCCCAGGAGCCTCCTCCAACACCACATGCGCGTTCGTACCGCTGATTCCGAACGACGAGACGGCAGCACGGCGTTCGCGCCCCGTCTCCTGCCACGGCTGTGCCTCGGTGAGGAGTTCGACCGCACCGGCCGTCCAGTCCACGTGCGGCGACGGCGCGTCCACATGCAGCGTCTGCGGCAGCACACCGTTCCGCAGGGCCATCACCATCTTGATGACGCCGGCCACGCCGGCGGCCGACTGGGTGTGGCCGATGTTGGACTTCAGCGAGCCCAGCCACAGCGGTCGGTCCTCCGACCGTCCCTGCCCGTACGTCGCGATCAGCGCCTGCGCCTCGATCGGGTCACCCAGCGTCGTACCGGTCCCATGCGCCTCCACGACATCGACGTCTGCTGTCGTCAGTCCGGCATTGGCCAGCGCCTGCCGGATGACGCGCTGCTGCGACGGACCGTTCGGGGCTGTCAGGCCGTTGCTCGCACCGTCCTGGTTGATCGCCGACCCGCGCACCACCGCCAGCACCGGATGACCGTTCCGCCGGGCGTCCGACAGCCGCTCCACGAGCAGCATGCCCACGCCCTCGGACAGCCCGAAACCGTCGGCGGCGTCGGCGAAGGACTTGCACCGGCCGTCGCGTGAGAGAGCGCCTTGGCGGCTGAAGCCGATGAATCCGATCGGGGAGGACATGACGGTGACGCCACCGGCCAGGGCCAGATCGCAGTCGCCGTTACGCAGCGCCTGCACCGCGAGGTGCAGCGCGACCAGCGACGACGAGCACGCCGTGTCCACCGTCACCGCGGGCCCTTCGAGGCCCAGTGCGTACGCGACCCGGCCGGACACGATGCTGCTCAGGGTGCCCGTGACAAGGTGTCCCACGGACTCCGGCGGAACCTGGTCCGAGTCGCGTCCGTACTCCTCGTAGGCCGCCCCGGCGAACACACCGGTCCGGCTGCCGCGCAGGGAGTGCGGGGCGATCCGGCCGCTCTCGATCGCCTCCCACGAAGCTTCGAGCAACAGCCGCTGCTGCGGGTCCATGGCAAGGGCCTCGCGCGGGCTGATCCCGAAGAACTCGGGGTCGAACCCCCCTGCCCCGTCCACGAATCCGCCTTCGCGGACATACGAGGTGTCGGGGCGCTCAGGGTCCGGGTCGTACAGGCCTTCGGTGTCCCAGCCCCGGTTCTCCGGGAGCGCGGCGATCGCGTCCCTGCCGTCGGCGACGAGGCGCCAGAGGTCGTCAGGGCTGTTCACACCGCCGGGCATGCGGCAGCTCATTCCGACGATCACGACGGGATCGTCGTCGCCGGTGTCCGTGCCGCGCGAGCGGACGGCGGCCTGGTCGGCAGACGTCTCCTCGCCCAGGAGTTCGGTACGGACCAGTCGGGCGAGAGCCGTCACGCTCGGGTAGTCGAAGACAACGGTCGACGGCAGCCGCACCCCAGTGGCGGCATTGAGCCTGCCGCGCAGTTCCACGGCCGTGACGGAGTCGAAGCCGAGGTCCCGGAAGGCCCGGTCCGCCTCGACGTCCGCCGGGTCGGCGTGGCCGAGCACCAGTGCGACCTGTTCGCGGACCTGGTCCACCAGAAGACGCTCTTGGTCCGCCGGGTTGAGCCGCAGCAGTCGCTCGCGCAGCGGCGAGGCCGTCCCCGTCCCCTCGGGTATCAACTCGGCGTCGGGTTCGAAGGCTTGAAGCGCTTCGGGTACGCCCTTCAGGAGCGGACGGCGCCGCGCGGCGGTGAACAGCGGGGCGAACCGCGCCCAGTCGATGTCCGCGATCACGAGGTTGGTCTCGTCGTCGTCCAGTGCCTGTCGCAGACCGTCCAGGGCCAACTGCGGGTCCATGAACGGCAAGCCGCCGCGGTTGGCGTCGTCCTCGTTGAGCAGGGTGGTCATGCCACCGCCCGCCGAGTGCCAGAAGCCCCACGCGATTGCCGTCGCGGTCAGTCCACGGCCCCGGCGGTGAGCCGCGAGCGCGTCGAGGAAGGCGTTGCCTGCGGCGTACGCCCCGTTGTGGCCGCCGCCCCAGGCTCCCGCCCCTGACGAGAACAGCACGAAGGCGTCGAGGGTGTCGCGCGCGTCCTCGGCGAACAGCTGGTGCAGGTTGGCGGCCCCGACTGTCTTGGCCCGAGTGGCTTCGACGAGTTCCCGCCGGTCCAGATCGGCCAGCGGCTGAATATGTGCGACACCTGCGGTGTGGAAGACCGACCTGATCGTGTCACCGGCGGCCTCGACACCGCGTACGAGTTCGGTGAGCGCGTCGCGGTCGGCGACGTCACATGCGGCCACGGTCACGCGTGCGCCCAACTCTTCCAGTTCGGCGACGAGTTCCGTGGCGCCCGGCGCGTTCGCGCCGCGCCGACTGGTGAGTACGAGATGTTCGGCCCCGTCGCCCGCCAGCCGGCGCGCCACCTGCGCGCCCAGGCCGCCGGTGCCACCGGTGACAAGGACGGTCCCCCGCGCCTGCCACTTCGCCGCCGAATCCGACGGCGTACGGGGCGTTCGGGGCGCGCGCGTCAATCGGCGGGCGAACACGGCTGACGCCCGGACGGCGAGCTGGTCCTCGCCTGCGACGTCCCCGGTACCCGCGAGCACGGCGACGAGCCGGGTCAGGGCGCGCGTGTCGAGCGCTTCGGGCAGATCGACGAGACCGCCCCAACGCGCGCTGTGCTCAAGGCCGAAGACCCGCCCGAGCCCCCACACGGCGGCCTGCTCGGGGTGCCGAAGAGGATCGATCCGGCTGACGCTCTCGGCACCGGACGTGGCGATCCAGAGCGGTGCGTCAACGTCCGCGTCGCCCAAGGTCTGCATCAGCGTGAGTAGCTGTCCGGCGGCAGCCACCGGACCCGCATCGGACACACCCGCCGACAGGGACAGCACACCGGTCGGCGCCCCGTCCGCGGCCAGTTCCCGTAGCAGGTCGGCGAGGCGCTTGCGATCAGGGTCTTCGGCCAGTTCGATCACTCGGGTGCGGGCGCCATGCCGTTCGAGGGCATCGACGACCGAGGTCGCCGCGTCATCGGCGCCCTGGGCAGCAGGGACCGCGACCCACCAAGTACCGGACAGGGCGGGCGCAGTGGTGCCCACGGCGGTCAGCGGCTGCCAGGTGATCCGGTAACGCCAGGAGTCGAGCACCGCCCGGTCCTGCCGACGCCGACGCCACGACGACAGCTTCGGCAGGACGGCGGCCAGCGGAGAGCCGTCCTCGATGTCCAGGGTGTCGGCGAGACCGGCCAGGTCCTCACGCTCAACGGCCGCCCAGAACTTGGCGTCCCCCGGGTCGGCGAACTGCGCCGCCGGCACAGCCTCGACCGTCTCGGGCCGGTGCCAGAAACGCTGGTGCTGGAAGGCGTACGTGGGCAGGTCGACGTAGGAGGAGGGGGTCCGCGCGAAGTGCGTCGTCCAGTCGATGCGGACGCCACGGGTGTGGAGGGTGGCGAGGGCTTCGAGTACGGAGCGTGTCTCGTCGCGGTTCTTGCGGACGGTCGGGATGACGTCGGTGTCGGCAAGGCCGGTCAGGACACCGTCAGGGCCGACCTCGACGAAGAGGGTGGCGCCTGCTGTGTGGGCTGCGGTGACGCCGTCCGCGAATCGGACCGCCTCACGGACGTGCCGTACCCAGTAGTCGGGGGTGGTGAGTTGGCCGCTTTCGGCGAGCTGTCCGGTCAGGTTGGAGACGATCGGGATCGCGGGCTCGTGGTAGTCGAGGCTCTGGGCGACCTGCCTGAAGTCGTCCAGCATCGGGTCCATCAGCGGCGAGTGGAAGGCGTGCGAGACCCGCAGCCTGCGCGTCCGAACCTCCCGATCGGCCAGCAGCTGCCCGATCTCCTCAACGGCGGACTCCGCACCGGAGATGACGACGGCGGCAGGTCCGTTGACGGCCGCGATGCTCGCCTCGTGCTCGCGGCCTGCCAGCAGCGCCAGCACCTCAGCCTCGGGGGCGGCGACGGCGAGCATCGCACCGCCGGTGGGCAGCGCCTGCATCAGCCGGGCACGCGCCGCGACCAGCTGGCACGCGTCCTCCAGAGAGAACACCCCCGCGACATACGCGGCTGCCAGCTCGCCGATGGAGTGCCCGGCCAGTACGTCCGCTGTGATGCCGTACGAACTGAGGAGCCGGTATAGCGCCACCTCGAAGGCGAACAACGCCGGCTGCGTCATGCCGGTCTCGTCCAGCAGCCCGGCCAGCTCCGAACCCGGCTCCGCGTGGACGACGTCCCGTACCGGGTGCGCCAGCAGCGGATCCAGAACCCCACAGACCTCATCCCAGGCGGCAGCGAACACCGGGAACGAGGAGGCCAGTTCGCGGCCCATGCCCAGCCGCTGACTGCCCTGCCCGGCGAACAGCAGCGCGAGCTTCCCGCCCGTACCACTGCCGCTCACGACACCCGCAGCCGGCGCCCCGGACGCCAGGGCCTCCAGACCCGCCAGCAGCTCCTCCCGGTCCTCACCGACCACGACCGCCCGCTCATCAAGCAGCGCGCGCCCCGTGGCAAGCGCCCGGCCCACCGCAGCGACATCAGCCTCCGGAGCATCCATCACCCACTCCCGCAGACGAGCAGCCTGGACGGCCAGCGACTCCGGGTTCCGCGCCGACATCATCCACGGCACCAGCGGCACCGACGGGAGAGCCGACCTCTCGGGGTCGTCCGACAGTGACTCTTCGGCCGGCGCTTCCTCCAGGATCAGATGAGCGTTCGTTCCGCTGAAGCCGAAGGCGGAGACCGCAGCGCGTCGGGGCGCCTCGTCGTGTTCCCAGGGCCGGGGCTCGGTGAGCAGTTCGACCTCGCCCGTCGACCAATCTACGTGCGGCGAGGGCTCGTCCACGTGCAGCGTCTTCGGCATGACGCCGTTCCGCATCGCCATCACCATTTTGATGACGCCACCGACACCTGCGGCGGCCTGGGTGTGGCCGATGTTGGACTTCAAGGAGCCGAGCCACAGCGGCCGGTTGTCCGGCCGGTCCTGCCCGTACGTCGCCAACAGCGCCTGCGCCTCGATCGGATCGCCCAGCACCGTACCTGTGCCGTGTGCCTCCACCGTGTCGATCTGCGAGGCCGACAGTCCCGCGTTGGTGAGGGCTTCCCTGATCACTCTGATCTGGGAGGGGCCGTTCGGCGCGGAGAGGCCGTTGCTGGCGCCGTCCTGGTTGACCGCGCTGCCGCGGACGACGGCCAGGACGTGGTGGCCGTTGCGCCGGGCGTCCGACAGCCTTTCGACCAGCAGCACACCGACGCCCTCGCTCCAGCCGGTGCCGTCCGCCGCACCGGCGAAGGACTTGCAGCGGCCGTCGGCGGACAGCCCGCGTTGCCGGGAGAACTCGATGAAGGTCCCGGGGGTCGCCATCACCGTCACACCACCGGCCAGCGCCATCGAGCACTCACCCCGGCGCAGCGCGTGCACCGCGAGGTGGAGCGCCACCAGCGAGGACGAGCATGCCGTGTCGATCGAGACGGCGGGGCCCTCCAGATCAAGCGCGTACGACACACGCCCCGAAATGACACTGCCGAGCGCCTCGCTGCGGAAGTAGTCGTGGTACATCGCGCCGACGAACACTCCCGTGCGGCTGCCGCGCATCGAGGTGGGATCGATACCCGCTCGCTCCAGGGCCTCCCAGGAGGCCTCCAGGAACAGCCGCTGCTGCGGGTCGGTCGCGATTGCCTCGCGCGGGGATATGGAGAAGAACCCGGCGTCGAAGTCCCCCGCGTCGTAAAGGAATCCGCCCTGCCGTGTGTACGAGGTCTCCGGATGGTCCGGGTCCGGGTGGTACAGCTCTTCCCCCCAGCCGCGGTCGGTGGGGAATTCGGAGATGGCGTCGCCGCCTTCGGAGACCAGCCGCCACAGTTCCTCGGGCGACGAGATGCCACCCGGATAGCGGCAGCTCATTCCGACGATCGCGATCGGCTCGTGCTCCTTGCCCTCCATCTCTCGCAGCTCCTGGCGAGTTTGATGAAGGTCGGCCGTGACGCGCTTCAGGTAGTCCCGGAGCTTGTCTTCGTTTGCCATCGAACGTAACCCTTCTCAGCCAGTGCACACGTCAAGAGATTTCAAGCTCGTTGTCGATGAAGGCGAACATCTCGTCGTCCGTGGCCGAGTCGATCTGGTCGGCCACCGTTGCTTTGCCGGACTGCTCTCCGTTGTCGTTGAGGCTCGACAGGACCGTCTTGAGACGTGCGGCGAGCCGAGTGCGTGCTGCGCTTTCCTGCGTGAGACCGGCCATCGAGCTTTCGATCCGGTCCAGTTCGGCGAAGATCCGGAGGATGCCGGCCTCTTCGTCCTCGGCTCCGTCGAAGTGACCCACCAGGTGGTCGATCAGCTCGATCGGGGTCGGATAGTCGAAGATGAGCGTCGCCGGGAGGGAGAGTCCGGTGGCCGTGTTGATCCGGTTACGGAACTCCACCGCGGTGAGCGAGTCGAAGCCGAGTTCCTGGAACTGCCGCTGGGACTCGATCGCGGATGCGTCGGCGAAGCCGAGTACGGCGGCCACTTGGCCCCGTACCAGGTCCGACACCGCCGACTGCCGCTCGCCCGGATCCAGAGCGGCGAGCCGATCGGCCAGCCCCGCGGCTTCCGCCCCGCCGGCCGTCGCCCGCTTGGCGGGCTTGCGGACGAGTGCGCCGAACACCGCCGGCAGCCGATCCGCTGCCGCGCCCAGGGTCCTGAGATTGAGCCGGACCGGTACGAGGACGGCTCGATCCCCTGCGATCGTGCTGTCGAAAAGGGTGAGGCCGTCGTCGGGTGTGAGCGGGCTGATGCCGGTGCGCTCCAGACGACGGAGGTCGGTGTCGGCGAGTTGGCCGGTCATGCCGCCGGTTTCCCACAGTCCCCAGGCGAGTGAGGTGGCGGGCAGACCCTCGGTGTGTCGGTGGGTGGCGAGTGCGTCGAGGAAGGCGTTGGCGGCGGCGTAGTTGGCCTGTCCGGCGCCGCCGAGGGTGCCGGAGACGGAGGAGAAGAGCACGAAGGCGGTGAGGTCGAGGTGGCGGGTGAGTTCGTGGAGGTGCCAGGCGGCATCCGCCTTGGGCCGCAGGACGATGTCCATCCGGTCGGGGGTGAGGGACGGGATCGTGGCGTCGTCCAGGACACCGGCGGTGTGGATGACTCCGGTCAGTGGGTGGTCGGCGGGTATGGAGGCGATGAGTGCGGCGAGGGCGGCGCGGTCGGTGACGTCGCACGCGGTGGCGGTGACCTGGGCCCCGTGCGCGGTGAGATCGGCCAGGAGGTCGTCGGCGCCGGGGGCGTCGGGTCCGCGCCGGCTGGCGAGGAGCAGGTGGCGTACGCCGTGTTCGGTGACGAGACGGCGGGCGACCAGGGCACCGAGTCCGCCGGTGCCACCGGTGACCAGGACGGTGCCGTCCGGCGTGAAGACCGTCCCTTCCGGGCTGGGCACGACGGCCCGGGTGAGGCGGGGTACCCGTATCCCGCCCGCACGGATTGCGAGCTGCGGCTCACCGGTCGCCAGTGCGCTGCCGATGGCGTTGGTGGATGCGGGGTCGTGGTCCAGATCCAGCAGTACGAACCGGTCCGGCTGCTCGGCCTGCGCGGCCCGTACGAGACCCCACACGGCGGCCTGTACCGGATCAGCATCCCCGGACAGGTCCACGGCCACCCCGCCCTCAGTGACGACCACCAGACGGGAAGCGGCGAACCGCTCATCCACCAACCACTTTTGCACGGCACCCAGCACGTGATGCGTCAGCGCGCGGGCCGCTTCCGGCACCCCTGCGGATGTCGGCTCAGACAGCCTCAGCAGCACATAGTCCGGTACGTCACCCGCCTCCGACAGGTCCGGCAGCTCCGCGTATGCCGGAGCGACCGCGCTACCCGGTGCGGCATCCGCCACCAGCCAGTCCAACTGGAAGAGAGCGTCACGCAACCCACCTCCAGCTGCGGCGAGTTGATCTGCTGCCAAGGGGCGCAGTATGAGGGAGTTGATCGCGGCGACGGGTGCCCCGGTGGCATCCGCCACGGCCAAAGACACACCACCATCATCCGCAGCACTCAACCGCACCCGCAACGTCGTCGCACCCGTCGCATACAACGCCACCCGGTTCCACACAAACGGCAGATACGGGCGCCCCGCCTCCACCTCCGGCAAAAACCCACCAAACGCCAAACCATGCAACGCAGCATCCAACAGAGCCGGATGCAAACCGAAACGCCCCACATCACCCAACGCCGGCTCGGCCAGCGCCACCTCGGCGAACACCTCACCACCACTCCGCCAAGCAGCCCTCACCCCACGGAACACCTCACCGTACTCAAGACCCAACCCCGCCAGATCACCGTAAAGAGAACCCACATCGATCTGCTCAGCACCCCGCGGCGGCCACTGCACCAGATCAAAGCCCGGCACACTCTCCTCCCCGGACAGCACACCCGCCGCATGCTGAACCCAACCGCCCCCATCCTGCTCGCCCTCGGGACGGGAATGAATCGACACCCCACGACGCCCCGATGCGTCCGGCGCCGCAACCACCAACTGCAACTGCACACCACCACCAGACTCCGACAGAACCAGCGGAGCCTGCAAAGCCAGCTCCTCCAACACCGGAACGCCCGTCTCATCACCCACCCGCACCGCAGCCTCAACCAACACCGCACCCGGAACCACCACCACACCATTCACCACATGATCAGCCAGCCACGGCAACCCCGCCAACGACAGCCGACCACTGAACACCACCGACCCACCACCCGCAACCTCCGTCGCCGCACCCAACAACGGATGATCCACCACACCCAACCCAACCGAACCCATATCACCGGCCGCAGCCCTGGACTTCAGCCAGTACCGCTGCCGCTGGAAAGGATAGGTGGGGAGTTCAAGGTGCTGGGGGTGGACGCCGGCGAAGTACGTCGTCCAGTCGACGTGTGCACCGTGGGTGTGGAGCGTGGCCAGTGCCTCGACCACAGCTCGTGTCTCGTCACGGTCCTTGCGGACGGCGGGTACGAACGCCGCAGTCTCGTCAGCGTCGAGGGTCTGCTGGGCCAGGCCGGTGAGAACACCGTCCGGACCGACCTCGACAAACAGCGTGGCGCCCGCCGTGCGAGCTGCGGTGATGCCGTCCGCGAAACGAACCGCCTCACGCACATGCCGCACCCAGTAGTCGGGAGTGCTGAGCTGCCCCTCCTCGGCCAGTTGCCCGGTGACGTTCGAGATCAGCGGGATCGTCGGCTCGTGGTAGGTGAGGGCCTGGGCGATCTGCCGGAAGTCGTCCAGCATCGGGTCCATCAACGGCGAATGGAACGCGTGCGAGACACGCAGCCTGCGCGTCCGGATCCCCCGACCCGCCAGCAGCTGCCCGATCTCCCCGACCGCAGACTCCACTCCGGAGATCACCACAGCGGCAGGACCGTTCACGGCCGCGACACTCACCTCGTGCTCGCGCCCCTCCAGCAACGGCAGCACCTCAGCCTCAGAAGCGGCCACGGCGAGCATCGCACCACCACTCGGCAGCGCCTGCATCAACCGGGCACGAGCCGCCACCAGACGGCACGCATCCTCCAACGAGAACACCCCCGCCACATACGCGGCCGCCAACTCACCGATCGAATGCCCCGCCAGCACGTCAGCCGCAACCCCGTACGAGACCAGCAACCGGTACAGCGCCACCTCGAAAGCGAACAACGCCGGCTGCGTCATCCCCGTCTCATCCAACAGCCCAGCCAACTCCGAACCCGGCTCCGCGTGAACCACATCCCGCAGCGGATGTGCCAGCAACGGATCCAGAACCCCACACACCTCATCGAGCGCGGCAGCGAACACCGGGAACGACGAAGCCAGTTCGCGCCCCATACCCAGCTGCTGACTCCCTTGTCCCGCGAACAGCAGCGCCAACTTCCCGCCCCTGGGCCGCTCCGACCCGCCTTCGATCACCGAAGGACTGGCCTGCCCGTCGGCGAAGGCCGACAAGGCGGCGAGCAGTTCCGTACGATCCGCGCCCACGACGACCGCGCGCCGCTCCAACAGAGAGCGGGAAGAGACGAGTTCGGCGCCGACGTCCGCGATGTGCGCCTCCGGGTGCTCCGCGAACCAGTCACGAAGTCGGGCGGCCTGATCGCGGAGTGCCTCGCCGTCCCGGGCCGAGACCATCCAGGGCACCAGCGGCAGTTCCGTACGGCCTTCGGGTGCTGTGCCCGGCTCCGATGCCGGGGCCCGCTCGATGATCACGTGCGCGTTCGTCCCGCTGATCCCGAAGGAGGAGACCCCGGCCCGGCGCTGACGGTCCTGACCGCCCCACTCGCGTGCCTCGGTGAGGAGTTCCACCGCGCCGGCTGCCCAGTCCACGTGCGGCGACGGCGCGTCCACATGCAGCGTCTGCGGCAGCACACCGTGCCGCATCGCCATCACCATCTTGATGATGCCCGCGACACCTGCGGCGGCCTGCGTGTGACCGAGGTTGGACTTCACCGAGCCCAGCCACAGCGGCTGATCGTCCGGCCGGTCCTGCCCGTACGTCGCGATGAGGGCCTGTGCCTCGATCGGGTCGCCGAGCACCGTACCCGTCCCGTGCGCCTCCACCGTGTCCACGTCCGACGCGGCCAGACCGGCGTCGGCAAGAGCCTGCCGGATGACGCGCTGCTGCGAAGGACCGTTCGGCGCCGTCAGACCGTTGCTCGCACCGTCCTGGTTGACGGCCGACCCGCGCACGACCGCCAGGATGCTGTGCCCGTTGCGCTCGGCGTCGGAGAGCCGTTCGACGAGCAGCATGCCCGCGCCCTCCGACAGACCGACTCCGCCGTCCTCCGTCGCGAACGCCTTGCAGCGGCCGTCCACGGAGAGGTTGCGTTGCCGCGCGAACTCGATGAACGTCCACGGGGTGGCCATGACGGTCGCCCCGCCGGCCAGTGCCATGTCGCACTCACCCGACCGCAGCGCCTGCACCGCGAGGTGCAGGGCGACGAGCGAGGAGGAGCAGGCCGTGTCGACGGTGACCGCGGGACCTTCCAGCCCGAGGGTGTACGACACCCTGCCCGAGGCCACACTGCCCGAGTTGCCGGTGCCGATCAGACCTTCCAGCTCCGGGGGCAGCTCGCCCGCCTGGGAGACGTAGTCGTGGTACATCACACCCGCGAAGACACCGGTCCGGCTGCCGCGCAGGTCGACCGGGTCCAGTCCCGCGCGTTCGATGGCCTCCCAGGAGGTCTCCAGCAGCAAGCGCTGCTGCGGGTCCATCGCCAAGGCCTCGCGCGGGCTGATCCCGAAGAATGCCGGGTCGAACTCGCCCGCGTCGTAAAGGAATCCGCCGTGCCGGGCGTAGGTCGTGCCCCGGCTCGCCGGGTCCGGATCGTACAGCTTCTCCAGGTCCCAGCCACGGTCGGTCGGGAACTCGCCCACCGCGTCCTTGGCTTGGGAAACCAGGTCCCACAGCCCCTCGGGCGACATCACCCCACCCGGGAAGCGGCAGCCGATGCCGACGATCGCGACCGGCTCGTCATGTGACGCCGGTCGCAGGGTGGGCACCGGTGCCGCGTCCTGCGTACCGAGCAGTTCCTCGGTCAGGAGATCGACGAGCGCCAGCGGCGTCGGGTAGTCGAAGATGAGCGTGGCCGGGAGCCGCAGCCCGGTCGCCTCGTTGAGGCGGTTGCGGAATTCCACTGCCATCAGCGAGTCGAATCCCAACTCCTGGAAGGACAGGGTGGCTTCGACGGCCGAGGCGTCCTTGTAGCCGAGGACGGCGGCGACCTGGCCGCGCGCAAGCTCGTCCAGCAGGGACTTCCGCGCGCCGGCGTCCAGCGCGGTGAGCCGCCTCTTCAGTGTGGCCTCGCCCTCGGCACCACTCGCTGCCATGCGCCTGGCGGAACGGCCCACCAGCCCGCGCAGCAGCGGCGGAAGAAGCTCAGGGCGTGCACCCAGGGTCTTCAGATTCAGCCCCACCGGGACGAGCGTGGAGTGGGCGGACCGGAGGGAGGCGTCGAACAGCGCGAGGCCGTCCGCCGGCGACAGCGGCTGAACTCCCGAGCGCTCCAGTCGTCGCAGATCGGCCTCGTCCAGCTCGCTCACCATGCCGCCGCCCGCCCACAGGCCCCAGGCCAGTGAGGTGGCGGGCAGGTCCTGGGTGTGACGGTGGTGGGCGAGTGCGTCGAGGAAGGCGTTCGCGGCGGCGTAGTTGGCCTGTCCGGCACTGCCCCAGACGCCTGCCATGGACGAGAACAGCACGAAGGCGGTGAGGTTGAGGTCGCGGGTGAGTTCGTGGAGGTGCCAGGCGGCGTCCGCCTTGGGCCGCAGGACCGTATCCATCCGGTCGGGGGTGAGGGACGGGATCGTGGCGTCGTCCAGGACGCCGGCGGTGTGGATCACACCGGTCAGCGGATGGTCGGCGGGTACGGAGGCGATGAGGTGAGCGACGGCGTCGCGGTCGGTGACGTCGCAGGCAACCGCATCAACCTCGGCGCCGTACTTGGTCAGTTCCGCGATCAGCTCGCCGGCACCAGGCGCATCCGCTCCACGGCGGCTCGCCAACAGCAGATGGCGCACACCATGCTCCACCACCACATGCCGGGCCACCAGCGCACCCAGACCGCCCGTACCACCGGTGACCAGCACCGTGCCGTCCGGCCTGAACACCGTCGCGTCCGAGCTGGGCACGACGGCCCGGGTCAGCCGAGGCACCTGTATCCCGCCCGCACGGATCGCGAGCTGTGGCTCACCGGTCGCCAGCGCGTAACCGACCGCACCAAGAGACTCAGGATCCTCGTCCAGATCCAGCAGTACGAACCGGTCCGGCTGCTCCGCCTGCGCGGCCCGTACCAGACCCCACACCGCGGCCTGTACCGGATCAGCATCCCCGGCCGCATCAACGGCCACCGCACCCTGAGTGACCACCACCAGACGCGATGCGGCGAACCGCCCGTCCACCAAACACTCTTGTACGGCACCCAGCACGTGATGCGTCAGCGCGCGGGCCGCGTCCGGCACCCCTGCGGATGTCGGCTCAGGCAGCCTCAGCAGCACATAGTCCGGAACATCACCAACTGCCAGTTCCGAGAGATCCGACAGCTCCGTATACGCCGGAGCCACCGTGGTGCCCGGTGCCGCATCCGCCACCGACCAGTTCAACTGGAAAAGCTTGCTGTGGTGCCCGGCGGCGCTTGCCGCGCCCAGCTCCCCGGTCGCCACCGGGCGTACCGCGAGCGAGCCCACGGTTGCCAGCGGCTGGCCCTCGGTGTCCGTCATGGTCAACGACACCGCGCCGGATCCGGTCGGAGAGACATGGATCCGCAGCTTCGTTGCGCCTGCCGCCTGGAGGGCGACCTCGCCCCAGGCGAACGGCAGGTACGGGCGTCCCGGCTCGGCGTCCTCGACGTAGCCGCCGAGGCTGATCGCGTGCAGGGCCGCGTCGAAGAGCGCCGGGTGGAGTCCGAACCGGGCCGCTTCGGCTGCTCCCTCCTCGGGGAGTGCCACCTCGGCGAAGACCTCGCCACCCTTGCGCCAAGCGGTCCGGAGCCCCCGGAAGGCCGGGCCGTAGCCGAGTCCCAGCTCGGCGAAATCGTCGTAGAGCCCGTCCAGCGCCACGGCCTCCGCATCCTCCGGCGGCCAGACGGCGGGCGCTGCGGGTGCGCTGATGGCCGTATCGCTCAGGATGCCGGCGGCGTGCTGGGTCCACGGCGCGTCCGCCGCCGCTCCGGCGGCGCTTTCGTCCGTGCGGGAGTAGATGGCGAGCTCGCGCCGCCCGTCCCGGTCAGGCGCGCCGACGGTCAGCTGGAGCTGGACCTCCGCGCTCTCCGGCACGACAAGCGGGGACTGGAGGGTCAGCTCTTCCAGCGTCCCGCAGTCCACCTCGTCACCCGCGCGGATCGCCAGCTCGACCAGACCAGCTCCCGGGAGCAGGACGGTTCCGTTGACCCGGTGATCCGTGAGCCACGGCTGTGCCTTCAGCGACAGCCGGCCGGTGAGCACCAGTGTCTCGCCGCCGGCCAGTCCGGTTGCCGCGCCGATCAGGGGGTGCCCGGTGGCCCGCAGGCCGAAGCTCGCCACGTCGCCACCGCCGACGGGTGACTGGAGCCAGTAGCGCTCGTGCTGGAAGGCGTACGTGGGCAGGTCTACGATCCGGGGCCGGGCCGGGGCGAAGAACGCCTTCCAGTCCACCTCGGCGCCACGTACCCACAGCTCGGCCGCCGACGTCAGGAAGCGGGCCATGCCGCCTTCCTGCCGGCGCAGTGTCCCCACCACCACCGCGTCACCGGCGCCCGCGCGCTCCAGGCTCTCCTGGACGCCGATCTTCACCACCGGATGCGCGCTGGACTCCACGAAGAACCGGAAACCCTCACGGGCCAGCGCCTCGATCGCCGGACCGAACTGCACCGTGCCCCGCAGGTTCCGGTACCAGTACGCGGCATCCGCTTCCTCGCCGCTCAGCCACTCCTGCCGCACCGTCGAATACCACGGCACCGAAACGGCCTGCGGCCTGACCGGGCCCAGTACGTCAAGCAGCTCCGCCTCAATCGTCTCCACGTGAGCGGAATGCGAGGCGTAGTCCACCTCGATACGACGTGCCCGTACGCCTTCCGCCTCGTAGTCGGCGACCAGCGTGTCCAGCAGTCCCGCGTCACCGGACACGACCGTCGACGACGGGCCGTTCACCGCCGCCACCGACACGGCCCCGCCCAGCAATGCCAGGCGCTCTTCCACCGCGTCCGCCGGAAGCGGGACCGACACCATGCCCCCACGCCCTGACAGTCCGACCAGCGCCCGGCTGCGCAGAGCCACCACCCGCGCACCGTCCTCCAACGACAACCCACCCGCCACAACGGCAGCAGCGATCTCGCCCTGCGAATGACCCACCACCGCGTCCGGCACCACACCCACCGAAGCCCACACCGCGGCCAGCGACACCATCACCGCCCACAACACCGGCTGCACGACGTCCACCCGGTCCAGCCCCGGCGCATCTACGTCGCCACGCAACACCCTGGTCAACGACCAGTCCACGTAAAGACTCAGCGCCCGCTCGCACTCACTCAGCCGCGCGGCAAACACCTCGTTGGAGTCCAGCAACTCCACGGCCATGCCTGCCCATTGAGACCCCTGGCCAGGGAAGACGAACACCACACGCCCAGCCGAGCCGGCCACTCCCTCCACCACACCAGGGAACGGCACACCCTCAGCCAGCGCAGCCACACCGTCACGCAACTCCGCATCCCCGCCGCCCACAACCACCGCGCGATGCTCGAACACCCCACGCGACACGGCCAACGAGTGCCCCACATCCAC
The DNA here is from genome assembly GCF_036084755.1 of Streptomyces sp. NBC_00370. Taxonomy (NCBI): domain Bacteria; kingdom Bacillati; phylum Actinomycetota; class Actinomycetes; order Kitasatosporales; family Streptomycetaceae; genus Streptomyces; species Streptomyces sp. NBC_00370. The sequence continues at coordinate 1,474,933 of NZ_CP107968.1, forward strand.
CACGGACTCCACACCCACCAACCCGCCCAGCCGCCGGGCCTGTCCGCGCAACCCACCAGCGGAACGACCCGACATCACCCACGGCACCACACCGCCAACAGCAATCGGCTCCGCGGGAACCACCACTCCGGAAGCCTCCGCAGGAGCCTCTTCCAGCACCACATGCGCGTTCGTACCGCTGACCCCGAACGATGAGACGGCGGCCCGGCGTGCCCGTGCTGCGTCCGGCCATTCCCTTGTCTCGGTGAGGAGTTCGACCGCGCCCGCCGTCCAGTCCACGTGCGGCGACGGCGCGTCCACATGCAGCGTCTGCGGCAGCACACCGTGCCGCATCGCCATCACCATTTTGATGATGCCCGCAGCGCCGGCCGCGGCCTGGGTGTGGCCGACGTTGGACTTCACCGAGCCCAGCCACAGCGGCCGGTCCTCCGGACGGTCCTGCCCGTACGTCGCCAGCAGCGCCTGTGCCTCGATCGGGTCACCCAGCGCCGTGCCCGTACCGTGCGCCTCCACGGCGTCGACATCGGCCGTCGTCAGACCGGCGTTGGCCAGCGCCTGCCGGATCACCCGCTGCTGCGACGGACCGTTCGGCGCCGTGAGGCCGTTGCTCGCGCCGTCCTGGTTGACCGCGGTCCCACGGACGACCGCGAGCACCTGATGACCGTTCTTCCGGGCGTCCGACAGGCGCTCCACGAGCAGCATGCCGACGCCCTCGCCCCAGCCGGTGCCGTCGGCACCTGCGGCAAACGCCTTGCAGCGGCCGTCGACCGACAACCCTCGCTGCCGCGAGAACTCCACGAAGGTGCCTGGCCTCGCCATCACGGTGACCCCGCCGGCCAGCGCCATGTCACACTCGCCGGACCGCAGCGCCTGCGCCGCGAGGTGCAGTGCTACCAGCGACGACGAGCACGCCGTGTCCACCGTCACCGCGGGACCCTCGAAACCGAAGGTGTACGACACCCGGCCCGACGCCACACTGCCTGAGTTTCCGGTACCGATCAGACCCTCCAACTCCGCGGGCACGGAGGTGAGATGCGAGGCGTAGTCGTGGTACATCACGCCGGCGAAGACGCCGGTACGGCTGCCCCGCAGTCCCGCCGGGTCGAGACCCGCCCGCTCCATCGCCTCCCAGGACGTCTCCAGCAGCAGCCGCTGCTGCGGGTCCATCGCCAGCGCCTCACGCGGGCTGATCCCGAAGAAGCCCGGGTCGAACTCGCCCGCCTCGTAGAGGAATCCACCGCGCTTGGTGTACGTCGTTCCCCGGCTCGCCGGGTCCGGGTCGTACAGCTTCTCCAAGTCCCAGCCACGGTCGGTCGGGAAGTCGCCGATCGCGTCCTTGCCCTGGACCACCAGGTCCCACAGATCCTCGGGCGACACCACCCCGCCCGGGTAGCGGCAGGCCATCCCCACGATCGCGATCGGCTCGTCGTCCACCGATGTCGTGGCCGAGGCAACGGGCCCGGCATCGGCGGCTGTTCCGCCCAGCTCCTGGTCGAGGTGGTCCGCCACGGCACGCGACGTCGGATAGTCGAAGACCAGTGTCGCCGGGAGCCGCAGCCCCGACAGGGCGTTCAGCCGGTTCCGCAGTTCGACGGCGGTCAGCGAGTCGAATCCCAGCTCCTGGAACGCCCGGTCCGGCTGCACGGCGTCCACCGAGTCGTGGCCCAGTACGGCGGCGATCTCCTCGCGCACCAGGTGCGACAGGGTCCGAGCACGTTCCTCGGCGTCCAGCCCGGCAAGGCGCTGCGCCAGCACCGAGCTGCCGGCGCCCGTCTCCGCTCCCGGCTTTGCCGCCTTCCGTACGCGACCGCGCACCAGCCCGCGCAACAGTGTCGGTACGCCGTCGCCCCGCGCCCGCAGGGCGTCGGCGTCGACCCGTATCGGCACCAGCGTCGCTGTGTCGGCACGCAGCCCGGCGTCGAAGGCCGCCAGGCCCTCGTCCACGGACAGCATCGGCAGCCCCTGGCGCCGCATGCGCTCAAGGTCGACCTTGGTCAGCCACTGGCTGAGACCGGTGTCCGTGTCCCAGAGGCCGTACGCGAGGGACGTGGCCGTGAGCCCGTGTGCCCGGCGGTGCTGAGCGAGCGCGTCGAGGAAGACGTTCGCCGCAGCGTACGGTGCCTGACCGGCGGCAAGGACCAGCCCGCCGGCGGACGAGAACAGCACGAACGCCTTGAGGTCCAGCTCACGCGTCAACTCATGAAGATGCCAGGCCGCGTCCGCCTTCGGACCGAACACACCGTCCAACCGCTCCGGCGTCAACGAACCCACCAGCCCGTTGTCACCCACACCCGCCGCATGCACCACACCCACCAGCGGATGATCAGCGGAAACACTGCCAACCAGCCCCGCCAGAGCCTCACGGTCGGTCACATCACACGCGACCGCACCCACCTGAGCGCCGTACTCGGCCAGCTCCGCGATCAACTCCCCCGCACCAGAAGCATCCGCACCACGCCGACTCGCCAACACCAGATGACGCACACCATGCTCAACCACCAGACGCCGAGCCACCAACGCGCCCAAACCACCCGTACCACCGGTGACCAGCACCGTCTCTTCCGGTGTGAAGACCGGCGCCAGGTCGTGCGTCCCGGGAGCAGCAGCCCGTGCCAGACGCGGTACGCGCACCTCACCGCCGGACAAGGCCAGTTGGGACTCGCCGGTTGCCAGGGCGTCACTGATCGCATCGACGGACGCGGGGGTGTCGTCCAGATCCAGCAGCACGAACCGGTCCGGCTGCTCCGCCTGCGCCGCCCGTACGAGACCCCACACGGCGGCCTGTACCGGATCGGCGTCCCCGGTCGCGTCCACCGCCATCGCACCACGCGTCACCAGCACCAGGCGAGAGGACGCGAACCGCTCGTCCACCAACCACTGCTGCACCGCCGCCAGTACGCCGTGCGTGGCCTCGCGCAGCGCCTCCGGGACGTCACCAACCGTGGCCGGCAGCGTCAGCAGCACATACTCCGGAACCTCGGCGGCTTCTGCCAGCGCCACCAGATCCGCATGGACAGGTGCTCCGGTGCCGAAACCGTCCGTGCCTACGACGGCCCATCGCACGTCCGCCGCAGAAGCAGCAACCGGCGCCGGCTTCCAGTCCAGTTGGTAGAGGACGTCATGGTGGGCACCGGTGGTGCCGAGTTGATCCAGCGACACCGGTCGCATGGCGAGGGAGCCGATCTCGGCGACCGGCGCACCCGCCGCATCGGCGATGGCCAGCTCGACCTCGCCGTGCGTGCCGGCGGGGGCGATCCGTACGCGGAGCGCGGTCGCGCCCGCCGCGTACAGCGCGACCCGGTTCCAGGCGAACGGCAGATACGGTCGTCCGGCCTCGACCTCCGGCAGGAAGTCGCCGAGCGCCATGCTGTGCAAGGCCGCGTCCAGGAGGGCGGGGTGAATGCCGAAGTGCTCGGCATCCGCGTGTGCTTGTTCGGGCAGAGTGATCTCGGCGAAGACCACCTCGGCGTCGCGCCAGGCGGCCGTCAGCCCTTGGAAGGTCTTCCCGTACTCCAGGCCCAGTCCGGCAAGGGTGTCGTACAGGTCCGCCACGTCGACCGGCTGCGCGTCCTTCGGGGGCCACTGCACCATGTCGAAGGGGCGCGCGGGAGCGACCTCGGCGAGCACTCCCGTGGCGTGCCGGGTCCAGCTCTCCTCGCCCGAACTGCCTTCGGCACGCGAGTGGATCGTCACCTCGTGCCGGTCGGACTCGGCCGCAGTGACCGCCAACTGGAGCTGGACGCTCTCACCTTTGGGCACGACGAGCGGAGCCTGGAGGGTCAGTTCGTCCAGCACCGGGTAGCCGATCTCGTCGCCGACCCGTACCGCCAACTCCACGAGCGCGGCGCCCGGCACGATGACCGTTCCGTTGACTGCGTGGTCCGCCAACCACGGTTGCGCCGCCAACGACAGCCGCCCGGTGAACAAGAACCCCGCCGAACCCGGCAGTTCCGTCGCCGCGCCGAGGAACGGGTGCTCGATCGCGCTGAGCCCGACCGTCGCGACGTCGCCGCTGACCACACCGGACTCGACCCAGTAGCGCCGCCTCTGGAAGGCGTAGGTCGGCAGCTCAACAGGACGGTGCCGGGCGGCCGCGAAGTGGGGCGTCCAGTCGACGCGTACGCCGCGGGTGTGCAGGGTGGCCAGGGCCTCGACCACGGCCCGTGTCTCGTCACGGTCCTTACGGACGGCGGGAACGAACGCCGCACTCTCGTCACCGTCGAGGGACTGCTGGGCCAAGCCGGTGAGAACACCGTCCGGACCGACCTCGACAAACAATGTGGCGCCGGCCGTACGAGCTGCGGTGATGCCGTCCGCGAAACGAACGGCCTCACGCACGTGCCGCACCCAGTAGTCGGGGGTGGTGAGTTGGCCGAGCTCGGCGAGCTGACCGGTGACGTTCGAGATCAGCGGAATCGCCGGCTCGGCGTAGGTCAGACTCTCGGCGACCTGCCGGAAGTCCTCCAGCATCGGGGCCATCAACGGCGAGTGGAACGCGTGCGAGACACGCAGCCTGCGGGTACGGACGTCCCGATTGGCCAGCACCTGGCCAATGTCGTCCATGGCCGATTCAGTGCCGGAGATGACGACGGCGGCAGGCCCGTTGACGGCCGCGACGCTCACTTCATGCTCGCGGCCTTCCAGCAGCGGCAGCACCTCTGCCTCGGGTGCGGCGACGGCGAGCATCGCACCACCGCTCGGCAGCGCCTGCATCAGCCGGGCACGCGCCGCGACCAGGCGGCAGGCGTCCTCCAGGGAGAACACCCCGGCCACATGTGCGGCTGCCAGCTCACCGATGGAATGCCCGGCCAGTACGTCGGCGGTGATGCCGTACGAGACAAGCAGTCGGTACAGCGCCACCTCGAAGGCGAACAGGGCCGGCTGCGTCATCCCGGTCTCGTCCAGCAGACCTGCCAGCTCAGAGCCAGGCTCCGCGTGGACGACGTCCCGTATCGGGTGTGCCAGCAGCGGATCCAGAACCGCACACACCTCGTCCCAGGCGGCAGCGAACACCGGGAACGACGAGGCCAGTTCGCGGCCCATGCCCAGCCGCTGACTCCCCTGCCCGGCGAACAGCAGCGCGAGCTTCCCACCCGTACCGTTGCCCGTCACCACACCAGCAGCAGACGCCCCGGACGCCACCGCCGCCAAACCCGCCAGCAGCTCGTCCCGGTCGGCACCGACCACAACCGCCCGCTCGTCAAGCAGCGCGCGCCCCGTGGCAAGCGTCCGGGCGATATCCGCCGGTGCAAGCTCAGGACGGGCCGCCACCCAGGTGTGGAGCCGGTCCGCCTGGTCGCGCAGCGCGTCGAGATCGTTGGCCGAGACCGTCCACGGCACAAGGGAGAGGTCCGGTGACGTCTCCGGGACGTCCGCGCTCTCCAACTCACCGACGGGAGCTGGCTGTTCCACGATGACGTGGACGTTCGTCCCGCTGATGCCGAACGACGAGACGCCCGCGCGACGCGGGTGGCCGTTCTGCGGCCATTCCCGTGCCTCGGTGAGGAGTTCGACCGCCCCTGCCGACCAGTCCACGTGCGGCGATGCCTCGTCGACGTGCAGGGTCTTGGGCAGCAGTCCGTGGCGTATCGCCATCACCATCTTGATGACCCCGCCCACGCCGGCGGCTGCCTGCGCATGTCCCATGTTCGACTTCACCGAGCCGAGCCACAGCGGCCGGTCCTCCGGGCGGTCCTGCCCGTATGTCGCGATCAGGGCCTGCGCCTCGATCGGGTCACCCAGCGTCGTACCCGTACCGTGCGCCTCCACGGCATCGACATCGGCCGTCGTCAAACCGGCGTTGGCCAGCGCCTGCCGGATCACGCGCTGCTGCGACGGACCGTTCGGCGCCGTCAGACCATTACTCGCACCGTCCTGGTTGACCGCCGAGCCGCGCACCACGGCCAGCACAGGGTGACCGCTCCGCCGAGCGTCCGACAGCCGCTCCACGAGCAGCATGCCCGCACCCTCGGCCCAGCCCGCGCCGTCCGCCGAAGCGGAGAACGCCTTGCAGCGGCCGTCGACAGCGAGACCGCGCTGCCGGGAGAACTCCACGAACATGCCCGGTGTCGCCATCACCGTCACACCGCCGGCCAGCGCCATGTCACATTCGCCGGACCGCAGCGCCTGCACCGCAAGGTGCAGTGCCACCAGCGACGACGAGCACGCCGTGTCCACCGTCACCGCGGGACCTTCGAAACCGAAGGTGTACGACACCCGGCCCGACACGAGGCTTCCGCCGCTGGTGGATCCCTGGGCGACGCCGAGTCCGTAGTCGTGGTACATCAACCCCGCGAACACACCCGTACGGCTGCCACGTGCCGACCCGGGATCGATACCGGCCCGCTCGAACGCCTCCCACGAGGTCTCCAGCAGCAACCGTTGCTGCGGGTCCATCGTCTGTGCCTCGCGCGGCGAGATCCCGAAGAAGCCCGGGTCGAACTCCCCTGCGTCGTAGAGGAATCCACCACGCCGGGTGTACGTCCTGCCGGGTGTGCCCGGCTCCGGGTCGTAGAGCTTCCCGATGTCCCAGCCTCGGTCGGTCGGGAAGTCCGACACGGCGTCGCGGCCGTCCACGACCAATTGCCAGAGGTCATCGGGCGAGGCGACCCCGCCCGGGTACCGGCAGGCCATTCCGACGATGGCGATCGGCTCGTCGTCCGCCAGGCGTGTGGCCACCGTCGTTGATGCGGATCCTGGTGCGGTTCCGGCGAGTTCGGCGGCGATGTGCTCGGCCACGGCATGGGACGTGGGGTAATCGAAGACCAGCGTGGCCGGCAGCCGCAGCCCGCTTGCCGCGTTGAGTTCGTTGCGCAGTTCCACGGCGGTCAGTGAGTCGAAGCCGAGGTCTCGGAAGGCCCGGTCTCCTGGGACCTCGTCCAGCGAGCCGTGCCCGAGTACGGACGCGGCCTTCTCCCGTACCAAGTCCCTCACCAGCCGAGTGCGTTCGGCTGCATCCAGGCCTACCAGACGCTGTGCGAGCGCCGAGGAACCTCCCCGTGCGGTGCCTGCTCGCGCGGCCTGTCGTACGCGACCGCGCACCAGCCCGCGCAGCAGTGTCGGTACGGCGTCGCCCCGCGCTCGCAGGGCCACCGCGTCGACCCGTATCGGGACCAGCGTCGCCGTGTCCGCGCGCAGCCCGGCGTCAAAGGCCGCCAGGCCCTCGTCCACGGACAGCGCCGGCAGACCCTGGCGGCGCATCCGCTCCAGATCGGCGTCGGTCAGGAACTGGGCCATGCCCGTGGGAGCCTGCCAGAGGCCGTACGCGAGGGACGTGGCCGCGAGCCCGTGCGCCCGGCGGTGCTGGGCGAGCGCGTCGAGGAAGACGTTCGCCGCCGCGTAGTTGCCCTGTCCTGCCGCGAGGACCAGCCCGCCGGCGGACGAGAACAGCACGAACGCCTTGAGGTCCAGCTCACGCGTCAACTCATGAAGATGCCAGGCCGCGTCCGCCTTCGGACCGAACACACCGTCCAACCGCTCCGGCGTCAACGAACCCACCAGCCCGTTGTCACCCACACCCGCCGCATGCACGACGGCCGCCAGCGGATGATCAGCGGACATCCCGCCAACCAGCCCTGCCAGAGCCTCCCGATCGGTCACATCACACGCGACCACAGCCACCTCGGTGCCGTACTCGGCCAGCTCCGCGATCAACTCCCCCGCACCAGGAGCATCCGCACCACGCCGACTCGCCAACACCAGATGACGCACACCATGCTCAACCACCAGACGACGAGCCACCAACGCGCCCAGACCACCCGTACCACCGGTCACCAGCACCGTCTCTTCCGATGTGAACACCACATCCCGTTCACCGGAGACAACGGCCCGGGACAGCCGTGGCACCCGCACCTCGCCACCGCGTACGGCTGCTTCCGGCTCCCCCGATGCCACTACGGCGGACAGCAGTTGCCGCTGGGACTCCTCGCCGCCGTCCACGTCCGCGTCCACGAGCACGAAGCGGCCCGGATTCTCGGCCTCTGCGGCCCGTACGAGACCCCATACCGCGGCCTGTACCGGATCGGCGTCCCCGGCCGCGTCCACGGCCACCGCGCCCCGGGTGACCACCACCAGGCGGGAGGAAGCGAACCGCTCGTCCACCAACCACTCCTGCACCGCCGCCAGTACCCCGTACGTGGCCCCGCGCAGCGCCGCCGGAACAGCCGAATCGGCATCGACGGACTCGACCACATACAGCGCGGCTTCGGGCGCGGCCTCGCCCGCGCCGACCGCCGCCTTCACCGTCTCCAGATCGGCAAGGTCGTGCGCTGTCACGGCGTCCGCCGACTGGAGCACGGCCCAGTCCATCCGGAAGAGCGTGTCGGTCCGCCCCTTGGCCGCGGCGAGCTGGTCGGCGGACACCGGCCGTGTGGCGAGCGATCCGACCGACAGGACCGGTGCCCCGGTAGTGTCGGCGATCGTCATCGCCACGGAGTTCCCCTGCGACTCCGAGATGTGTACGCGTACGGCGGTCGGCCCTGCGGCATGCAGACTCACGCCGGCCCAGGAGAACGGCAGGACCGTGCGCGCGTCCCCGTTCCGGTCGTCGCCGCCGTCGAGCAGCAGCGAGTGCATGGCGGCGTCGAGGAGCGCCGGGTGCAGCCCAAAGCGCGCGGCATCGGCCAACGCCTGCTCCGGCAGTTCAACCTCGGCGAACACGTCGCCCTGACGCCGCCACACGGCCTTCAGTCCCTGGAAGACGGGTCCGTACTCGTAGCCCCTGTCCAGCAGCGAGTCGTACGCGCCGGTCACGTCGACCGCGGTCGCTCCGGCGGGCGGCCACTGCTCCAGGTCCGCAGCGGACTGCGGCACCGCACTGGTCAGTACACCTTCGGCATGCTGGGTCCACGGCCCGGCCGCGTCGCTCTCTTCCCGCGAGTGAATCGCCACGGGCCTGCCGCCGGAGGCATCGGCGCCACCGACAACGACCTGGAGCTGGAGACCTCCTGCGGCCGGCACCATCAGCGGTGCCTGCAAGGTCAGTTCCTCCAGCACCGTGCACCCGGCCTCCTGCCCGGCCCGAACCGCCAGCTCCAACAGCCCGGTGCCCGGGAGCAGAACGTTTCCGAGGACGTTGTGGTCGGCGAGCCAGGGGTGGGTGGACAGCGCGAGCCGTCCGGTGAGGGTGAGGTGGTCGCCGTCCGGGGAGGGCACAGCGGCGGTGAGGAGGGGATGGTCGATGGCGTTCTGGCCGGCGGTTGTCACGTCGCCGGTCGTGATGGCGGACTTCAACCAGTAGTGCTGGTGCTGGAAGGCGTAGGTGGGGAGTTCGAGGTGGCGGAGGGGGGTGCGGGCGAAGTACGTTGCCCAGTCGACGCGAACGCCACGGGTGTGGAGGGTGGCGAGGGCTTCGACCACGGCGCGTGTCTCGTCGCGGTCTTTGCGGACAGCGGGAACGAAGGCGGTGTTCTCGTCACCGTCGAGGGTCTGCTGGGCGAGGCCGGTCAGAACACCGTCAGGGCCGACCTCGACGAAGAGCCTGGCGCCGGTCGCACGAGCAGCTGTCACCCCGTCGGCGAAGCGAACTGCCTCACGGACGTGCCGCACCCAGTAGTCGGGGGTGCTGAGCTGCCCCTCCTCGGCTAGCTGCCCGGTGACGTTGGAGATCACCGGGATCGCCGGCTCGGCGTAGGTCAGGCTCTCGGCGACCTGCCGGAAGTCGTCCAGCATGGGGTCCATCAGAGAGGAGTGGAACGCGTGCGAGACACGCAATCTGCGCGTCCGGATCTCGCGACCGGCCAGTACCTGACCGATCTCCTCGACCGCCGACTCCGCACCGGAGATCACCACGGCGGCAGGACCGTTGACGGCCGCGATGCTCACCTCGTGCTCGCGGCCCTCCAGCAGCGGGAGAATGTCCGTCTCGGGTGCGGCGACGGCGAGCATGGCACCGCCGCTCGGCAGTGCCTGCATCAGTCGGGCACGCGCCGCGACCAGGCGGCTGGCGTCCTCCAACGAGAACACCCCGGCCGCATGTGCGGCTGCCAACTCACCGATGGAGTGTCCGGCCAGTACGTCCGCTGTGATGCCGTACGAACTGAGAAGCCGGTACAGGGCCACTTCGAAAGCGAACAGTGAAGGCTGCGTCATCCCGGTCTCGTCCAGCAGACCGGCCAGCTCAGAGCCAGGCTCCGCGTGGACGACGTCCCGTACCGGGTGCGCCAGCAGCGGATCCAGAACCCCACACACCTCATCCCAGGCGGCAGCGAACACCGGGAACGAGGAGGCCAGTTCGCGACCCATGCCCAGCCGCTGACTCCCCTGCCCGGCGAACAGCAGCGCCAGCTTCCCGCCCGCACCACTGCCGGTCACCACACCAGCAGCCGACGCCCCGGACGCCAGCGCCGCCAAACCTGCCAGCAGCTCGTCCCGGCCGGCGCCGACCACTACCGCCCGCTCGTCCAGCACCGTCCGCGAAGACACCAACGCGCGGCCCACCGCTGCGACATCCGCTTCCGGAGCATCCTCCGCCCACTCCCGCAGACGGGCCGCCTGGCCACGCAGCGCCTCCGGGTTCCGCGCCGACATCACCCACGGCACCAGCGACAGGGCCAGCCCGTCAGCCGTACCCTCAGCCTCCACAGCTGAGTCAGCCAACTCGCCCTGCTCAATGACCACATGGGCGTTTGTGCCGCTCACACCGAACGACGAGATTCCGGCGCGTCGCGGACGCTCCGACGCTTCCCAATCCCGGGACTCAGTCAGCAGCTCGACGGCACCCGCCGACCAGTCCACGTGCGGCGACGGCGCGTCCACGTGCAGCGTCTGCGGCAGCACACCGTGCCGCATCGCCATCACCATCTTGATGATGCCGCCCACACCCGCAGCCGCCTGGGTATGACCGATGTTCGACTTCAACGACCCTAGCCACAGCGGCCGGTCCTCCGATCGCCCCTGCCCGTACGTCGCCAGCAGCGCCTGCGCCTCGATCGGGTCACCCAGCGTCGTCCCCGTACCGTGCCCCTCGACCGCGTCGACATCGGCCGTCGTCAGGCCCGCATTCGCCAACGCCTGGCGGATCACCCGCTGCTGCGAGGGGCCGTTCGGCGCCGTCAGACCATTACTCGCACCGTCCTGGTTGATCGCCGACCCGCGCACCACCGCCAGGACCGGATGACCGTTCCGCCGTGCGTCCGACAGCCGCTCCACGAGCAGCATGCCGACGCCCTCACCCCAGCCGGTGCCATCGGCACCTGCGGCAAACGCCTTGCAGCGGCCGTCAACCGAGAGCCCCCGCTGGCGCGAGAACTCCACAAACGTCCCCGGCGTGGCCATCACCGTCACACCGCCGGCGAGGGCCATGTCGCACTCACCCGAGCGCAGCGCCTGCACCGCCCAGTGCAACGCCACCAGCGACGACGAGCACGCCGTGTCCACCGTCACCGCAGGACCCTCGAAACCGAAGGTGTACGACACCCGACCCGACGCCACACTGCCCGAGTTACCGGTACCGATCAGCCCCTCCAACTCACCTGGCACAGAGCCGAGCTGGGTCGCGTAGTCGTGGTACATGACGCCGGCGAAGACACCCGTCCGGCTGCCGCGCAGCTCGGTCGCGTTGATCCCGGCCCGCTCGATCGCCTCCCAGGAGGTCTCCAGCAGCAGTCGCTGCTGCGGATCCATGGCGAGAGCTTCACGCGGCGAGATCCCGAAGAACCCAGGATCGAACTCCCCGGCCCCATACAGGAATCCGCCATGCCGGGCATACGACGTCCCCCGGCTCTCCGGATCCGGGTCGTACAGCTTCTCCACATCCCAGCCACGGTCAGCCGGAAACTCACCCACACCATCCCGAGCCCCCGCCACCAGATCCCACAAACCCTCCGGCGACACCACCCCACCCGGATACCGGCACGCCATCCCCACAATCGCGATCGGATCATCGTCAACGGCTCTGGTCGCCACGGCGGCCGGAGCACCGGTCGTGGTGCCGAGGAGTTCGGCGCTCAGGTGCTCGGCAAGTGCTGCCGGCGTGGGGTAGTCGAAGACCAGCGTGGTGGGCAGTCGGAGTCCGGTCGTCGTGTTGATCCGGTTACGGAATTCCACTGCGGTGAGCGAGTCGAACCCGATGTCCTGGAACTGGCGCTGAGGCTCGATCGCCGATCCGTCGGCGAATCCGAGTACGACGGCGACCTGCCCCCGTACCAACTCCAGCAGAGCCGACGCCCGTTCGTCTGTCGTGAGGGCCGCCAGGCGCTCGATCAGGCCGGCCGTCCCCGCCTCGGTGACAGCCGCCCGGCGCGTAGGTGCGGGCGCCAGCCCTCGGAGCATCGCGGGCAGGTAGTCCCCCGCCGCGCTCAGCGTCTTCAGGTCGAGCCGCACCGGAACCACGGCGGCCCGGTCCTGGCGCAGTGCCGCGTCGAACAGGGCCAGCCCGTCGCCGTCGGACAGGGGCCTGACACCGCTGCGCTCCAGGCGGCGGATGACGGACTCGTCCAGGTCACCGGCCATGCCGCCGGTCTCCCAGAGGCCCCAGGCCAGCGAAATGGCGGGCAGGCCCTGGGTGAGTCTGTGCTCCGCCAGCGCGTCCAGGAACGCGTTCGCCGCCGCGTAGTTCCCCTGCCCTGCCGTGCCCAGCACGCCGGCCGCCGAGGAGAACAGCACGAACGCCGTCAGGTTCAGATCGCGGGTGAGTTCATGAAGGTGCCAGGCCGCGTCCGCCTTCGGCCGGAGGACGGTGTCCATGCGGACGGTGGTGAGCGCCGGGATGGTGGCGTCGTCCAGGACGCCCGCAGTGTGGATCACGCCGGTCAGCGGCCGGCTGTCGGGCACGTCACGTATCAGGCGGGCGAGGGCGGCACGGTCCGTGACGTCGCAAGCCTCGACGACCACTTCGGCGCCGTGGCCCGCGAGTTCGGCCACCAGTTCCTCGGCGCCGGGGGCGTTCGGTCCGCGGCGGCTGGCGAGCAGCAGATGACGTACGCCGTGCTCGACCACCAGGTGACGAGCGACGAGCGCGCCCAGGCCACCCGTCCCGCCGGTGATCAGTACCGTGCCCTCCGGTGCGAAGACCGGCGCCGGCTCGTCCGTGGCGGAGACGGCGGTCCGTGCCAGCCTCGGCACGCGCACTTCACCTGCGCGTACGGCCAGTTGGGGCTCACCGGTCGTCACGGCCTGACTGATCGCGTCCACGGAGGCGGCGTCGCCGTCGAGGTCGAGCAGGACGAACCGCCCGGGATGTTCGGCCTGCGCGGCCCGCACGAGCCCCCACACCGCCGCCTGCGCCGGGTCGATGAAGGTGTCGGTGTCACTGATGGCGTGATGGGTGACGACGACCAGCTGGGTGGTGGTGAGGTGGGGCTGGTTGAGCCAGCCCTGCACGAGCTGGAGGACGCCATGGGTGGCCGCGCGTGCGGCGTCGGGAGCGTCGAGGCTGGTGGTGGGGCAGGTGGCGAGGGCCCAGCGCGGCAGGGCGTCGGGGTCGTCCAGATTGGGCGCTGTGGCCAGTGCGGCCAGGCTGGGATAGACCTCGGCCCCGGTGCCGAAGTGGTCGGCCCCCAGTACCGCCCAGCGCTGCCCGTCCCGATTTTCGTCGAGCTGGACACTTGTCCACTCAAGGTGGAAGAGCGCGTCACGGAGCCCGCCACCCGGCGCGGCCAGCGCATCCGTGGAAAGCGGTCGCAGTATGAGGGAGTTGATCGCGGCGACGGGCGCCCCGGTGGCATCCGCCACCGCCAAAGACACACCACCATCATCCGCAGCGCTCAACCGCACCCGCAACGTCGTCGCACCCGTCGCATACAACGCCACCCGGTTCCACACAAACGGCAGATACGGGCGCCCCGCCTCCACCTCCGGCAAAAACCCACCAAACGCCAAACCATGCAACGCAGCATCCAACAGAGCCGGATGCAAACCGAAACGCCCCACATCACCCAACGCGCACTCGGCCAGCGCCACCTCGGCGAACACCTCACCACCACTCCGCCAAGCAGCCCTCACCCCACGGAACACCTCACCGTACTCAAGACCCAACCCCGCCAGATCACCGTAAAGAGAACCCACATCGATCTGCTCAGCACCCCGCGGCGGCCACTGCACCAGATCAAAGCCCGCCACACCCACCTCCGCAGACAGCACACCCTCCGCATGCTGAACCCAACCACCCCCACCCGACTCACCCTCCGCACGGGAATGAATCGACACCCCACGACGCCCCGACCCGTCCGGCGCCGCAACCACCAACTGCAACCGCACACCACCAGACGCCGACAGAACCAGCGGAGCCTGCAAAGCCAGCTCCTCCAACACCGGAACGCCCGTCTCATCACCCACCCGCACCGCAGCCTCAACCAACACCGCACCCGGAACCACCACCACACCATTCACCACATGATCAGCCAGCCACGGCAACCCCACCAACGACAGCCGACCACTGAACACCACCGACCCACCACCCGCAACCTCCGTCGCCGCACCCAACAACGGATGATCCACCACACCCAAACCAACCGAACCCACATCACCGCCGGCTGAACCTGACTCAAGCCAGAGGTGCTGGTGCTGGAAGGCGTAGGTGGGCAGTTCGATGTGACGAAGGGGGGTGGGCTCGAAGTATGTTGCCCAGTCGACGCGAACGCCACGGGTGTGGAGAGCAGCCAGGGCCTCGACCACAGCACGTGTCTCGTCGCGGTTCTTGCGGACGACCGGGACGAGAGCAACGTCCTCTTCGCCGTCGAGGGTCTGCTGGGCGAGGCCGGTGAGGACACCGTCGGGGCCGACCTCGACGAAAAGGCTGGCACCGGCCGCACGAGCCGCCGTCACGCCGTCCGCGAAGCGGACCGCCTCACGGACGTGCCGCACCCAGTAGTCGGGGGTGGCGAGCTGGCCTTGTTCGGCGAGCTGCCCGGTGACGTTGGAGATCAGCGGGATCGTCGGCTCGGCATAGGTCAGACCGTCCGCCACCTGCCGGAAGTCCTCCAACATCGGTTCCATCAACGGCGAATGGAACGCGTGCGAGACCCGCAGCCTGCGCGTCCGAATCCCCCGTCCCGCCAGCAGCTGACCGATTTCCTCAACGGCGGACTCCACACCGGAGATCACCACAGCGGCAGGCCCGTTCACGGCCGCGACGCTCACCTCGCGCTCGCGCCCCTCCAGCAGCGCCAGCACCTCAGGCTCAGAAGCGGCGACGGCGAGCATCGCACCACCACTCGGCAGCGCCTGCATCAACCGGGCACGCGCCGCCACCAGACGGCACGCATCCTCCAGAGAGAACACCCCCGCCACATACGCGGCCGCCAACTCACCGATCGAATGCCCCGCCAGCACGTCCGCCGCAACCCCGTACGAGACAAGCAACCGGTACAGCGCCACCTCGAAAGCGAACAACGCCGGCTGCGTCATGCCGGTTTCGTTGAGCAGCCCAGCCAGCTCCGAACCTGGCTCCGCGTGAGCGACGTCCCGTACCGGGTGTGCCAGCAGCGGATCCAGAACCGCGCACACCTCATCCCAGGCGGCGGCGAACACCGGCAACGAGGAGGCGAGTTCGCGACCCATACCCAGCCGCTGGCTACCCTGCCCGGCGAACAACAGCGCCAGCTTCCGGCCCGTACCACTACCGCTCACCACACCAGCAGCAGACGCCCCAGACGCCAGCGCCTCCAGACCTGCCAGCAGCTCGCCCCGGTCCGCGCCGACCACGACCGCCCGCTCGTCCAGCACCGTCCGCGACGAGACCAGCGCCCGACCCACCGCAGCGACATCCGCCTCAGGAGCGTCCTCCGCCCACTCCCGCAGACGGGCCGCCTGCCCCCGCAGCGCCTCCACGTTTCGGGCAGAGATCATCCACGGCACCAGCGGCAGCTCCGGCCCGTCAGCCGCACCCTCAGCCTCCGCCGTCGAGCCAGTCAACTCACCCTGTTCAATGACCACATGGGCGTTCGTGCCGCTCACGCCGAACGACGAGATTCCCGCCCGCCGAGCCCGCGAGACCTCCGGCCACGGCTGCGCCTCCGTCAGCAGCTCGACCGCGCCCGCCGACCAGTCCACGTGCGGCGACGGCGCGTCGACATGCAGCGTCTGCGGCAGCACACCGTGCCGCATCGCCATGACCATCTTGATGATGCCGCCCACACCCGCAGCCGCCTGAGTGTGACCGATGTTGGACTTCAACGACCCCAGCCACAGCGGCCGGTCCTCCGACCGGTCCTGCCCGTACGTCGCGATCAGCGCCTGCGCCTCGATCGGGTCACCCAGCGTCGTCCCCGTACCGTGCGCCTCAACCGCATCCACCTCACCAGCGGCAAGACCGGCATTCGCCAGCGCCTGCCGGATCACCCGCTGCTGCGAAGGACCGTTCGGCGCCGTCAGACCATTACTCGCACCGTCCTGGTTGATCGCCGACCCGCGCACCACCGCCAGCACCGGATGACCGTTCCGCCGTGCGTCCGACAGCCGCTCCACCAGGAGCATCCCCACGCCCTCGGCCCACCCGGTACCGTCCGCCGACGCCGAGAACGCCTTGCACCGGCCGTCCACCGACAATCCCCGCTGCCGGGAGAACTCGATGAACGTCCCCGGCGTGGCCATCACCGTCACACCGCCGGCCAGCGCCATGTCGCACTCACCCGAGCGCAGCGCCTGCACCGCCCAGTGCAACGCCACCAGCGACGACGAGCACGCCGTGTCCACCGTCACCGCAGGACCCTCGAAACCGAAGGTGTACGACACCCGCCCCGACGCCACACTGCCCGAGTTACCGGTACCGATCAGACCTTCCAGCTCCGGCGGAGCCTCGCCCGCCTGCGAGCCGTAGTCGTGGTACATGACACCCGCGAAGACCCCCGTCCGACTGCCCCGCAGCCCGGTCGCGTCG
Organism: Streptomyces sp. NBC_00370; assembly: GCF_036084755.1. Taxonomy (NCBI): domain Bacteria; kingdom Bacillati; phylum Actinomycetota; class Actinomycetes; order Kitasatosporales; family Streptomycetaceae; genus Streptomyces; species Streptomyces sp. NBC_00370. The sequence goes on from NZ_CP107968.1 coordinate 1,491,749, forward strand.
ATCCCCGCCCGCTCGATCGCCTCCCACGACGTCTCCAACAACAACCGCTGCTGCGGATCCATCGCCAACGCCTCACGCGGCGAAATCCCGAAAAACCCAGGATCGAACTCCCCGGCCCCATACAGGAATCCGCCATGCCGGGCATACGACGTCCCCCGGCTCTCCGGATCCGGGTCGTACAGCTTCTCCACATCCCAGCCACGGTCAGCCGGAAACTCCCCCACACCATCCCGAGCACCCGCCACCAGATCCCACAAACCCTCCGGCGACACCACCCCACCCGGATACCGGCACGCCATCCCCACAATCGCGATCGGCTCGCGCGCGGCCCCGGCGAGTTGACGGTTCTGCTCGCGCAGACGCTCCGTCTCCTTCAGAGAGGCGCGCAGGGCTTCGATGAGTTTGGGGGCGTTCTCAGCCATTCTGCCTCGTGCTCCTCGCGGTACCGGGATATGGGTGGATGAGCGTGTGTGTCGGCGCAGGGCAAACTACGGTGATCGCCACAGCGTCGATTCGCTGTGGCGATCGCCGAAAAGTACTACTCGACGGTTGAATTCACTCCGCGATCTTTGTGCGTCCGGACCAGCGGAAGACCGAAAGCGCGGATTCCCCGGATGCCTCGGATTCACCGAGAGCGCCGGCCGTCACGACGGGTTCATAGTGTTCGTATCCGTCGAGGTGACGAATCTTGATCTTCTCCTGGGAAATGAGAGCGTGCCCCAAATCCCGCAGATTGACCGTTCCGCAGATTTGTGCGGGTCCTCCTTCGAGCCTTACGAGTCCCCTGATCGATCCGGAAGAGTCCGTGCTCAACGTGTCCCCCATGGACTCGCCTCTCTGCTCGTCTGTATTCTTCCGTGGAATCCGGTGCGGTGGTACCCCTGACCCGGCTCCCCCTATCGGCACCCCTGATCCACCAAGGACCTTCAGGGGGGCTTCAGGGGGCTATTTCACCGGGGAGATCTCCCCGATCCGCTCGACGATGATCTCCATGACCGATGCGGCATGGGCGTTCAGGTAGAAGTGGCCACCGTTGAAGACGTGCATGTCGAACTGGCCGCTGGTGTGTGTTTTCCAGCGCAGGCATTCCTCGCGCGTCACATGCGGGTCGGTGTCACCGATCAGCGTCACGACAGGACAGCTGACGGTGGCTTCCGGCGGTTCGCAGCGGTAGGTCTCCACCGCCTTGTAGTCACTGCGCAGCGTGGGCAGGATCATCCGGAGGAGTTCGGGGTCGTCCAGCATCCGTGCGTCGGTTCCGTCCAGTCGCTGGAGTTCCGCGATCATGGCGCGGTCGCCGGCGCGATGCACGGACTCCTGCCGCAGGGACGACGGTGCGCGCCTGCCGGAAGCGAAGAGGACGATCGGCGAAGTCCCGGCCTTCTCCAGCCTCCTGGTGACCTCGAAGGCGACCACGGCGCCCATGCTGTGGCCGAAGAATGCGAGAGGCTGGTCCGTGAGTGGGAGCAGCTCCGCGGTGAGCCGGTCGGCGAGAGTGGCGATGTCCTCCACGCAGGGTTCGCGCCGGCGGTCCTGTCGGCCCGGGTACTGGATCGCCAGGACGTCGAGTGCCGGGGAGAGTTGCTTCGATACGGGGAAGAAGAACGAGGCGGCTCCGCCCGCGTGCGGGAAGCAGACGAGACGGGGGCCGGGAGCGGACGCGGTGTGGAAGCGCCGCACCCATGCGCCGTTGCCTGTGGTCGTTCCTGTCATGTCGACTCGACGTTCCTTCGTTTCGGGTGCGCGGAGGGCTGGTCCGGCTACGTCGGATACGGTCACGTCGTGTCGTCCGCCGGGACCCGCTTGTCGATCCACCGGACCTGCGATCCGGGCAATTCAGCGACGGACGAATTCTTTTTCGCTCGTGACGATTCATCGGTCCGGTGATACGCCGTTCGACATCGAAGGCACTATGGCGAAAATAAACTCGGAGCGTGCCGCCGTCCGGACTTCATTCGACACCCGGGGCCGGTTCATGGCTACCGGGAACCCACCCCTAAAGAGTCTTTCGAGGGCTCCCCTAGGGGCCCCTATCCCGCTCCCGAGCCTGCTCCGCACCGCTTGTACGTGACGGCCGACACAGCCACGTCGACGTACAGGTGGACGTCAGCAGTACCACAGAACCACAGTTCGCCAAAAATCTTGAATGACTCTTGACTCATTCATGTGAAACGGAATAACGAACTGCAACTTCCTGCCATGCAGCTTGTTGCCACTCAATCCAGACTTGAGCGTGCCTAGACTCGCCAGCGTCCGAGCATTCGAAACTGGCTCGTCTGCGCATCAGCGGCTCAGCCGCTTGATAGCTCAGGAGCATCTTTCGGGCCACGAGAATGGGGTCTCGTGGACTTGCACATGGACACCGCACATTACGGGGGAAGTCGTGCAAATCATGAACCAGGAGTCCGAACTCAACGCACTTGGGTCCGCGCTGGCGGACTGCCGATCGGCCAGGGGCCGGATCGTGCTCGTCGAGGGGGCGGCCGGCTGCGGCAAGAGTGAGCTCGTCGAGACGTTCGCGGACCGGGTCACGGCCCAGGGCGCGATGGTGCTCTTCGCCGCCGGCTCGGCCACCGAGCGTGGCGTACCGCTGGGTGTCCTCAGACAGCTTCTCGACAGATTGCCCGCACCCGAACGGCCGGAGCTGCCGGAACTGCCGGACCAGGACTCCGACGCCCTAAAGGTCGAGGCCATGCGGGAGCTGCACATGAAGATGTGCGGCATCGCGGAGAGCAGGCCCGTCGTCTGTTGCGTCGACGACCTGCAGTACGTGGACGCGGCCTCGCAGCGGTTCCTGCAGTACATGGCGCGGCACAGCCGGTCGAGCGGGATCCTGCTGGTGGCGACGCAGACGCAGAACTACAGTCCGCTCGACGCCGAGTTCACCACCGAACTGATGCGCCGCCCGGGGCTGGTACGGATCCAGCTACGGCCGCTGACGCTTGATCAGATGGGCACCGCGGCCTCGCGGTTCCCGGGTCTCGCCGACCGGGACCAGCTCACAGAGGACCTGTACCGGCTCAGTGGCGGCAATCCGCTGCTGCTGCGCGCCCTGGCATCGGAGCACACCCAGCTGCAGCCCACGGCGGCGCCTGAAGGGGCAGGCGTACGGCCCCGCCCGGGCGGCGCGTTCGCCAGGGCCGTGGTCACCTGCCTGCAGAGCTGCGGGCAGAACATCCTGAAGCTGGCCGCCGCGACCATCGTGCTCGGCCGGCTCACCACACCCGGCCTGGTCGCGCAGATGGCGGGCATCACCTCGACCGAGGCGACGCAGGGCATGTCGGCGCTGGAGGCCTCGGGGCTGCTGCACGGCCAGGGGCTGCGCCATCCGGTCGTCATGACGACCGTCGTGGATCATCTGGCGCCCGGCACCCTCGCCACGATGCACCGGTGCGCGGCCGAGCTTCTGTACGAGCGCGGGACCGAGGCGGACGTGGTGGCCCAGCATCTCCTCGACTCGCACTCCTACGGGCCGCTGCGGGACGCTCCGCAGTGGGCGGAGGGCGTGTTGCGCGCGGCGGCGGAAGCCGCGGTGAAGGCCGACGACGTCTGCCGTGCGACCGCGCTGCTGGAGCTGGCGCACGACACGTGCGCCGACACGCGGAAGCGGGTGACGATCAAGCTCCGGCTGTCGACGATCGCGTGGCGCCTCGACCCGGGTCTGTCCGAGCGCTACCTCTGGGAGGCGACGGAGGCGGTACGGACGGCTCCGGTGTCGGCCACGCAGATCCTGCCCCTGCTTCATCTGCTCACGGCCCAGGGCCGGATCGCGGACGCCGCCGAGATGCGGGAACGGCTGTCGGCCGCCGTGCCCGTCGCCGGTCGCGCGTCGTCCGCGTGGGGCGCGGCCGCCGAGCCGGCACCGGCGTCGCCGGTCACGTCGCAGTCCGAGCAGTCCGAGCAGTCCGACAACTCGGCCCAGCTCTCCGAACTGGTCGAGGCACACTCGTACGTGTCGCTGGACGCCAACACCACGGACATCGAACGGTTCCTCCGGGCGACGACGCTGAGCACGGCGACGATTCCGCCGATCGTGCAGGCGCTCATCGGTCTGACCTGTTCGGAGCAGCCGTCCTTGAGCGTGCACTGGTCCCAGGTGTTCCTCGATCAGTCACCGCGTCGGTCCGCTCCGGGCTGGCAGGCGCTGTTCCTGGGGATGAAGGCGCAGGGGCTGCTGCGGCTCGGGGACCTGGAAGGCGCCGAGGAGTACGCGTTGGACGCCTTGGGGCGGTTGCCCGATCCGCGGGGGAGCAATTTCGCGTACTCGGTGATCGCCACGCTGCTGCGCGCACGGACCGAGATGGGCAAGTACGTGGAGGCGGCGGCCCTGGTCGACCAGCCGGTACCGGACTCTCTGCACCAGTCGGTGCACGGTCTCGCGTACGCACGTGCTCGGGCCCGCTACTACTTGGCCACCCGCCAGTTCCAGGCCGCGTTAAGCGACTTGTACGAGGCGGGCCGGCTGGTGAAGCAGTGGGGCATCGACCGTCCGATGATGCTTCCCTGGCGTTCGGAGGCGGCTGAGGTGCTGTTCGAGATGGGGCAGCCGCAACGTGCCGAGCGGCTGGTGCTCCGTCAGTTGTCCATGGTCGACGCCCGCAACCCCTGGGTGCGTGGCACGTCGCTGCGTCTTCGCGCGGCAACCAGCGAGCCCAAGAAGCGTCCCCCGCTGCTCCAGCAGGCGATCACCGAGCTGCGCAAGTCCGGGGACCGCGTCCAACTGGCCAGGGCGATGGCGGATTTGAGCGAGACGCTGGTCACGCTCGGCGATCCGCTGTCGACCATGATGGGGCAGGAGGCGCTCGCGCTGGCCGCCGACTGCAAGGCCGCCGCGCTGCACGAGCGGATCCTGCGCGGCACCCTGTCGGCCTCCGCCCCGCGCACCCTGGCGGCGGCTCCGCTGGATGTCAGGGGGCCTGACCTGGGGATCGCGCTCAGCGATTCGGAGCAGCGGGTCGCGGCGCTCGCCGCGCTCAAGTACACCAACCGCGAGATCTCGGGGATGCTCCACATCACGGTGAGCACGGTGGAACAGCACCTCACACGGGTCTACCGCAAGCTGAACATCAGCCGCCGTCAGGACCTTCCGGCGATCCTCGAACTCAACTCGCTGGAGGCCAGCGCGCGATGACGCGCGGGTGAGGCATCGCGAACTGATCGGCGTCCGGGTCCTGTCCTGCCGGACAGGACCTAGGCGCCGATCAGTTCGTAGACGGTACGGGCGACCGCGGCGTCCTTGAGAATGCCCTCGTGATCGATGTCGAAGGTGATCTCCCGCCCGACCAGCGCCGCTTCGGGCAGCAGCAGTGCGGCGCGGGTACGGCTGAGGCCTCGTTCCCTGCTGGACGAGCACAGGGCGGTTCCCCTGTCCCACAGCCGGATGACGTCGGCGCGGTCGGCGATGGCCAGTTCCGACAGTCGCGACTCGGCCCGTGCCAGTGCGTTTTCGGCCGCCGGTACGCCGGGTTCCGGTGTCCGGATCCGGGCGCCCGCGTCCCGCAGCAACGCGTACAGGTCCGCGGCGAGCGCCGCGGCGTCACCGCCGGAGGCCGCCGTCAGCTCGGCGCCCCTTTCGCGGAGCCGCTTCACCTCGGCGCCGACCGCGTCGGCCGCGTCGGCCGAACCGGCGGCTGTGGCCGGGACGTCGGGGAGCAGGGACAGGAATTCGTCGTACACGAGGTCGGTGTCGACGAGTTCCGGATCGATGAGCAGTACTTCGGGGAAGTACCCCTGCCACTGGCCGACCATCTCCGAAATGACCGCCGCGAGAATGCCGCCCAGTCCGTGCGCGAGAACCGCGCGAACCGTCGACACACTGTCGCGTATTTCCTGGACCCAGGGCCCGGCGTATTTCTCGATGCTGGTGTCCCAGTCCGTAGGCCCGCTCTGCCCGGCGATGCGCCACACCGGATATCGGCTGCCCAACAAGGGAATGAGATCGGCGAAGTGCGGGCCGCCCTGCTCGGCCGACGGCCATCCGATCGCGAGTACCAGCTCGCCGGAACGGGTGGACCTGATTTCTTCCCACCGCTCGGGACCATTCGCCATGGGAGTGTCCTTCCGCGTACGGTATGACAATCGGCTCCTGACGCCTCGATTGTGAGATTACGGTCCTGTTCTCCGGCCGGTAACCCCTAGCTCCCCCCTATTGCGTACGATGCGGGGCGGCTCGCGAAGGCGGTCAGGCGTCGCGTGTGCGGAAGACACCGAAGGCGGCGACCAGGAGCACCACGACGGACAGCACCAGCAGTCCGAGGCCGGCCCCGGGACCGAGTGAGCCGCCCGAGGGGTTGATCTCCATCACGTGTTCCGCGGCGCTGGGGGGCCACCACTTCTGCGTTCTGTCCCGCCACACCTCGGGCAGGGCGCTGGTCACCGCAGGCACGACGAGGGTCGCTCCGGTGACCAGGACAAGGCCGATCGTCGTCGAGCGTACGAGAGCGCCGAAGGCCAGGCCGAGCACGCCGACAGCGGCGAGGTAGAGGCCGCAGCCGATCACGGCACGGGGCACGTCCGAGTCGCCGAGGGAGACGTACGGCACCTGACGGGCCGACAGGACGGCCTGGCCGGCGAAGAACGTGAGGAACGCGATCACCTGCCCGGCCACGACAGCCACAGCCGTGAAGGCCACCGTCTTCGCCGCCAGCAGCCGGCCGCGCCTGGGCACCGAGGTCAGGCTGGTGCGGATGGTTCCCGTCGCGTACTCGGAAGCGAACACACTGACGCCCACGGAGCCGAGGGCGAGTTGGGCGAAGATGTAGCTGCCGGTGCTGGTCGCCACCGGGTCGAAGTCCCGCTGTACGGCGGCGGAGGCGTCCAGGTAGTCGCGCGCCCCGGCCGCCGTGAAGAGCAGGCCGAAGCCGACACCGAGCACGAGCGCCAGCAGCAGGGTGAACGTGGTGGAGCGGACGGTGAACAGCTTGGCCCACTCGGACAGCAGCAGTTGTCCCACCGTCATCTGCCGCCCCGGTGCGGGACGTTCGCGCGGCGGACGGCTCTGCGACCCGTTCTCCGTGATCGTGGTCATCCCAGGTCCCCCTCGCGGGCCGTGTACTCGACACTGCTGTGGGTGAGCGCCATGAATGCCTCTTCCAACGAGGTCTTCTGCGGGGTCAGTTCGACGAGGGGTACGGCGTCGGCGGCGGCCAGCTCGCCGATGACGGCGCTGTCCAGACCCGAGACGACGAGCGCCCCGGTGCCGTCCGGCCGGACCGTGGCCCCCGCGTCCGTCAGCCGCCGGCCGAAGTCGTCCGCACGCGCGGTGCGCACGAAGACCGTCTGCCGGGACTGTTCCTCGATGAACTCCTCCATGGCGACGTCGGCAATCAGCCTGCCCCGCCCGATGATGAGCAAGTGGTCGGCGGTCAGGGCCATTTCACTCATGAGGTGACTGGAGACGAGGACGGTGCGCCCCTCGGCCGCCAGCTCCCGCATGAGATGCCGCATCCACAGGACGCCTTCCGGGTCGAGGCCGTTGACGGGTTCGTCGAAGATCAGGACGTCCGGGTCACCCAGCAGGGCGGTGGCGATGCCGAGCCGCTGGCCCATGCCGAGGGAGAACCGGCCCGCCTTGCGTCGGCCCGCCTTCTCCAGACCGACGAGCGCCAGTACCTCGTCGACACGCCGCCGCGGGATCCCGTTGCTCAGCGCCTGGCACAGCAGATGGTCACGGGCGCTGCGCTGCGGGTGCACCGCCTTCGCTTCGAGCAGGGCGCCCACCGTGCGCATCGGCGAGGGAAGCCGGGCGAAGGGCAGGCCTGCGACCGTCACCGTGCCGGAAGTGGGCGCGTCCAGACCGAGGATGAGCCGCATCGTCGTGGTCTTGCCCGCACCGTTGGGGCCGAGGAAACCGGTGACCAGTCCCTTGCCGATGCGGAAGGAGAGCCCGTCGACGGCCAGCCTGTTCCCGTAGCGCTTCGTGAGACCTCGCGCTTCGATCACCGGAGGGCCCCCCGGGCCGGACGCCCGGTTCCGGCGGCGCCGTAGGCGGCCTCCGCGGTGGCCTGACGCGTGGGTGAAGAGTTCATGTCGTACATCCTGCCCGCCCCAGGTGTACGGCTCCTGCGAGCTTCCTGAGTGGTTCCTGGGAGTCGGTGACAAACCGTCAACCCGCCGGTCGGCGGGGCATATGGTCGGAGGCAGGCCGATCCGTACCACGGGGGGAACGTATGGCAGCGGTGACATCGGCCGGGCGGGGACCCGTGCCGCGCGAAGGCGACGGCGAGGGGGTTCTGCTGGTCGTCGAGGACGAG